>JBGAQV010000123.1:0-8152 GCA_044220505.1 Dermatophilaceae bacterium
CACTCCAACGCGTCCTCCACGAACACGCCGCGAAAGCCGCCTGAAACAGCCAAGGTTGACACAGGGCAACTCATGCGCGGGCCTCGTCATCGGCGTTGACCAGCATGTATGCCGCGCGGACCAGATAGTCGACCATGGCTGTCTCGTGCTCCTGGCTCAGGTTGAGGGTGGTGACCGCCGCGAGCATGTGCCGCAGCCAGCGATCGCGCTGAAGGGGAGTCACGGCATACGGGGTGTGGCGCATCCGCAGCCGGGGGTGCCCGCGCTCCTGCGAGTAGGTGCCCGGTCCGCCGAAGTACTGCTCGAGGAAAAGCCGGAGTCGACGCTCGGCCGGTGCGAGGTCCTCCTCGGGGTAGAGGGCCCGCAGCTGCGGGTCGTCGGCCACCCCCCGGTAGAACTCGTGGACCAGTTGCTGGAACACCGGCGCCCCGCCGACCTCGTCGTAGAAGCTCACCGACCTATGGTGCCTTGCTCTGCCCCGACCCGAAGGACGGTGCCGTGATCTGGACGCCCTCTCGGTCGAGGGCGCCCTTGACGAGGTCTCTGACATCGCGCTGCACGTCGAGGTGTTGGGTGGGCAGGCAGCGCGCGCTGACCCGCAGCGTGATGACCCCCTGCGACATCGACTCGGTCGTCACGGTCGCCGCGTCGGTGACTCTCGGGTCGTGCTCCGGCAGGTCGGCGACGGCAGCGCGCAGGATGTCGGCGACTCTGCCGATGTCCTCGGTGAGGGCGACCGGCACGTCGACCTGGGCGGTGGACCAGCCTTGCGAGTGGTTGCCGATCCGGACGATCTCGCCGTTGCGGACGTACCACACCACACCGGAGCGATCCCGCAGCCGGGTCACCCGCAGGCTGACGTCCTCGACGACCCCGACGGCCTCGCCGGTGTCGATCGTGTCGCCGACGCCGTATTGGTCTTCGACGATCATGAATACCCCAGAGATGAAGTCCTTGACCAGGCTTTGCGCGCCGAAACCGACTGCCACACCGCCGATTCCAGCTGAGGCCAGCAGCGGCCCGAGCGGGATGTTGAGAGTGGCCATGATCGTCAGGATCGCGATCGTCGTCACCGCGATGGTGACGATGCTGCGCAACACCGCGCCCATGGTTTCGGTGCGCTGGACATAGCGCTCGTGGGCCAGGCCACTCGCCGCAAGCAGCGCCGCTGTGCGACCTCCTTCCGCTGCCGCGCGGACGGCGTGCCGCTCCGTGGCGGTGCGGACGATCCGCTTGATGAGCCGATGCATGAGCCAACGCACGACGACCGCGCCGACGAGGATGCCGACGATGATCATCGGCATCCCGACAAAGCGGTCGAACAGCGCGGCCCCGGAGGTCGAATCCACGACAACCGCCGAGTCAGCGGGTTGCCACGTCGGCCTGCTGAGCGGCCACCGCCGTCTCGACGAACGACAGCTGCTCGATGACCAGGCGCCGCAAGCCCGCATTGGCATCGGGGTGCTCGTCGAGCCACCGTCGGGTGCGGTCGCGTAACGTCACGCTCGCGAGGTCCAGCGGGTAGAAGTACTTGACGCAGCGTTCGGCGATCGCGTGAGAGCGGCTGGCGACGATCGGCTCGAGCATGTCGTGGTAGCGCTCGACGAACGGTGTGAGCAGGCCCTGCGCATCGTTGGCGCGCCGGAACCCCTTGCCGACGTGCTCGATCGCGGCGTTGGTCAAGGTGTCGGCGTCGAAAGTCAACGACCATGCCTCCTGCTTGGCCGCGAGGGTCGGGCGAGCCGCCCGGCAGGATAGGGCCTTCTCGTGGCCGGCCACCGACGGGTCGCGCTGAAGCTCGCGAGCGATCTGTTCCTCGCCGGCGGCGCCGGCGGCCGCGAGGCCGAAGAGCAGGGTCCAGCGCAGGTCCTGGTCGATGCGCAGGCCGGGGAAGGGCGAGTCGCCTTCGAGCGCCGCCGCGAGCCGGTCGGTGTCCGCGCGCTCGGTGACCAGCCCGGCATACGACATGAGCAGTTGCAATTGCCGGTCGCTGCCGGCCGGAGCGGCATCGAGCGACGCGCGCACGACCTCGAGAGCCCGGGCGCGGGCAGCTGGCCGGTCGGCCATTGGGGTGTACCAGTCGAGCGTGGCCAGCAGCATCGAGGGGATCTGTTTGGTCGTGAGCAGCACGGTGCGAAGCGCCGTCGGGTGGTCCTCGATGGGAATGGCCCGCAGGAGGTAGTCGAGGAAGACGCTGGGAGCGAGCTCGGCCGAGCGCACCATCTCCCAAAGCGACCCGGTGACCAGAGAGCGGGCCAGCGGGTCGGACATGGTCGCAGCCTGCGTGAGCGCAGTGTCGAAGGACCGGTCGTCCAACCGGATCTTGGCGTAGGTGAGGTCATCGTCGTTGGGCAACAGCAGGTCGGGGTGACGCCGGCCGACCAGCATCGGCAGTGGAGTGCGCTCGCCGTCGATGTCGACCTCGTCGTAGCCCACCCGATCCAGGCGCCCATCGCGCAGGTCGTAGCGGCCGATGCCGAGCCGATGCGGACGCAGCGTCGCGAAGTCAGGGATCGCAGTCTGCACCATGGCCGCGTCGGTGATGACCCCGTCGTCGTCGGTCTCGACGTCGATCGAGAGCGTGTTGACCCCCGCGGTGCGTAGCCAGCGTTGGGCCCAGTCCGACAGGTCGCGCCCCGAGGCCGCCTCGAACTCAGCGAAGAGATCGGCCATCGTCGTGTTACCCCACGCGTGCTTGCGGAAGTAGGCCCGCAGCCCGGTGCGGAAGGCATCCCGTCCGACATAGGCGACCAACTGCTTGAGCACCGATCCGCCCTTGGCGTAGGTGATGCCGTCGAAGTTGACCGCGATGTCGTGCAGGTCGCGCATGTCGGCATAGACAGGGTGCGTGTCGCTCTGCTGGTCCTGCTGGTAGGCCCAGGTCTTCTCGTGGCTGTGGAAGGTCGTCCAGGCGTCCTGCCAGCGGGTCACCGACGCCTGCGCCTCGGAAGAGGCCCACTCGGCGAACGACTCGTTGAGCCACAGGTCGTCCCACCACTGCATGGTCACCAGGTCGCCGAACCACATGTGCGCCAACTCGTGCAGGATCGTCAGCGCACGGCGCTCGACGAGCGGTTCGGGGGCCTGCCCACGGAAGACGTAGATGTCGGTGATCGTCACGCAGCCGGCGTTCTCCATGGCCCCGGCGTTGTATTCCGGCACGAAGATCTGGTCGTACTTGGCGAAGGGGAAGGGCATGTCGAACTCCTCCTCGAGGAATCCGATGCCCGCCTTCGTGCAGTCGAGGATGTTGTCGTGGTCGACGTATTCGGCCAGCGACTTGCGGGCGTAGACGCCGAGCGGGATCTGCGCGCCGCGCCCCGCGAAGGAGTCGGTCACGCCGACATAAGGACCGGCGCACACGGCCGTGATGTAGGAGGAGATCCGCGGGGTCGCGGGGAAGGTCCAGGTGGTGCGACCCGCACCTGCCGCAGCGCGATCGGCGACGGGCTCGTTGGACAGCACGATCCAGTGCTCGGGCACCGTGACCGTGAAGGCGAAGGTGGCCTTGAGGTCCGGCTGCTCGAACACGGCATACACGCGGCGCGCGTCGGGCACCTCGAACTGGCTGTAGAGGTAGACCTCGCCGTCGACCGGGTCGACCGAGCGGTGCAGGCCTTCGCCGCTGTTGGTGTAGCGCCCGGTCGCGTCGACGACGAGGGTGTTGTCGGCAGCGAGGCCGGGCAGCGCGATGCGGCTGTCCGCGAAGACCTGGGCCGGGTCGAGGGACCGGCCGTTGAGCGTCACGGCCTGCACCGAGTCGCCGACGAAGTCGATCCACGTGTCTGCTCCGGGCGTCGCGGTGAAGGTCACCCGGGTGACGGTGCGAAACGTCTGTGGTCCGGTCGTGAGATCGAGGTCGATCTCGTATGCCGTCGTGCGCAGCGCGGCAGCGCGGCCAATTGCTTCGTCGCGAGTGAGGTTGGTGCCAGGCACGGTGGGTCGCTCCTTGTGGGTATGACGGGCTCGCCTGCTCGCATCCTCGCACGTGTCGGCGCAAGCCTGTGAACACTTCGCTGGTGAACGCCCGCAGAGGTGTGAACGGCACGATGAGATGATGCGCCCATGACCTCGCACTCGCCCGCTGCATCGCAGACCCGTCCCACGCAGCCGACTGGAGAGCGCGAACACGCCGACATGTGGTTCGACCCGGTATGCCCCTGGGCCTGGATGACTTCCCGGTGGCTCCTGGAGGTGGAGCGGGTCCGTCCGGTCGACGTGACCTTCAACGTCATGAGCCTGTCGGTGCTCAACGAAGGCCGGGATCTGCCCGCCGACTACCAAGCCCTGATGGCCAAGGCATGGGGCCCGGTGCGGGTCGTCATCGCCGCGCAACAGGCTCAGGGCGACTCCGTCGTGGCGCCGCTCTACACCGCGCTCGGCACCCGGATCCACCTGGGCCAGGACCAGGACGTCGACCGGGTCATCGCCCAGGCATTGGCGGAGTGCGGGCTGCCCGCCGACCTCGCCGACGCGGCACACACCGATCGCTACGACGAGGCGTTGCGCGCCAGCCATGAGCGCGGGATCAGCCTGGTCGGCACCGAGGTGGGCACCCCGATCGTCGCCGTCGGCGGGGTGGCGTTCTTCGGCCCGGTTGTCAGCCCAGCACCCAAGGGCGAGGCCGCCGGGCGGCTCTGGGACGGTTGCCGCCTGGTTGCCGGCACGCCGGGGTTCTTCGAGCTCAAGCGCACGCGTACCGTGGGACCGATCTTCGACTGAGTTCGACTGAGCTCTTCGACTGAGCCTCCAGCCGCCTCCGGCGCGGCTACCCCGACAGCGAAAGGGAGAACGCGACGATGCGTGTCCACATCGGCGGCGACCACGCGGCATACGAATTGCAGCGCGCCCTGGTGACCCACCTGCAGGACGCCGGACACGAGGTCATCGACCACGGTCCGCTCGACTACGACGCCCAGGACGACTATCCGGTCTTCGTCCTGCGGGCTGCGGTTGCTGTCGCCGAGGACATCGGGTCACGGGGCATCGTGCTGGGCGGCTCGGGCAATGGCGAACTCATCGCGGCCAACAAGGTGCCGGGCATCCGAGCGGCCTATGCCTCCAGCCCCGAGCTTGCGGTGCTCGCCCGCCAGCACAACGACGCCCACGTCATCGCGATGGGCGGGCGGTTCGTCGACGTCCCCACCGGGTTGGCGACCGCCGATGCGTTCCTGGCCACCGACTTCTCCGGCGACGAGCGGCATGCCCGACGATTGGCCATGGTCACCGACTTCGAGCTCGACGGAGACCTCCCGACGCTGCCCTGAGCCGCCTCCAGAGACGCGGCCAACTCCAGACACGCGCAGGGCCGGCCCCGAGCTGGGGGCCGGCCCTGCGGCGTCAGGCTGATGCGCCAGACAGGTCAGTTGGCCTGGTCGAGGTCGTCGGCGACCTGCTTGACCTTCTCCTGGGCGAGGTCGACCTTGTCGGCGTACTGCCCGCCGGTCTTCTCGTCGATGAAGTCGCCGGCCTTGTCGGCGGCCTCGTCGACCTTGTCGCTCTGGCCCTGGACAAGCTCGACAGCCTTGTCCTTGAGTTCTTCGGCCTTGTCCTTGATCTCGTCGAAAAGTCCCATGGGTCTTCTCCCTCCCGGTCCGTCCGACGGCGTTCGCCGGAGCCACCCAACTGTAGTGCGGTCCCTCACGCACGGCCTACCGTGTCGCGGGTGACCTACCCGCCGCCCGTGCGCACCTTCCACGCCCGCCGTGGCCGGCTCTCGCAACTCACCACCGACCGGTTGGAGACCCTGCTGCCCCGGTATGCCGTGCCGCCGCGCCTCACTGTCGGGCCACCGGCTCGGCCACCCGGGGTCGAGCGGCTGGTCGTGGAGATCGGCTGTGGGCACGGCGGGGCTGCGGTCGCCTATGCCCAGGCCCATCCGAGCCACCTGCTTGTCGCTCTCGACGTCCACCCACCCGGGGTTGCTCGGATGCTGGCGGCGGCGGCCGATGCGGGTGCGGCCAACCTCGCCGCCGAACTCTGCGACGCGGTGGAGTTCCTCGAGGAGCGCGTCGACCCTGGCGCGCTCGACGCGGTGCACGTGTTCTTCCCCGACCCGTGGCTCAAGGCGCGCCACCACCGGCGCAGGTTCGTGTCACGGCACACCCTCGGGCTCCTGGCCGACCGGCTCGCACCCGGCGGCGAGGTGCTGGTGGCGACCGACCAACTTCCGTATGCCGCCCACGTGCGGCAGGTCGTGGCGGGGGAGCCGGGCTGGGTCTGCGAGCCGGTCGACCGCCCCGCTTGGCGGCCGGTCACCGGCTTCGAGGCCAAGGGGATTGCCGCCGGAAGGGCGATTACCGACCTGCGGCTGCGCTATCTCGGTGCGTAAACCCACACGTCGATTCCGGAGCGCAGCTTGTCCTCCGCGCTGACGTTCGGCAGCGCATACTGAACGAAAATCGTGGGTATCCGCCACGGCTGCCGATGTGGAACGGATGGGTAATCGCATGGCCGAGAAGAGCGTGCTGTCCCACCTGATCCGGAGGCCCGGAGTGGGCGCCGTCGTGCTCGGCCTGGTGGCGATCTTGACAGTGTGTGGCGCGTGCGGGAGTGGGTCGAGCGCACCGTCACCCAGGACGTCGGCTCCGGTCATGCTCGCGGACGGGACCGCTGGGCCAGCGCCGGCGGGCCGTGCGGCGCCGAATCATGACCTCTACATCCATTGCGGTGTGAAGTACGCGATCTTCGACGGAGACAACTGGGTGACCGATGCGTCGGTGGAGTTCCCCGGCTTCACGACGGATCCCGCGACGGGGATATCGACCAGCCGGGCGTCTATTCGCGGCACCATGGTGCGCACCTCGGCGACCCGCGCGGAGTTCACCACGACCGACGAGCCGCGGGGCGTCCTGGTGGTGTTTGAGGTGACGAAGGAACCCATCCCGCCCTGCGCGTGAGCTGTGGCGAGCGCGCCGCGTCGGGCTCGAAGCTCCGGTTCGGGAGACTTCGGGGGGACACGTGGTGGAGCGGGCGACGAGAATCGAACTCGCGTAGCCAGTTTGGAAGACTGGGGCTCTACCATTGAGCTACGCCCGCGGGTCGGGGCCGGCGCTCCGATCGGCCGAGACGGTGGTCGGAGGCGCTGCCTCGGGGGGCTAGCCTAGACCCGCTTGCAGCGAAAGCGCGAACCGCTCGCGCCCGATGCTGCTCACGCACCACCGGTATGCCGTGCGGCCCGAGGGGTGGATCCTCACCCAGCGCGCGGCTGCCTGACGGGGTATGGCGCAGTTTGGTAGCGCGTCCGCTTTGGGAGCGGAAGGTCGTCGGTTCGAATCCGGCTACCCCGACCAACTAGAGTGTTCCGGTTGCCATCGCGCTGCCATGCGCGCCTGCACCACCCCCACCCGATCGATCTGGAGTAGCCGCCGTGAAGAGTTCCCTCGAGACCCTCAGCCCGACCCGGGTCAAGCTGACCGTCGAGGTGCCCTTCGACGAGTTGAAGCCGAGCATCGACACGGCATACAAGACCATCGCCGGCCAGGTGCAGGTGCCGGGCTTCCGTCGCGGCAAGGTGCCCGCGCGGATCATCGACCAGCGAGTCGGCCGCGGCGCGGTGCTGCAGGAAGCCATCAACGATGCCCTCCCGACCTTCTACGGCAAGGCCCTCGAGGAGCACGACGTGCGCCCGCTCGGCCAGCCCGAGGTCGACGTCACCGCGATCCCGGTCGAGGCTGGCCAGGCGCTCATTTTCTCCGCCGAGGTCGACAAGCGTCCCGAGATCGAGCTGCCCGACTTCGCCGGGATCTCGGTGCAGGTCGACCCCCTGGCCGTCACCGACGACGACATCGAGGAGCGGCTTCTCACGTTGCGGCAGCGCTTCGGCACCCTCAAGGGCGTCGAGCGGGCGGTGCAGACCGGCGACTTCGTGTCCATCGACCTCACCGCCACGATCGACGACCAGGAGATCGACGCGGTCACCGGGGTGTCGTACGAGGTCGGCTCGGCGAACATGCTTGAAGGCATGGACGACGCCCTCGTGGGCATGGCCGCCGGCGAGACCAAGACCTTCGTCGCGCCGCTGGCCGGCGGCGACCACGAGGGGCGCGAGGCCACCTGCCAGATCACCGTCCAGTCGGTCAAGGAGCGCGAGCTGCCCGAGCTCGACGACGACTTCGCCCAGCTGGCCTCCGAGTTCGACACCCTCGAGGAG
>JBGAQV010000124.1:0-7956 GCA_044220505.1 Dermatophilaceae bacterium
GCGATCTGCCCGATCTCGTCAGGTTTGTGCCACTGGGAGCACGCTCCGACTGCCGAGCGCCGACAGGAGTGGGACCCGCACCCAGACGATCTGCGCCATGGCGGGTTGCGGCCCGTCACATCCGGTCGCCCCGTTCTCCGGTCCTGCCCACACGGTGATGGTCACCGAGGCTGCGGTCTCGGCGACGTCGACGCCGGTCACCCGGTCGCACGGTATGCCGCCCACCACCGTTTCGACGACGACCGTCTGCGTGCCCGGATCGGCCGACACCAGCCGCCAGGGGATCTGCCTCAGCCGTTTGCCCGGCACCGGATCAGACAAGGTCGGGGTCGGTATGCCTGCGCCGGGGGGCTCGGGCAAGGGTGCCGGTGCTCCACGGGGCGGGGCAGGTGGCACCTGTTGCCCCGGTGAGCCTCCAGTGGGGCCACCGGGCGGCACCGCACCACCCCCACCCGAGCTTCCCGCCGACCCGCACCCGCTCATCGTCGACAGCAGGACCAGGACGACGAACACCGCGACGGTGCCCGGGCGTGGACCTGGCCACCGACGATGGTGACGGTCGTGCGGGAGGTGAGCGGACGGCATACGGACAACGGTAGGTGACCAGGCGAGAACGCGCACAGGCGCGCCCGGGGAGTCCGGACGCGCCTGCCGCACAACGTGATCGGTCATGAGACGATCGGTCACAGGTAGCGGGTCGAGTTGAAGAGGCCCCAGGCGTCGTCGTCGAAGTACGGCGAGAGCATGATGGTCGGGCCGACGATCCGGTCGATGCGGCTGTTGACCCCGTTGAGCTGGCCCCAGTCGCCGTTGTAGCCGTAGAGCCAGCCGCCGCCGGAGGAGCCGCGGGTCATGTCGCACGGGATCTTGACGGTCTGCGACCACACCAGCCAGGCGTCCCACTCGGGCGAGGTCGAGCCCCAGCAGCGCATCAGGTTGCCTCCGTCGAACGGCGACTCGGCGGGGTAGCCGAAGGCGTTCTCCCAGACGCCGCTCTTGCCGCGGTTGGTCGTCAGGCCCTGGCCGCCGAAGTAGTCGACGATGTGGTAGCCCCAGTTGGTGTTCATGATCGCGACGCCCATGTCCTGGCTGAAGTCGGAGCTGCTGGTCCAGGCCGACTTCGACCACAGCTGGCCCGCCGACCAGGTGCCATAGGGCCGCGGGTTGGCCAGGTCGTCGTCATAGGCCGGCACGAAGGTCCAGTTGCTGTGCCAGGTGCCGCCGGAGCCGCCGTGCACGCAGTGGCCCGCGGTCCAGACGGTGTCCTTGCCCTCGGAGTTGACGATGGTGCCGGAGCACACGTAGTTGAGGCCGCCCTTGGTGAAGAAGACCTTCCCCGCGGTGTAGGCGGTGGGCACGTAGTAGGGCAGGTTGGGGTTGTAGGCCGCCTGCACGAGGCCGCCGGCGCTGCCGCCGCCGCTGCCGGCCGGGGCGAAGACCTGGCTTGAGACGCCCGAGACGCTGCGGACCGGACCGTCGTTGGTGGCGGGCTTCTTGCCGGCCTTGAGATCACGGGTGGTCTTCTCGAGGTATGCCGTCGCGGAACTCGCGAGCGCGGGGTCCTGGTCGGCGGAGATCGCCGCCGCCATCCGGTCGGCGGTCCAGTAGGCCTCGAGGATCTGGGTCGTCGTGGCCTTGGCCCCGTGGGCCTTCTTGCCGGCGGCCTTGGCCTCGGCGGTGAGTGCGGGGGTGCCGGAGCCGACGTCGGCGGACCGGACCGCGCTGCCCGCCCCTCCGGCAGCAGCGAAGGTCCCGGCTTGGGCGGCGGTCGAGCTGCCCAGGGCGAGGGTGGCGACGGTGGCCAGCCCCGCCGTGAGCGTGAAGAGTCGGGTGAAAGTCGTGGTGCGCATGGGAGAGAACACCTTTCGAGTTGCCCCGAGGGCCTGCTGCCCTCGGTGTCAGACCCAAAGAGGCCGGTATGCCGTGCGTGATACGCCCGATGCCACGGTCATACGGGTTGGTGCCGAATCCTCACTTGGAGACCCACGCGGTGCCCTCGAGTGTGGATCTGACCGTGATCGGTGCCTGGGGGTCGCCGCCGCCTACTTGCTCGGGCGTGTACATATCGGCGTAGAGAATGTGTTCGGTGGTGATCAGGGTGCGGCCGTCGAGGCGGACTTCGGAGATGGTGTGGTCGGCTGGGCCGAATTCGCCGCCGGGCCGCGACTCACCCCCGAAGTAGACCGGCAAGGTCCGTGACAGCCGACCACCAGGACCCTCAGCAAAGATGCCAACGAAGGTCCTCAGTGAGCCCTGGCCCGCGCAGCACCTTTCCGGGGCGCTGCCGGCACATTTGTAGGCCAAAACGAGATCCTCCCGTCCGTCGCGGTCCATATCTGCTCGGCCGACGATACGGATCTCGAGGATGCTGGCGCCGTAGTCCCTGTCCGGGTCTTTGATGGTTGTGCCGATGCCCTTTCGGAGTGTGATCGGTTCTTCTTGGAGCCAGCCGCCCTCATCTGCTGCTCCGCAGCTGCCCGCAGGGATGATGGTGTTTTGAATCTGCTGGCTGGTCAGGCGGGGGTTGATGTAGTCGTTGACTGCGCCCAGGACCTCGTTGGAGAGTTCGATGCTTCGCATCAGGCTGGTATGGAAGCAGGGACCGGAGAAGGCGCCGAGTGGGGCGCCTGCCACATCGTTGGCAGCCGTGAGTTTGAGGATGAGGCCGGCTTGATCGATGCCGGATCGGACCGGGGACAGTTGATAGGCGCAGGAAACGGTCTTGGACACGGTTGCTCCTGCGAGAGCGGAGTTCTCGGTAACGATCACATCTCCGACGGGAATGGTGTCTGTCTCCCAGGGGAGGCTGAACCATCCGACCTTCGGGACATGAAAGCCGGTGGCCCCTGCCAGTGCGTTCACCGGGATGGCCGCGGGGATGGGCTTGAGTTGCCCGAGCTCAGCCGATCCCGCGCGCAATGCGCGTCCAGCTTCTGAATCGAAGGCTCGGACCGGGGGTGGCAGGAGCGCGCACAGGGAGCCTCCGTCGAGACTCTGAGTGCTGACTTGACCGCATGTGGACAGGATGAGTCGCAGGATGACAAGTTGCTTGAATAGCAACGAGCCTGCCGCGATGGAGCTGTCGGCGAGTCTGGCTGCGATGGATCCGACGCTGGGCGTGCCCAGGGTGATGATCTTGCTGATGACCCCGCTCCGGTCCGGGTTGGCGGCGGCGTAGCGGGCGATGAGCCCGCCCATGGAGTGTCCGACGACGATGACTTCTTGGCCGGATGCCTTTGCGAGGCAGTCGATGACTTTGCCGAGCGCCGGGCCCAAGTGGGAGTCGGTGACCCAGCGTCCTGAATACGGGTGGTAATCGAAGGTGAACACGGCCGCACCAGGTACGTCTTGGAGTTGGCCGACCAGCGATCGGGGCACGTTCGCTCTGCCCAGCTTGTTCGCGGTGAGGTCGACCATGTGCGAGAAGGCGCCAGCTAGGTTGGGGTTTCCGTCCGTGTTCGGGTGGGTGGACTGCGATGCCCAGCCGTGCACCAGGATCACGGGCACCCAGGACCCACCAGCTGACGTCGGCTTGATGGCACTGCCCTGAGGTGTCCGTTCAGCGGGGTTGATCGGCGCCAGTTCGATGCGAACCTCGTCCAACCCGAGAGCTTTGGCGCCACAATTCCATGAACTCGGTTCGGACGCCGCAGGCGCCGCCGCAGCCGGATGTGCCGTGGCGAACGCCGCGATCAGAGTGAGGGCAATCGCTACCAAGCGCCGGGAGGTCATGGCGTCCCCGTGCTCGCTGCGTCTACGGGGATGGTTGCAAGCACTTTCCATGCGCCAGCCTCCTTGACCATGACTGCGACATAGGTCACTGACGTCGAACTAGGTGGTTGGACCGCGATCTGGATCGTTCCGCCCACGCCCGTGCCGTCCGGTGACCACGTGGTTGGTGTCGCCTCGACTTCCGTGCCGGGGGGAAATGCCTGCCTGGCCTGATCCGCTGTGACGCCCGAGGCGGCGGCGACCAAAGCAGCGGGATCAGTCTCTAGAACCCTCACTTGTGTCGCTACTTGCTCGGCATCACCCTTGGAAACCGCGACTTCGCTCGTGTGTGAAACCGACGGCGTTGACTTCGTGTCGGATGGGTTGTCTGTACAACCGGCCGTGGCAAGTGCAAGTGCGACGGTGAGCATTGCCCTGCTAACCCCAGCGCTCATGGCAGCAACCTATCTGGCGACAGCGCAAAGACCCATCGTTCCGGACCGATCAAGCAATTCTGCCAACCAGGAAGATCGGATGCTGCGACGGGCAGGGGCGATCAGGCTCGGGTGATCTCGCGTAGCGCCGCGATGAGACGGTCGATGTCCTCGTCGTGCGAATAGGGCGCCAAACCGACCCGCACGCCGCCCTCGTCGGCCAACCCCAGATGACGAGAGCACTCGATCGCATAGAAGTGCCCGGCCGGCGCATTGATCCCTCGGTCCGCCAAGGCCTCTCGCATGTCCTGCGAATCCCACCCGGCGATCCGGAAGAGCATCGTCGGGGTCCGGGCGGCGGCGTTCGAATAGACCGTGACGCCGGGCAACTCCCGCAGCACCGGCTCCAGACGCGAACGCAACCGGTCCTCGTGAGCCTCCAGTACGGCATACGAGGCGAGCAGTCGCGCGCGCCGGTCGGGGCGGGAGCCGTCGGGTGCCGAGGAGGGCGAGAGCCCGGCGAGGAAGTCGATCGCAGCGGTCGTGCCGGCCATGAGTTCGTAGGGCAGCGTGCCGAGTTCGAAGCGCTCGGGCACCTCGTCGGTCGAGGGCAGCAGCTTGTCGATCCGCAGGCCCTCCAGCAGCGCCGGCGCCGCCGCAACGACACCGCAGTGCGGCCCGAGGAACTTGTAGGGCGAGCAGGCCCAGAAGTCCGCGCCAAGCCGCGCGACGTCCACCGATGCATGCGCCGTCACGTGCACCCCGTCGACCCACACCAGGGCGCCGACCGCGTGGGCGGCCCGCGCGATCTGGGCCACGGGTGGGCGGGTGCCGATGAGATTGCTCGCGGCCGTCACCGCGACCAGCCGAGTGCGCGTCGACAGCAGCGACGCCACCGCCTCCACCGGGAGTTCGCCGGTCGCCGGGTCGAAATCGGCCCACCGCACGACCGCCCCCACCGCGGCGGCGGCCTGTACCCACGGCCGCACGTTGGCGTCGTGATCCAGGCGCGTCACGACGACCTCGTCGCCCGGCGCCCAGGTGCGGGCCAGCGCTCGCGACAGGTCATAGGTGAGCGCAGTTGCGCTGCGCCCGAAGACGATTCCGCGCGGATCTGCGCCCAGCAGATCACCGAGGGCGGCCCGGCATTCGCCGACCACGGCCTCGGCGCGCTGCTCGGCCGGAGTCACGGTGCCCCGGTTGGCAATCGGCGCGAGCAGGGTGTCGCGCACCGCATGAGCCACGACGTCGGGGGTCAGTGTGCCGCCGGGGGCGTCGAAGTGCGCCGCGCCCGCGGCCAGCGCCGGGAAGTGCGCGCGCACCCGCGCGACGTCGTATGCCGTGTCGGGACCCGGTGTCACGCGTTGACCCCGTCGACCGGCATACCGTCCTGCAAGTAGACGCAGCCGGTGCCCGCCGCCCGCGCCGCCAAAGCCGACGCGACCCGCCGGCGCACGGCCGGACGCAGCAGCAGCAGCGCAGCCTCGGGCTCGACGAACCGGTACTCGCGGACCTCCTCGACCTGGACGACGACCCCGGCAGCGGCCTCGGCGGAGAACGGCTCGCAGTCGAAGAGGAAGCGCAACCCCATGGCCTTGCGCGGCTTGGCCGGCCGGGTGTCGACCGCGGCCAACCGACCGCGCGTCACGGTGAGCCCGGTCTCCTCGAAGACCTCGCGTCGGCAGGCCTCCCACGGCGTCTCACCGGTCGACTCCATGACTCCGCCGGGGATGGTCCAGCCGTCCTTGTAGGTGGGTGCCAGCAGCAGCAGCCGCCCGGCGTCGTCCCAGACGAGCGCTCCGGCCGAGGCCGGAATCCCGGGGAGTCCATCCCACGCCAGCGCACCGGCATACCCGGCGTCGTAGTCCGTCATGGCACGACACTGTATGCCGCCCCGGCAGCCTCGGTTCGGCCGTGAGATTGCTTGCGCTGGCGGCCTGTGTCGCGGGGCGCAGGACTACGCTCCGGACGTGCTCACTGCCCTCGCGGTCCTCATGTGCGTCTCGGCCCTGCTGGCCTGGGCCAACGAACGGTTCACCCGGATCCCGACGACCGTGGGCGTGACCTTGGCGGGCGCGATGGCCTCGGTGCTGCTCATCAGCTTCGATATCGCGGGCTGGACCTTCGGGTTGAGGCACCTGGCGACCGAGCTGTTGCAGACCCTCGACTTCACGGCGTTCGTGCTCAACGGGATCCTGTCGTTCCTGCTCTTCGCCGGCGCGATGAGCCTGGATGCGCGGTTGTTGGTGCGCTTGCGCGCCGGCATCCTCACCTTCGCGTTCCTGTCGACGGCGATCAGCACGGTGCTCATCGGGTTCGCCGCCTGGGGGGTCTTCCGACTGGTCGGTCTCGACGTGCCGCTGTTGTGGGCGCTGCTCTTCGGGGCGCTGCTCTCGCCGACCGATCCGGTGGCCGTTCTCGACATGCTCAAACGCGCCAAGGTGCCCAAGAAGGTCGAGACCCTCATCGCCGGCGAGAGCCTCTTCAACGACGGCGTGGGCGTCGTCTTCTACCTCGTCATCGCGGCGGCCGCCGGCGTCGGCACCTCGCACGTCGAGGCGAGCCTGACCGGTGCGCTCACCGTCTTCGCCCAGGAGGCGCTCGGCGGGATGGCGTTCGGGGCCGCCTTGGGCTACGCGTGCTACTGGCTCTGCAAGACGATCGAGAGCCACGCGGTCGAGGTACTCATCACCCTGACCACCGTGGTCGTCGGCTATGGCGTCTGCGTCCAGTCCTCGATGAGCGGCCCCCTGGCCATGGTCGTCGCCGGGCTCATCGTCTCGGCCGGCAAGGAGCGCGCGTTCACCGAAGAGACCCGGCACCACGTCGAAGGCTTCTGGGAGACCCTCGACCAGGTGCTCAACATCCTGCTCTTCGCCTTCATCGGACTCGACGTCATCCTCACGCCGACCTCGGGCGCCCAGATCGTCGCGGGCATCGTCATGATCGCCGTCGCGCTGGTGGCCCGGTTCGTCTCGGTGGCGCTGCCGATGTTCCTCGTGCGCTCCCGCGACGGCTACGGGCCGTGGACCATCCGGATGCTCACCTGGGGTGGCCTGCGCGGCGGGATCGCGATCAGCCTGGCGCTCGGGCTGCCCCCCTCGCCCTATCGCTCCACCCTCGTGACGGCCACGTATGCCGTGGTGCTCTTCACGATCGCGGTCCAGGGGCTGACCGTCATGCCGGTGGTCCGCAAGGCGGTTGCCGCCGAAAACGCTGCCGAGGGCCTCTCGAACGCCGATCCGGGGGCACAACAGTCGAGCTGACCGGACCGCGCGAAAGTCGGTGGAACCGGCCGACGCCCCACGCCGTCTCAGCGGCAATGGGCTGGAGAGGCGCCACGGTGGCGTCGGTCGGCGGCCCTGACTGGAGCTCATGACGGATGACCGCATTCCTCGTCATCGCAGGCGTGGGACTGCTCCTGTTGCTCGTCTCGCTCATCGCGGGAGACCTTCTCGACGGGGCCCTCGGTGCCGTCGGCGCCTTCGATGCACACAGCGTCGGCGGCGAGTTCCTCGGCGGTGACCTCGCCGGCACTTTCCTCAGTGGCGCCGCCGTATCGGGGTTCCTGGCCGCCTTCGGGTTTGCCGGCGCTGGCATCGAATCGGCCACCGGTGCAACGCCGTTGGCGATCGGCGGCGGCCTGGTCGCCGGGGTCGCCGTGGGTGGCCTCGCGGGCTGGCTCACCAAGACCCTCATGCGGGGCGCCACCGACGCCACAGTCCGCTCCGAATCCCTCGTCGGGCAACGCGGTTCGGTGATCTCCGAGATCCCACACCAGGGCCTCGGCCAGGTCGGCCTCACCGTCGGC
>JBGAQV010000125.1:0-7831 GCA_044220505.1 Dermatophilaceae bacterium
CTCGCCCTGCCCGGGCTGGACCTGGTCGTCGTCGCGTCACCGAGCGGGCGGCATGTCGAGAACGCCGAGGCGATCATCGAGGCCGGGATCGCAGTCGTCGTCGACAAGCCGCTCGCATGTGACGCTGGCGGCGCGCAGGGCTTGGTCGACCTCGCCGCGGGGCGAGGAGTGCCGCTGACGGTCTTCCAGAACCGACGCTACGACCCGGAGTTCCACACGATGCGTGACCTGCTGCACCGGGGTGTGTTGGGTGAGCTGCGGCGCACCGAATTCCGTTGGGAGCGTTGGCGTCCGGTGCCTAAGACTCGGTGGCGTGAGCTCGTCACACCGGCTGAGGGCGGTGGCCTCATGCTCGACCTGCACACGCATCTCATCGACCAAGCCGTGCTGCTGCACGGCCCGGTCGCCAGCGTCTACGCCGAGGTGCACGCGTGGACGACGACCGGTGAGGACGATACGTTCCTAGCGCTGCGGCATACGAGCGGGTATTCCACTCACCTGACGGCCAGCAGTGTGGCGGGCGCGCCCGGACCGCGCGCGCGGATCGTCGGGAGCGCCGGGACCTATCTACTCGGTTCGGCGGGGGACGAGCCGACGGCGTTCCCGGACGCCAACGGGGCTCCCGAACAGCACGGCTGGTTGGTCCGCGGTGAGGAGCGCGAGCCCGTGCTGGGCTTGGCTGGCAACGCGGCCGACTTCTACCGGGAGGTGGCCGCAGCCCTCGCGACCACCGACCCGCAGGAGCGGATGCCGGTCGACCCCCGCGACGCCGTCCATGTGCTGGCAGTCATCGACGCAGCCAGGACCAGCGCCGAGGACCGGCGAGTCGTTCAGGTGCGCACGCCGGGGGAAGATCCGCGCTGATCACCGCAACCCCGGCCCCGGCGGGCCTGTGGAAAACGTCAGCGACCGAAGGCAGACTTACGCCACGATAGGCGGGTGCTCACTGACCAACCCACCGCGCCACCCATTCCGGGTTACCACCTCCACGAGGTCATCGGCACAGGAGCCAGCAGCATCGTCTGGGCGGCTGAGGACGTCGACACGGGGGTGCAGGTCGCCGTCAAGGTCATGGACCCCGGGCGGCTTCATGTGGGTCACCTCATGGAGTTGGCCGCCCGCGAGTCGGCAATCCTCGCCGCTGTCGAACACCCGCACATTGTGCGGCTGCACCGGGCTCATCCCCTTGCGGACGGCTCGGTCGCCTTGGTCCTCGACCTGGCCGACGGGGGCAGTCTTGCGGCCTTGGTAGGCGCTCGGGGTCGTCTCGAGCCCGGCGAAGTGGTCACTGTGGGGACACCGCTGGCACAGGCTCTGGACGCACTGCACGAACGCGGGGTCATCCATGGCGACCTCACGCCGGGCAATGTGCTCTTCTGCGGCGCCGGCCGTCCGTTGCTCTCCGACTTCGAGGCTGCCAGATTCGTCGGTGAGGGACATCCGCCGGTGGTGCCAGCGACGGCCGGGTTCGCCGCTCCCGAGGTGCTCGCCGGCGATTTGCCCACCGAGGCCGCAGACATCTACGGCCTCGGCGCGTTGATCTGGTTTGCGCTCACCGGGCGCAGCCCGGCAGCACCTGCCCTTGAAGGCACCCTCACCCCCCGGGAACCTGCCGAACTGGCTCCCCTCTTGGGCGCGGGATTCGCGCCCGTTGTCGCGGCGATGCTGGCCGCCGACCCCCACCGCCGACCTACCGCGGCCCAGGCGGCCGTCGCTCTCTATCGTGCCGCGGCTGCCCAGCCGGTGGGCCTAGTCGGTGGGGGTGGGGTCGACCCCGATCTGGTGCTCACCCACCGAGTGCCTGGCCGGTCCGCGCCGAGGCCAACACCGATCTCCGCCGCGCAAGGGAATCCGCGGAGGTCGGTCCAGAGTGCGGCGCATCGATCCATGGCGCGGCGGAGACCGTCCCGTCGGCCGCCCGCCCGCCATCGCGCACCGCAGGCGGACCGATCCTGGCGGACCCGCTTGGGTTGCTGGGCGACCGCGTTTGCACCGACCAGACGGCGCCGTTGGGCCTGGGCGAGCCTTCTAGCTCTCGCGGCCGTGGCTCTGGTGACCAGTGGGTTCGTGGGGGTGGCGGCGCAGGCGCGTGCCCCAGGGCCGAGCCTGACCTCGGTGGAACCGACCGACCCTGCCGGCGTCCTGCCGGCCGATCGAGTCCTGGGAACCGTCGTTGCAGCCCGAGCTCGGGCCCTGATTGCCCGATCCCGGGTCGGCCTAGCCGACAGTGCTGCCCCGGCATCGGTTCAACTCGCCAGTGATCTGCGCCTGATTGCCGACTTGGAATCGACAGATCGGCGTTACGTCGGGTTGAGCTTCGTCGTCGCCGACGCCCAGTGGGTGTCCGTCTCGGCCTCATCCGGCGTCCTGCGGGCCGTCGTTGCGCGCAGCGGATACCAGGTGGTCGAGCCGGACGGATCCAGGGACACTGTCGAACCCGACCAAGGGCGGTCGCTTGCCTACCACCTGGTTTGCGGTCCGGAGGGGTGGCGAATCGCTGAGGTGACAACCTGATCCGCAGCGGACGGCCACGGTGTGTTGAGGGCTCAGACGGATGCCGTGGTCAACTGCGGACCAGCCAGTCGACGCCGCTTGCCAGCGTCGGGTGATCGAACGTGAAGCCGCTTCCCGTGAGCGCGAATGGCATCACGCGTTGCGAGCCGAGGATGTCGTCGGCGAATTCACCGAGCACCACGCGCAGCGCCACCGCCGGTGCGGGCAGGACCGCCGGGCGACCGAGCGCCTTGCCGATCTCCCGCGCCACCACTCGCTGGGGTCGAGGGTCGGGGCCGACCACGTTCACTGCGCCGACGACGTCGGTTCGATCGATCAGATGACCCAGGGCACGGACGCTGTCGGTGAGGGTGATCCACGACCAGTACTGGCGGCCATGGCCCATAGGGCCACCCAGACCCAGCCGCCCTAGCCGGAGCACCTTGGCGAACGCACCTCCGTCAGGCCCCATCACCAGACCATGCCGGGCGAACGCGACCGGCGCACCTGCCTCCTGGGCCGCCTCGGCCGCGCCCTCCCAGGCTCGGACCACCTCAGCCAGGAAGCCGTTGCCCGGATCGCTTCGCTCGGTGAGGATCTCATCGCCGCGGTTGCCGTAGAACCCGATCGCCGACCCACAGACGAACCGGATCGGCCGCGGCACCCTCGCCAACCCCTCGGCCAAGGCCCGAGTGCCCTCGACCCGGGAGCGCAGCACGAGCTCCTTGTATGCCGGGGTCCACCGGTGATCGCCCACCCCCGCTGCGGCGAGATGGACGACCGCATCGAGGTCTTCCAGGAGCCGAGGATCAACGAGCCCGCTCGAGGGATCCCACTGTCGCTCGTCGGGATGTGCCGGAGCCCGTCGGACCAGACGTACCACGTCGTCGCCGCGGGCAGCGAGATGCGTGGCCAATGCCGACCCGATGAACCCCGACGCGCCGGTGATGGCCACCCGGCGAGTGTTCACTCCTGGTCCCTTACAGCCCGAGGTCGGGCTCGAAGTGACCTTCCTCGAGACGATGCTTCATCGTCTCGAGGAAGCGGGCAGCGTCGGCGCCGTCCACGATCCGGTGGTCATAGGACAACGCGAGGAACATCATCGAGCGGATGGCGATCGTCTCCCCGCCGTCCACGTCGGTGACGACCACAGGGCGCTTGACCAGAGCACCGGTGCCGAGAATGGCCACCTGTGGCTGGTTGATGATCGGCGTGTCGAACAGCGCGCCCCGGCTACCGGTGTTGGTTATCGTGAAGGTTCCGCCCGCCAGGTCGTCCGGGGTGATCTTGTTTGTCCGGGTCCGCTCGGCGACATCGGCGATGGCGCGGGCCAGGCCGGCGATGTTGAGGTCGCCAGCGTTCTTGACGACCGGCACGATCAGGCCGCGCTCGGTGTCTACCGCGATCGAGAGGTGTTCCTGGCCGTGGTAGACCACCTCCTCACCGGTGATGCTCGCGTTGACCATCGGGTGGACCTTGAGGGCTTCGACGGCAGCCAGTGCAAGGAACGGTAGGTAGGACAGGCTGGTGCCCTCGCGGGCCTGGAAGTCAGCCTTGGATCGGGCCCGCAATCGGGCGACCCGCGTGAGGTCGACTTCGATGACAGTGGTCAACTGCGCCGATACCTGCAGTGACTCGACCATCCGCGAGGCGATCACCCGGCGCAATCGGGACATCTTCTCGGTGGTCCCCCGCTTGGACGAGGCCTGGATCGGAGCGCGCGTCGCTCCGGCGGCGGCCGGGGCCTGGGCCGGGGCACCGGTCGACACACTCAGCGGGGCCGCTGGGGGGTTGGCCGACGAACGGGCTGCCTCGGCGGCGTCCAGGACATCCTGTTTCCGAATGCGGCCACCGACGCCTGTCCCGGTCAGCCGGGCGAGGTCGATCTTGTGCAGTGCAGCCAGTTTGCGGACCAGGGGGGTGACGTATGCCGCGCCCTCACCGTCGCCGTCCTCGCCCTCGGCCGACTCGGGGACAGCCGCCGACGCGGCCGCTGCAACACCTGGTGCCGGCGTGGGTTCGGGTGCAGCAGCGGGTGCGGGAGCAGGCGTGGGAGCAGGTGCAGCAGCGGGAGCAGGTGCCGGGGTGGCGACGGACGACGCCACAGGCGCGGAAGCGGCGGACGGCGCAGCAGCCGAGCCGCCGATGACGGCCAGGGGCGCGCCCACTGCGGCGACCTCGTCCTCGCGCACGAGGATCTGACTGAGGACACCGGCATACGGGCTGGGGATCTCGGTGTCGACCTTGTCCGTGGAGACCTCCAGCAACGGCTCGTCAACAGCGACCTGGTCGCCTTCCTTCTTGAGCCAGCGGGTGACGGTGCCTTCGGTGACCGACTCGCCGAGCGCGGGCATGACGACCGACTGGCCGCCGGTCGGGGCGTCGGACACCGCACTCGTCGCGTCGGGAGCGGGGGCGGCAACCGGCTCAGGCTCAGCACCCACCTGGGGCTCAGCAACCGGCTCGGGCTCAGCAACCGGCTCCGGCTGGGCCGTCGCTTCGGGTTCGGCGACCGCGGCCGACGCCGCCGGGGCAGCACCCGCACCGGACCCGTCACCGATGACCGCCAGGTCTGCGCCCACGGCTGCGGTCTCGTCCTCGGCGACGAGGATCGACTCGAGAACACCGGCGAACGGCGACGGGATCTCGGTGTCCACCTTGTCGGTCGACACCTCGACGAGTGGCTCGTCGACGGCGACCGGGTCACCGACCTTCTTCAGCCATCGGGTGACCGTCCCCTCGGTGACGGATTCACCCAGGGCCGGCATGGTCACGCGATTGGACATCTGCGTCATCTCCTCGTCGATGGTGCTCGGTGCTGTCGATGGTGCTCGGTGCTCGTGCTGTCTTCGGGTTCGTGCGGGATGCTGCTGGTTGTGCTCGGGGTTGTGCTGAACCCTGGAGGCGGCTCAGGCGTGGGCATGCAACGGCTTGCCCGCCAGCGCCAGGTGAGCCTCGCCGAGAGCCTCGTTCTGGGTCGGATGGGCGTGCAGGAGCGGGGCTACGTCCTCGGGCATGGCATCCCAGCCGACGACGAGTTGCGCCTCGCCGATCTGCTCACCCATCCGTGCACCGATCATATGGATACCCACGACCGGTCCGTCGACCGCTCTCACCACGGTGACGAATCCGGAGGTCCCGAGGATCTGGGACTTGCCGTTGCCGCCGAGGTTGTACTCGTAACTGCGGACCTCCCCGTATGCCGCGCGCGCCGCGGCTTCGGTGAGACCCACGCTGGCGATCTCGGGATCGCAGTAGGTCACCTTGGGAATGGTCCGGTCGAGCACCGGCTCGGGCGCCAGCCCCGCGATCTCCTCGGCGACGAAGATCCCATGAGCGAAGCCCCGGTGCGCCAACTGCAGCCCGGGGACCAGGTCGCCCACGGCAAACACCCCGGGAACGTTCGTGCGGCGGCGGTCGTCGGTGGGCACGAAGCCACGGTCGAGGACGACTCCGGCGGACTCGAAGCCCATGCCCTCGGACACTGGCCCCCGGCCCACCGCCACGAGGAGGTAGTCGGCCGTCAGCGTTGACCCGTCTTCCAAGCTCACCGTGACGCTTGCGTCGTCCTGGGTCACCCCAGCGAACCGAGCCCCCGTGCGGCTGACGATCCCGCGCTTGCGGAAGGCCCGCTCGAGCGCCTTGGAGATGCTCTCCTCTTCGGCGGGGACCAGTCGGGGCAGGGCCTCGACGATCGTCACGGCCGCCCCGAACGAACGATAGACGGACGCGAACTCGACCCCGATCACGCCGCCGCCGAGGACGATGACCGAAGCAGGCACAACGTCCAGGGTCAGCGCCTCATCACTGGTGAGCACCCGCCCGCCGATCTCCAGACCGGGCAACGACCGGGCCCGAGACCCCGTCGCGAGCACGAGGTTGCGTCCGGTCAGCGTGGTGTCCCCGACCCGGACGGTGGTCGGTGAGGTCACCGCACCCTCTCCCGGGACATAGTCGATCGTCGCGGCAGACACCAGCCCCTGCAAACCCTTGTGCAACCGCGCCACGACGCCCTGTTGATAGCGCAGGACGGCGCTCATGTCGATGGATTCGACGCGGGAGTTGACCCCGAACCTGGCCCCGTCGCGCGCCGTGTCGGCCACTTCGGCGGCGTGCAGTAGTGCCTTGGTCGGAATGCATCCGCGATGCAAGCACGTTCCGCCGAGTTTGTCGCGCTCGACGAGGGCCACGGTCAGGCCCAGCTGCGCCGCCCGCAGCGCGCACGCGTAGCCGCCACTGCCTCCGCCGAGGATGACGACGTCATACGGCGCGGCGTCGTGAGATGCCTCGTTGCCTACCCCGTCGCCCGGCATTCGGCCTCCTGTCGTCATCGCATGCGTGAGTGGTGTCCCAGCATCTTGTCACTTCCCGGGCGGGGAACAACCCAGCGGCTGGGTCCGATCAAGAGCGCACCCGCTCACCCCCGGGCAAACTCGCGCAACATCTCACAACCCGGGCCGAAAGCCGGCACGAGGTCTCGCTTCGCGGCGTCGAACCACGCCACCTTCGTGCCGTTGTCGGTGGCCTTCGCCGCCGGCAGCCGGCGTCGGCTGCGGTCATCGGGGCGCACCGTGCACCACATCGCGAACGACTCCGCGAAGTCCTCCAAGGGATGCCAGGCGGCATAGGGGGTCACGAACGTGTCAGGGTGGTCGTCGTAGAGGGCTCGGTATGCCGTGCGTCGCGCCTTGTCGGTGGCCTTCGAGTCGGCAGCGTCCCAGGCTTCCCAGAGTGGGTCGTCCCAGGTGTTGAGCAGGTAGCGCTGGAGGAAGGAGTCCCGCAGCAGGCAGCCGGTCCCCGTGTACCACGTTGCGCAAACGTCAGCGCCGACCCCATTGAGCATCTGATCCCGATTGAGGCTGGCCACGTGCGCGAGTTCATGGGCGACAAGCCAGGCCAGCGCCTCACGGTCCAGGCCGTTCGGGGCGAAGGAGACGCGCCAGTGGTCATCGTCGAAGGTGTCCGGGGCTGTTTCCTTCGGACTCGACTCTCCCTCGATAACGAAGTCTCCGGCGGCCGGGTTGGGGTCGGCGTCGAAGACGAGCATTTCGTCGAGGTGGTCGAGCAAGGTGGGCGCGGTGGCCCTGACCAACGACCAAAGTTGTTCGTCGCACGGTCGCGGTGCCCCGAGTCCGTCGATCGCGACGAGGGTGCCGGTGGTCACGGCATACAGCCGCTGGAGCTGCGCCTTGTCCCCCAGCTGGGAGATATCGTCACCGAACGGATCGCCGGCGGGTATCCGAGCGCCCGTCGCCGGATTGTCCCGGCGTAGGCAGGCACGATCGTATGCCGGCAGCGCGGGGACGGCCGTCGGGGCCGGCACCGGCCCGGAACTCGT
>JBGAQV010000126.1:0-7599 GCA_044220505.1 Dermatophilaceae bacterium
GAACAACCAGAGGAAGCCCGAGTGCGGGAGGATCGGCACCAGCATCTCGCGCAGGTGCTCGGCGTATTCGTCGAACGCTGCAGCTCCCGCGAAGATCTTGAGGTTGCCGTACATGTGCATGAGGACGTAGAAAACGAAGAGCGCACCGGTCGTCGCCATGAGGAACTTCATGAACACGGTGGTGCGGCGCGCCGTCGTCTCGCCTGTGAGGAGCGTCGTAGTGGCCACGGGGTCCACCGTAGCGGGTGCCTCCCGAGGCCCGAAGGGTCCGCAGCGCACGGGGGCGGTGAGATGCCTCTCTCCCGGGCACGTGCACACCACTGTATGCCGGTGATGCAGCTTCCAGCCTGAACCCACCTCACCCATCTGGTATGCCGTCCGGCCCGACGCATTCCCCCACAGCTATTCGATGTCGCCGGGCAACCCCATCACGCTGCTAGCCGATGTCGCGGCGGCGGAACCCGGCATACGCAAGGGCCAGCAACGCCGTCGTCACGGCGAGCAGCCCCACGACGGGCGCGGCGGCGAAGGGTTCGACCGGCATCCGCGGCGAGTGCGTGAACGGCGCGAGGTTCAACAGCCAGCCGGGCAGCCCGAGCAGACCGCCGAACTCGCCGACGGTGAGGAAGAGCGCCAAGGCTCCCCACGCCACGCCCGCAGCGATCCGGGGCAGCCAGGCATAGGCGCACACGGCGAGCGCGATGCACACCCAGACTGCCGGCACATGGGCCGCGGCCGAACCAAGCAGCCGGGCGACTCCGGCCGAACCCCCGGCCGCCGCGTCGACCACCCCGATGACCCCGCCGAGGACGAGCATGAGCACCGCACTGCCGATGAGGCCGACGAGGGTGGGCGCCGCAAGCACGCGCGCCCGGGTGGTGGCACCGGCGAGCACCTGTTCGGCATGTCCGGCGACCTCCTCGGAGCGCAACCGCAGCGCCACGACGATACCGAAGGCGGCCGCGATGACCGAGAGGAAGCCGATCTCGGTGGTGAGGTAGACGTCTTCGAGCAGGCCCGCCCCGCCGCCCATCTTGCGCAACAGGTCGGCGATGCCCGGGTCCTTGATGAGGTCGGTCGCGCTCTTGGCCAGGCCCCCGACGACCAGGCCGCCGATGGCAAATCCGGCCAGCCAGCCCAGGAACCCGGGCCGTCCCAGCCGCCAGGCCAGGCCGACCGGCGAGGACAGGCTCGCCGGTGCCGTCGCACGGCCCCGCCGGCCGGCGAGCAATCCGGCACCGAGGTCACGGCGGTCCAGCAGGGCGAAAGCCCCGAGCACCCCGGCGGCGAGCACCCCCACCCCGAGCAGGATCACCCAGGATCGGTTGGCCCCGAAGGACGCGGATTGGGTCGACCAGCCCAGCGGCGAAATCCACGACAGCCAGCCCAGACCGGGCCGGGAGTCGCCGATGCTGCGCAGCAGGAAGGCCGCCCCGATGGCCCCGCCGGCCAGGCCCGCGCAGGACCGCGAGGTCGCCGCGAGTTGGGCGGCCACGGCCGTGATCCCGACGAAGGCCAGCGCCGATCCGGCCCAGCCCGCGGCGAACGCCAGAGACCCCGCAGCCGGCATGCCGAGGCCGATGTAGCCGAGCGCGGTGAGCAGGCAGGTGACGAGCACGGCCAGGGTCGCGAGAATGACGGCTGCACTCAGCGCGGCACGTCGCCCCACGACGGTGGACCCGAGCAACTCCAGCCGGCCGGCCTCTTCCTCGGAGCGGGTGTGGCGACGCACGACGGCATACCCGAAGAGGGACAGGAAGACCGCGCCCATCATCGTCATCTTCGCCACCGCGATGGAGTCGACGCTGGCCGGATTGCCCACCGGGCCATACAGGGCGACCGCCGCAGGCGAGGCGAAGATCTCGCCGATCGCCCCGCCCAACGACTCGGCCGTGGGGTAGAGCGCAAGGGTGGCCTTGGCGCTGCTCACCGCGATGCCGGCGATGGCCGCCGCGCCCAGGGGCACGAGCAGCCGGTCGCGGCGCCAGGCCAGGCGCAGCAGCGCCCCGGTGCCGGAGTAGGCGCTCATGACTGGTAGCTGCGCAGGAACAGCTCCTCCAGGGTGGGTGCCTGACAGGTGAGAGCCCGTATGCCGTGTGCTCCCAGGGCCTCCAGGACCGGCCCGATGTGTTCAGTGTCGACCGACCCGGTGAGCCGGTCCCCCTCGATGACCGCGTCGTGCAAGCCGGTGAGGCGCACGAGGTCGGCAGCGCTCGGCGGACGCTCCAGCACAGTCGACAGGGACGTGCGGGTGAGGTGGCGCAGGTCGGCGAGGGTGCCGGACTCGACGGTGCGGCCTTGTTTGATGATGCTCACGCGGTCGCAGAGCGCCTCCACCTCGGACAGGATGTGGCTGGACAGCAGCACGGTGCGACCTTGCGCGCGGACCTCGTCGATGCAGTCGCGGAAGACTCGCTCCATGAGGGGGTCCAGGCCAGCGGTGGGTTCGTCGAGCAGCAGCAGGTCGACGTCGGAGGCGAGTGCTGCGACGAGGGCAACCTTCTGCCGGTTGCCCTTGGAATAGGCCCGACCCTTCTTGGTTGGGTCCAGGTCGAAGCGCTCCAGCAATAAGTCGCGTTTGGCCCGGTCGAGGCCGCCGCGCAGCCGCCCGAGGAAGTCGATGACCTCGCCTCCGGTGAGGGTGGGCCACATCGTCACGTCGCCGGGCACGTAGGCCAGCCGCCGGTGCAACGTCTCGACGTCGCTCCACGGGTCGGCGCCGAGCACCTGGGCGGCGCCGCCGTCGGCGCGCAGCAGGCCGAGCAGGATGCGGATCGTCGTCGACTTGCCCGACCCGTTGGGGCCGAGGAAGCCGTGCACCTCGCCGGTGGTGACGGTGAGGTCGAGGCCGTCCAGGGCGACCGTGCTCCCGAAACTCTTGCGTAGACCTGAGACGGTGATCGCGTCGCTCATAGTCACCATGGTTACACATATTTCACTAATTTGTGAATGTTGTAGAATCCCCGACGTGAACGTGGATTCGAGCGCCGGACGCCGTGAGGCCGAGGTGTCTCGCTTCGTCGAGCGACTGGGCGGGGCGCTCACCGAGGCCGGCTTGGCCCGGCTTCCCTCTCGGGTCTTCGCGCAGCTGATGGCCGACGACGACGGTCGGATGACTGCGGCGGAGCTTGCCGGTGCGCTGGCCGTGAGCCCAGCCGCCATCTCGGGGGCGGTCCGCTATCTGCAGCAGGTGCGGATGATCACCCGCGAGCGCGAAAAAGGCTCTCGCAGAGACGTTTTCGTCGTCATGGACGATGCCTGGCACGACATGATGATCAACCACGAGCTGGCCTACCTGCCGTTGCGCGATGCCATGGCGGCCGGCATACCGGGTGTCGGTGGCCCGTCGACTCCGGCCGGGGCGCGACTGGCGCTGTCGGTGGAGTTTCTCGAGTTCATCAGTGCCGAGATGGACGGCATCGCCGCGCGCTGGGAGGCGCACCTGGCCGATCGCGCCGCACGGCATACCGCCGCACCGGATACCGCCGCACGGCATACCGGTCGGCGAGCCTGAAACCCGCATGGCGCAATCCCGCTCCGCCGGGGGTGTTCTAGACCATGGTCCCGGGGTGGGGGAGCGCGTGCGTCACTAGGCTGCCGCTATGGCCGATGCTGTCGCGCGTTCCGAGTCCGACCTGCCGATCCAGCAGGTGTATGCCGCCGCTGACCTCGCGGGATTCGACCCCGATGCCGCCCTCGGGGCGCCGGGGGCCTACCCCTTCACCCGGGGCGTCTACCCCACGATGTACACCGGCAAGCCGTGGACGATGCGGCAGTATGCCGGCTTCGGCACCGCCAAGGAGTCCAACGAGCGCTACCTGCAGCTGGTCAAGGCCGGCACCGGCGGGCTCTCGGTGGCCTTCGACCTGCCGACCCAGATGGGCTACGACTCCGACGAGGCGATCGCCTCGGGTGAGGTCGGCAAGGTCGGCGTGGCCATCGACTCGATCGACGACATGCGGGTGCTGTTCAACGGGCTGCCGCTGGACAAGATCTCGACGTCGATGACGATCAACGCGCCCGGTTCGACGCTGCTGTTGCTCTACCAGCTCGTCGCCGCCGAGCAGGGGATCTCCGGCGACAAGCTCACCGGCACGATCCAGAACGACGTGCTCAAGGAATACATCGCCCGCGGCACCTACATCTACCCGCCGGCGCAGTCACTGCGCCTCATCTCCGACATCTTCGCCTACTGCCACAAGGAACTCCCGCGCTGGAACACCATCTCCATCTCGGGCTACCACATGGCCGAGGCCGGGGCCACCCCCGCCCAGGAGATCGCGTTCACCCTGGCCAACGCCAAGGAATACGTCCGCGCCGCCATCGCCGCCGGGCTCGACGTTGACGACTTCGCGCCCCGGTTGTCGTTCTTCTTCGTCGCCCGCACCACGCTCCTGGAAGAGGTCGCCAAGTTCCGGGCGGCCCGCCGGATCTGGGCGCGGATCATGCAGGAGGAGTTCGGCGCCAAGAACCCCAAGTCGATGATGCTGCGCTTCCACACCCAGACCGCCGGCGTGCAGCTCACCGCCCAGCAGCCCGAGGTCAACCTCGTGCGGGTCGCGCTGCAGGGCCTGGGTGCCGTGCTCGGCGGCACCCAGTCGCTGCACACCAACTCCTACGACGAGGCCATCGCGCTGCCGACCGAGAAGGCCGCCCGCCTCGCGCTGCGCACCCAGCAGGTCATCGCCTACGAGACCGATGTGTGCAAGACCGTCGACCCGTTCGCCGGCTCCTATGTCATCGAGTCGATGACCGACGACCTCGAAGCGGCGATCGTCGAGCTCATCCAGGCCGTCGAGGACCGTGGCGGCGCGGTGCGGGCCATCGAGCAGGGCTTCCAGAAGAGCGAGATCGAGCGCTCGGCCTACCGGGTCGCCCTCGAGATCGACAACGGCGAGCGCACCGTCGTCGGGGTCAACAAGTACACGATCGACGTCGAAGAGGAATACGACCCGCTGCGGGTCGACCCGGCGATCGAGAGCGAGCAGCGCGAGCGGCTCGCCGCCTTGCGCGCCGAGCGGGACAACGACGCCGTCAAGGCAGCCCTGGCGGCGATGCAGGAGGCTGCTCGCGGCACCGACAACGTGCTCTACCCGATGCGCGAGGCGCTGCGGTTGCGTGCCACCGGCGGCGAGGTCGCCCACGCGCTGCGCGAGGTGTGGGGCGTCTACGTCCCCCAGGAGTTCTTCTAAGCCGGCCGACGCCTGCGCGGTCAGACGGTCGGCTGGCCGTCGAAGACCCGATAGGTCAACGTCCGGGTGCTCTGGCCAAAGCCGGGCGCGCTCAGGGTGATCGTCCAGGTCCCGCTGCGCGGGGTGTTGCCGATATCGGCACTGGAGTAGGTCGCGGTGCAGATCTTCACCTTGGCCAGCCCGGCGGCGTCGCTGGTGACCGTGGCGACCCGATTGCCGGGGGCCTCGCCGAACCCTGAGGTCTGGGTGGCGGGCGTGAACCCCAGCAGTTCGCCGCCGGTAGCACCCTCCAGATCGCGCTGGTGATCGCTGGAGACCACGACGGTCGCTCCCGAGACCGGGTTGCCGCCACAGTCGGTCACGAGCAGGGTCATGTTCACGACGGGATTGGTGGTCCCCGACGTGGTGACGTTGGACAGCGGGTCGGTATTGGTGTTGCTGTTGACGTTCTTGGAGTCCCGGATGTAGAGGTCGAAGCCGTTCGCGGACAGCCCCGTGGTCGAGATCGTCACGCTCAGCGGGCAGGAGGAGGCATGAGCGGGCGCGGCGGCGACGGTGAGGATCGCGGGAGCCGCCCACAGCGCACCGGCGACGACACGTCGTCGCTCGAGTGGAACGTTGCCGACCCCAGGCACGCTCGCATCGTAGATGCCTACGCCCGATTACCCACCGATCAGGCTTGACCGTGATCTAGCGCTCGACTGTGGTCATGCGGCCGGGATGCGACGGCGATTCTGGCCTGGCCCCGACACCGGACACGGCGGCGCTGCCGGCTCGCACTCCGGCGCGCAGCGCATCCTGCGGGGTTGCCCCGTCCAGCCAGGCCGCGAGCAGTCCGGCGTCGAAGGCGTCCCCGGCCCCGGTGGGATCGACGACCTCGACCGGTGGCGCCTGCGCCATCCAGGTGCCCGTCCGGCATACCCACCTGGCGCCCTCGCCGCCGTAGGTGACCACGACGTTGTCGACCGCCGCGAGCATGGCCGGCGTGCCTCCGAGGGCGTCGGCTTCCGCGGCATTGGGCAGCAGCAGGTCGATGCCCTCGACCCAGCGCAGGAAGGTGTCGGCTCCGACGCGAGCCAGCAGTGAGGGCGCCTGGGGGTCGACCGAGGTCGTCCACCCCAGGGCGCGGGCTTGGGTCAGTGCCGCCAGGCCCGCTGCCCGCGACCCCTCGTCGAAGAGGACATAGCCCGACAGATGCAGGTGCGGGGGTGCCTCACCGATGGCTCGTCCGCCGGCGAGATCGGGTATGCCGTCCCACCGGGCCCGGGTGAGGTCGACGTCGGCGGGGGCGAGCCGGGCGTTGGCGCCCCGATCGGGGAACATGGTGCGCTCGCCGGAGGTCTCGGCCAGTACGACGACCGAACAGGTGGGCAGGTCGGCATCCTCGGCGAGCAGCGCGGTCACTCCGAAGGCGCGCAGGTCGGCCCGGACCGCCTCGGCAGCCGCGTCGGCACCGACCCGGGCGAACAAGCACACCGCAGTCCCCGAGGCGGCCAGCCAGGATGCGGTGTTGCCGCCCGCACCGCCGGGTCGGACCGAGACACGGGCCGGAGTGTCGGTGCCGTAGTGCACCGGACCACCGGGCCGGACGATGACATCGAGGCCGACGTCACCGACGACAACTACCGGCCTCACTGCGAATCTGACTGCAGGGCAACGAATTCAGCCGCCACGTCTCCGGCCAGCCGGGCATTGGACAGCACGAGCTCGACGTTGGCCCGCAACGATTCGCCCCCGGAATGGGTGTGGAAGTACTCCAGCAGCCGCGGCGTGACGTCCTTGCCGTGCACCCCGTCGCGGTCCAGCAGCGCGAGCCCCTCGGCGACGAGCCGGTCATGCAGCTGGGGATCGACCTGCCGGTCGGCCGGAAGCGGGTTGGCCAGGACGACACCGGCGCAGTCGGTGCCGAGTCGGTCGCGAGCGGCGAGCACTGCGGCAGCGGCCGCCGCCGAATCGACCTGCCACGGGGCGGCATACCCGGAGTCGGAGAGGTAGAAGCCCGGGAAGGCGAGCGTCCGATAGCCGAGCACCGGGACCGACAGCGTCTCGAGGTATTCCAGCGTCCCAGGGACGTCGAGGATCGACTTGACCCCGGCGCAGACCACCAGGACGGGCGGGCTGGCCAGCACGCGAGGTCGGCCGACACGTCGAAGGTGTGCGACGCCCCCCGGTGGACCCCGCCGAGACCCCCGGTCGCGCAGACCCGGATCCCCACCCGGTGGGCCAGCGCGGACGTGGACGCCACGGTCGTCGCCCCGGTCAGACCCAACCCGACGGCGACGCCGAGGTCGCCGGCAAGCCCGAGGTCGAGTTGGCGGTGGTGGTGACCGCCGCCGAGGGCGTCAAGCTCGGCGCCGCCCGCAAGGCCACCGTCGCGGTGTCGCTCGAGCGCGCGCTGCGCCGCGAT
>JBGAQV010000127.1:0-7375 GCA_044220505.1 Dermatophilaceae bacterium
GGTCGCCACTACAGTCAGGCCCATGACCGACCAGAGCGGGGCGTCAGTAAGCGAGGCCGTTGTCGACCTGCTGGGGGCCTTGAGTTATGCGCAGCTCAGCGGGTTCGAGGCGCTTGCCGCCGACGCGCAGATGACCCCGTATCTGCGCGCGAAGCTGGCGTTCGCGCGGATGGGCGTCGAGATGTTCCAGCGCTGCGAACAGGTCGGGGTGCGGCTGGGTGAGCTGGGGGCGAGCCAAGAGCAGGCGATGGCGCCGTTCGTGGCCGCGGTCGACGCCTTCCACGAGCGGACCAAGCCCAACGACTGGCTCGAAGGCATCGTCAAGGCGTATGTCGGGGACGGTATCGTTCGCGACTTCTACACCGAGATGGCCGCGCATCTCGACCCCGAGAACGAAGGCTTCATGATCCGCATGCTGACCAACGCGGGAGGGGCCGACGCGATCGTCGACGAGGTGCGCCTGGCCATGCAGGGCGATCCGCGCCTGGGCGGTCGGCTCGCTCTGTGGGCGCGACGGATCATGGGTGAGGCGATCCATGCGACGCAAAGCGTTGCGGTCGAACGCGATTCGCTGACGGCGCTGCTCGTCGGTGGCGAGCCGGGGTCGGACCTCAACGAGGTCGGCCGGATGTTCGCCCGGATCACCCAGGCCCATACGGTCCGGATGGAGTCTCTCGGCCTGTCGGCCTGAGCCGTCGATCACGCGGCCCACGACATGCAGGGCGGGGCCCGGGCGGGGGGGCCGGCCCCCGCAGGTGCGGTGCAGGTGCTCAGGCTCTCTTGGTCATCGCCCCGTAGACCACGATCCCGACCGCAGCGACGAGAATGCTGATGATCCAACGCAGCCAGTCGATTCCCGAGGTCGTCTGGACGCCAAGCAGGCCGGCAATCCACCAACCGATGAGTGCGGCGATGATGCCGATGATGGTGGTGACCAGGAGGCTGATGTTCTGCCGTCCTGGCAGGATGAACCGTCCCAGCAACCCGACGATCAGACCGCCGATGATGGCTCCAAGGATGCTCATGTCATCTCCTTCTTGGCCGCGGTAGCGGCCGGTGGTGAACCCGGAGTGCCCGGGTGGGGCAGGCTCCCCAGGACTCAAACTCTCACGAACTGGGAGCATTCCGGGGATTGAGCGGCAACTTTCCGATTCCGGACGACGGGCGCCGAACGCGGCGTCCCCCACGCCGAGGCGTGCTGGCGAGCCCTCGAAACGCTTCGATCAGTGCGCTCCGAAGCCCACCTTGCCCTTTTCGGACTCGCCGACGTGGACGAAGCCGATCATGGCGGCCGGCACGAAATAACGCCGACCCTTGTCGTCGGTGAGATCCAGCAGCGTGCCGTCACGCAGCGCGTCGGCCACGGCAGCGCCGATAGCGTCGCCGCTCTCATTGGTCTCGAACGTAATCTCGCGCGCCACATCGCGCACGCCGATCCTGACCTCCACGTCGGGTTCCCTTCGTCAGTTCCTGTATGCCGTGCGCGTGCCTCTGCGACCCACGCGCCGCACCCGCTGCGACCGCGAGCGAGCGACGCAGACCCGGGTGCACGGCATACCCGGGCGGGGTGTGCATCCCCTCAACTCTAGGCGGGCGCGGGGTGTTCCCCGGCGTTCGGGGCGGCGGACGATGACGTCTCGGGCTGGGCCTTGGGGAAGCCACCCAACCCGCGCCAGGCCAGCTGGCCGACCAACCGGGCCGCCTCACTGCGTCCGACCGGGGTGTCCAGCGCCGCCCAGTTGCGGGCTGCCACCTGAGCCATCCCGGTGAGGGCCATCGCCAGAACCAAGGCGTCGGCCCGGGACATCTTGGTGTCCTCGGCGATGGCATCGGCGAAGGCCTCGCCGCAGCGGGTCAGCGCACCATCGATCCGGCTGCTCACCGCCTCCTCGTTGATGAGATCGCTCTCGAAGAGCAGGCGGAACGCCGACCCTTCCCGAGCGACGAACTCAAAGTATGCGGCGACGGTCCCAAACACTCGCTCCTTGTTGTCCGTCGAGCTGGCCAAGGCGCTGCGCACAGAGTCGACCAACTCGCCGGCACGCTCTTCGAGGAGGGCCAGATAGAGCTCAAGTTTGCTGGGAAAGTGCTGGTAGAGAACAGGTTTGGAGACTCCTGCGCGCTCGGCGATGTCGTCCATGGCGGCGGCGTAATATCCGGACTCGACGAAGGCTGACTGGGCGGCCTCAAGCAGTTGGGCTCGCCGGGCCGGTCGCGGAAGCCGCTGGCCGCGAGCCGGCGGCTCGACAGGAGCCGCGGGCGGGTTGGTCCGGGTCGGCCTCGGCGGTGCGGCCTGTCGGGGGGTGTCGACCTCCGGGGCGCCCGGCCGCGCGGCAGTCGCGCCCGCCCGTGGGTTGTTCGTCACGGTCATGAGCCACCCTTGCCTTCGTGCCCGGCTGCGGACGCCCCGCGACCGCCGACGTCCGACCGTCCGGTCGCCACCGGACATCGTACTCACGGGTATTCGCCTCGGCCATGACGTAATCTCGGCCTCGATGGACACCGGACCCGGGCGGGGCCCCGACGAGCTCGCCGACGCCAGCGCCCGCACCCGTTACGCCCGGCATCTGCTGCTGCCGCAGGTGGGGATGGCCGGGCAGCGGCGCTTGGCTGCGGCCCGCGTGCTTGTCCTCGGCGCCGGCGGTCTGGGGTCCCCGACGCTGCTCTATCTGGCGGCCGCCGGAGTCGGGACTCTCGGGATCGCCGACGACGACGACGTGGAGCTCACCAACCTGCAACGTCAGATCGTGCACGGCACGCCCGACGTCGGGCGCCGCAAGGTCGAGTCGGCGGCCGAGGCCGTCGCCCGAGTCAACCCTGCCGTGCGCGTGGAGACCCACCCCGAGCGGGTGACGGCGGCGACCGCGGACCGGTTGGTCGCGGCATACGACGTGGTCGTCGACGGGACCGACAACTTCCCGACCCGGTATGCCGTCAACGATGCCTGCGTGCGCGCGGGCGTGCCCCTCGTGTGGGCGTCGGTGCTGCGTTTCGATGCCCAGGTGGCGGTGTGGTGGGCGGGGCACGGGCCGTGTCTGCGCTGTGTGTTCCCCCATGAGCCGGTGGCCGGGGAGGTGCCCTCATGCGCGGAGGCGGGGGTGCTCGGGGCGCTGTGTGGGACGGTGGGGTCCGTGCAGGCCGCCGAGGCCCTCAAGCTCGTGCTAGGGATCGGCGAGCCACTCGTCGGGCGGTTGCTCATCCATGATGCGCTCCGGCAGCGGTGGGACACCCTTGCTGTGCAGGCGGATCCGTCGTGCGCTGCCTGCGGGGTGGGCGGCGACGCCGGTGTTGCCGACGCGTGGGGTGATGGTGACCCGGCGCCGGCTGGGGAGAGGCTGGGAGTGCGGGAGGGCGGCATACCGGATCGCGGCGGCGAGCCCGTCGCGACGGTGAGCGTGCGCGAGCTGGCCGCAGAGCTGCGCCGCCCGCAACCGCCGGTCCTCGTCGACGTCCGGCCGGGGCCGGAACGAGCGATCGTGTCGATCCCGGGGGCGGTCGCGGTCGATCTCTCCGATTTCCGCTCGGGAGAGGCATTTTCGCGACCTGAGCTCGGCGGTCCGCAGACGCCGCTCGTGCTCTATTGCAAGACGGGCGCTCGCTCGCAGGAGGCTACGCGGATCGTGGTCGCCGCTGGCTGGCGGTATGCCGCGAACCTCACCGGCGGCGTCCTGGCCTGGGTGCCGACTGATGGCGGGCGGCGCGGGCGGCCCGGTTGGATCGGTTGGCAGGACGGGCCCAGCGGGCATTCCGGAGCACGCCGAAGCGGTGCTCGCCCTGGCGCGCGCTATCCCGGCCGGCCGGGTGGCAACCTATGGCGACCTGGCCCGGCTCGTCGGGTCGGGCGGGCCGCGCCAGGTGGGGCAGGTGATGAGCCGCTACGGCTCGGACGCCCCCTGGTGGCGGGTGCTGCGCGCGAGCGGACAGCCACCCGACGGGCACGAGGAGCGGGCGCTGGAGCACTACCGCGCCGAGGGGACGCCCCTGGTCGGTGGGCTGCCCGACAGCGCCGGTATGCCGCGTGGTGGCTACCGCGTCGACCTGCGCCGAGCGCGGTGGTCGCCGGAGTCGGCGGCTGTGTCGGGTGTTCAGAGGCTGGGTGGGCAGCGGCTGGGTGGGCAGAGGCTGGGTGGGCAGACGGGGCGTGGCCCTGCGGATGGGGGGCGGACGGCATACCGGCGCGGCGGGCTGCACCACGTGGAGGTGTGGGTCGCGGATCTTGTTGCGGCGCGGACCAGTTGGGGCTGGCTGCTCGGGGAGCTCGGGTGGGTGCTCGGGGACGACTGGGGTCGAGGGATCGCCTGGGAGCTCGGCCCGGTCTATCTCGTCGTCGAGTCGGGGCCGGACCTGGTGGCGGGCGATCACGAGCGCGCCCGGCCAGGGGTCAACCATCTGGCCTTCCACGGTGGCACCCGCGAGCAGGTCGACGCCCTCGTGGCGGCGGCGTCGGCTCACGGGTGGGAGCTGCTCTTCCCCGACCGGCACCCATACGCCGGGGGCCCGGATCATTACGCGGCCTATCTGCAGGATGGCCAGGGCTTCGAGGTCGAGGTGGTCGCCGACTGAACGGGGTCGGCGGGCCGTGCTGTCGGTGGCTCGGGTTGTCGGTGGCTCGGGTTGTCGGTGGCTCGGGTTGTCGGTGGCTCGTGGTGGGATGAGCCCATGCTCAGCTTGCGGCGTGCCCCTGCGGTCGTCGTCGAGGCCCCCGTGCTCGACGCGACACAGCGGGCTGCCGTGGCCGCGGAGGGGCCGGTCGTTCGGGTGCTCGGCGGGCCCGGCACGGGGACCTCGACCGTGGCCGTCGAGATCGTCGTCGACCGGGTCGACCGGTCCGGGCTGACGCCCGACCAGTGCCTCGTCCTCGCGCCGACCCGGTTGGCCGCAGCCGGGCTGCGCGAGCGGATCACCGCTCGGCTGGCGCGCACGTCGACCGAGCCACTGGCCCGCACTCATCAGGCATTCGGCTTCGCCATCCTGCGCCGGGAGGCAGCGCTGCGGGGGTCCCCGGCGCCGCGGCTGCTCAGCGGGCCGGAGCAGGACGTCGTGTTGCGTGATCTGCTCGCCGGTCATGCGGCGTCGGGTTCGGGCCCGCAGTGGCCTGACCGGGTGTTGGCTGCGTTGGGCACCCGCGGGTTCCGGGCCGAGTTGCGCGACCTGCTCATGCGGGCCGTCGAGCACGGGGTCGAGGCGCCCCGGCTCGCCGAGCTCGGGCGCGTCCACGACCGACCCGAGTGGGTCGCAGCGGCAACCGTCCTGGACGAATACGACCAGGTGACCGCGCTCTCGCAACCGGGTGCGTTTGACCCTGCCTGGATCCTCACGGCTGCCGCCGATCTGCTCGAGGACGACCCGGACGCGTTGGTCCGGGTGCGCGAGGACCTTCGGCTCATCGTCGTCGACGACGCCCAGGAGCTCACCTGGGCGGCGGCCCGCCTCTTGCGGACTATCGCCCACCCCGGGATGCAGGTCGTCCTGGTCGGTGACCCCGACGCGGCGGTCCAGACCTTCCGTGGTGCCGATCCCCGGCTGCTGTGGTGGGACCAGTGGCCCGCCCTCGGTGACGCGCCCACGGTGGTGCTGCGCACGGCATACCGGACACCGGATCGGCTGCACACTGCGGCGGGCGAGGTGGTGCGCCGGATCGGGGCGACCGGCGGCGGGGAGCAGCGCGGCAGCCGCCCCGCCCGCGAGGGGGGCGAGCTGGAGGTCGCGCTGCTGCGCTCGGTCGCCCAGGAGGCGGGCTACCTCGCCTCGACGTTGCGTCGTGCGCACCTGCAGGGGGGTATGCCGTGGCGCGAGATGGCCGTGCTCGTCCGCGGCCGGGGGCGAGCAGGGACATTGCGCCGGGTCCTGGCGGCCGCGGGTGTGCCGCTCGCGCCCCCCGACGGTGAGGTGCCGGTCCGTGACGAGGTCGCAGTCCGTCCGCTGCTGACGTTGCTCGACCTGTGTGTGCGGTTGGCCAGGGACCCGTCGGCTCTCATCACGCCGACCGAGGCGGTCGATCTGTGCCTGTCGCCGGTGGGCGGGGCGGATGCGGTGTCGTTGCGGCGCCTGCGGCGGGCGCTGCGACGAGTCGAGTTGGACGCTGGGGGCAGGCGATCCAGCGACGAGTTGTTGGCGGCGGCGCTGGGCGATCCAGTGCTCAGCGCCGGCGCCGGCATCGACGGCGAGCCGCTGCGGAGGTTGACCCGGGCGATTCTTACGGGAGTGGCTGCCGCGCGACGGTCGCCCGACGGGGAGGGGTGGGCGCCCGAGGTCAGCGCCGAGACCGTGTTGTGGGCGATCTGGTCGGCCCTCGGGCTGGCCGCCGGGTGGCGACGCGCGGCGTTGGAGGGCGGCAGCAGGGGGGCGCGGGCCGACCGCGATCTCGACGCGGTCGTGGGGTTGTTCGACGCAGCGGCCCGGTATGCCGACCGGTTGCCCGGGTCCGGTCCGGACGCGTTCCTCGACCATGTCCGCGGGGAGGAAGTGCCGGGGGACACTTTGGCGGTGCGGGCTCCGGCGCTGGACACGGTCGCCGTGCTCACCCCGGCGGCGGCCGCGGGGCGGCAGTGGCGGCTGGTGTGTGTGGCAGGGGTCCAGGAAGGAGTGTGGCCCGACCTGCGGTTGCGGGGGTCACTGCTGGGCTCCGAGCATCTGGTCGACGTGGTGACCGGCCGTGGTGGGTCGGTGCGGGCGGCCCAGGCTGCGGTGCGCTACGACGAAACTCGGCTGTTTCACGTGGCGGCGACGCGGTCCAGCGAACGGCTCATCGTCAGCGCGGTCCGCAACGACGAGGAGCAACCGTCGGTCTATCTCGATCTGCTCGATCCCCTGCCCGAGGGCGCCGATGCCGGGCGTCCGTTCACCCCCGTGGCTCGGGCGCTGACGACCGCGGGCGTGGTTGGGGCGTTGCGGCAGGTGGCGGCTTCGGACCGGGTGGATCCGATCGCGGCGGTGCAGGCGGGGCGGTTGTTGGCCCGGCTGGCCGATGACGGTGTCGTGGCTGCCGACCCTGGGCAGTGGTGGGCGCTCGTTCCGGCTGCCGACGAGCGTCCGCGCCGGGCGCCGGATGCGACGGTCCGGGTGTCGCCGTCGAAGGTGGAGCAGTTCACGACGTGCGAGCTGGCCTGGCTGCTGCGGGCCAGTGGCGGCGACGGGGAGAAGAGTCCGTCCGCGTCGATCGGCACCCTTGTCCACGACGTCATAGCCGAGCTCGGCGACGTCGACGCCGCCACGTTGCAGGCCGAGATCGAGCGGCGGTGGGGGCAGTTGGGGCTTGCGCCCGGCTGGGTGCAGGACCGCAAGCGTGACGAGGCCCGGGCGATGGCCCAGAAGGCGGCCGACTACTTCACGTCGAAGCAGGCGGCTGATTGGGAGCGGGTCGGGGTCGAGGTGC
>JBGAQV010000128.1:0-7312 GCA_044220505.1 Dermatophilaceae bacterium
GACTGCATCGACCGATGGCCTGATCCACATCCTCGGATGCCCAGTCGCACTGTCCACAGGCGGTAGACACGATCGTGCGAGTCCACCGCAGGCCCGAGCAGAGTCCAGCCATGAGCAAGGGACTCCCTCGTGAGCAGCGCAAGGACATCGCGCACCACCTGGCCGAACCGCATGGCGGCGTGGTGCGGAAAGTGCGGTTGCGAGCTGTCGGGATCACCGACTCCCAAATGCGCGCTGAGATCCGAGCGGGCCGCTGGTTCAGCTGCGGGTGCCACACCATCTCGATCTCGGCCGGGCCGCGCCCCACGGGCGCCGCTGGATTGTGGGTCGTCGTCTGGGAGTCAGGGTCTGGATCAGTGCTGGACGGTGGGTCCGCCCTCGTCGCCAGTGGACTCACCGGGTACGCACCGGCGGCGATGGACGTATCCCTCCCCTGGGGGGCGCGCCCGCGTCCCCGGTCGGGGGTCAGAACGCGACGGCGGCGTCGCATGCCACCAGTGATGGTGACGGGCATTCCCAGGGTGCGGTCGGATCACGCGGTGATCAACGCTGCGCAATGGGCGCGCACCGACCGCGAGGCCGCACTCGTGGTGTGCATGGCAGTCCAGCAACGCGTGGTGAGCTCGGCTCAGCTCATGCAGACCTGGCGACAGATCCCCTATGCCAGACGCAGGGACTTCCTCGACCTGGTCATCCGTGACGTATGCGACGGCGCACACTCGCTCGGTGAACTCGACATGGCCCGGCTGTGCCGCAGTTACGAGCTTCCGGAACCATCGCGCCAAGTCGTGCGTCGCGGTCCGCGAGGCCGGATCTACCTTGACGTCGAGTGGGAAGACGTGGGTCTCAGCCTGGAGATCGATGGCGCGCACCATTCGGCCGGTCTCGCGGAGGTTGATGACGCACTGCGTCACAACGAGGTGACCATTGACCGCTCAATGGTGTTGCGCGTTCCGGTGATCGGACTCCGGCTCGCAGAGGGGGCGTTCATGGCTCAGGTCCGGAGGGCTTACGACGAGGCAGCTCGTCGACGGAGCGCCGATGTTGGTGTGGCGGAGGTGGCGTCCTGACGCATGATTCGGCACACCAAAACTGGCGGGTGGCGGACGGTCAGTCGAGATGGCGGAGGTACTGCTGCGGGGACGCAAGAAACCGGCGGTAATGGCCGACAGCCTCCAGGTCTTGCCACGCCACCGGATGCATACCGTGCTCATCGAGTTGCAGGATGCGCGCGCCCGGCAGCGCGGCGACGATCGGGGAGTGGGTGGCCACGAGCACTTGGCAGCCTGTGCGCCGGGACAATCGGCTGAGTTCACCCACGAGCGCCAGTTGGGCCTCGAAGGCCAGCCCCGCCTCCGGCTCGTCCATGACAAAGAAGCCCGGTCCGCGAAAGCGACTGGTCGCGAGCAACGCCAAGAACGACTCGCCATGGCTGAGGACCGCGAAGGTCGGATCAGGCGTGTATCCCTCGCGTGCCGTCTCATCGAGATAGCCCATCAGCCCGTGCATCGTCTCGGCCCGCACGAAGTAGCCCCATGTGCTGGCCCCGGCTCCCCGGATGACGTCAAGTTCGCGATACAGCAGCGACTCACTCTCGTAGGTGCGGTGCCGAGCGCCCGTCGACCCGCCCTCGGGTGCCAGCCCATATGCCATCGCCACAGCCTCGACGATCGTCGACTTGCCGCTGCCGTTGGCCCCGACGAGCACCGTCGACCTCCCGAGGTCCAAACCGTCGGCGAGCAGCGCAGCGACGGGCGCCAGCGTCAGCGGCCACCGCCCAGGCTCGAAGCCGCAGAGCCCTTCCTCGTCGTCTGGGTCAAGCGGACGTCGCCGTTCGATGCGTCGCACCGGCAGGGGTTCCAGCCACGCCGAGCCGCTCGAGCCGTTCGCCCTGCTGGTTCGCCGCGTCATGCATGGCACGCTAGCCCGACACACTGACATCGCACCCCATAAGTCGCGGTGGTGAGCGACACGGCATACCCCCGCCTGTATGCCGTGTGCGTCGGGAACACCCGGCCGCCCTCGGTACCCTTGCCGGGTGACCACCGTTTCCACCACCGAGCCCACGGGCGCGTCCGACGCTGTCGACGCTGCCGACGATCTGCCCGAGCAGTTGCGGATCCGGCGCGAGAAGCGGGCCCGGCTCATCGAGAGCGGTCACCAGGCGTTCCCCGTGTGGGTCGAGCGCACCCACACGCTGGCCGACATCCGTGAGCAGTGGGGCCATCTCGCCGCCGGTGAAGAGACCGAAGCCCTGGTGCGGACTGCCGGGCGGGTCATGTATGTCCGCAACACCGGCAAGTTGTGCTTCGCCACCCTCCAGGAGGGCATCGGCACCCGGTTGCAGATCATGCTCAGCCTCGCCGAGGTCGGGGAAGCGGCCCTGGCCGACTGGAAGGCGCTCGTGGACCTCGGTGACCACGTTGCCGTGGAGGGTCGGGTCATCTCGAGCAAGCGCGGCGAGTTGTCGATCATGGTGAGCTCCTGGCAGATGGCCGCCAAGGCACTGCGCCCGCTGCCGACCTTGCACAAGGAGCTCTCCGAGGAGACCCGGGTCCGGCAGCGCTACGCCGACCTCGTGGTGCGCCAAGAGGCCCGTGACATGGTGCGCACTCGGGCCCGAGCCACCCGGGCGTTGCGTGAGGTGCTGCACGAGCAGGGCTATCTCGAGGTCGAGACCCCCATCCTGCAGCTCATCCACGGTGGCGCGGCGGCCCGGCCGTTCACGACGCACCTCAACGCGTTCGACCAGGCGATGACGCTGCGCATCGCCCTGGAGCTCAATCTCAAGAAGGCCATCGTCGGCGGTGTCGATCGGGTCTACGAACTCGGGCGCATTTTCCGCAACGAGGGCATCGACGCGACCCATTCGGCCGAATTCACCATGCTCGAGGCTTACCAGGCCTACGGCGACCAGACGACCATCGCCCGGCTCATCCAGGACCTCTACGTCGGCGTCGCAGACGCACTCGACCGGCGGGTGGTGCAGACCCCGCGCGGCGAGGTCGATCTCGGGGGGGAATGGCGCTGGCTGTCGGTGTATCCGGCGGTCAGTGACGCCGTTGGTGAAGAGGTCACGCCCGAGACACCGGTGGAGACACTGCGCCGGTATGCCGTGGCCCGTGACGTCGAGCTCGACCCGGCCTGGGGCGCCGACAAGGTCGTCCTGGAACTGCTCTCCGAACTCGTCGAACCGCACCTGCTGCAGCCGACCTTCCTGTGCGACTACCCCGCGATCGCTCAGCCGCTGGCCAGGCCGCACCGCGAGCGGCCCGGGCTCATCGAGGCGTGGGATCTCATCATTGCCGGGGTGGAACGCGGCACCGGCTTCTCGGAGTTGATCGACCCGATCATCCAGCGGGAGGTGCTCACCGCGCAGTCATTGCTCGCCGCCGGCGGAGACCCCGAGGCGATGCAGCTGGACGAGGACTTCCTGCGGGCCCTGGAATACGGCGCTCCGCCCATGGGGGGTTTGGGTCTGGGTATCGACCGCCTGGTCATGCTGTTCACCGGGGCCAATATCCGCGAGACGATCCTGTTTCCGTTGCTCAAACCCGAGGACTGACCCATGTGGGATGCCATCTATCCGTATGTCGCCGCGCTGGTCCCGACCATCGGGCTGCTGATCATCGCCTACGTCGTCTTCAAGACGATCTTCGAAGCCGACCGCAAGGAGCGCATCGCGCAGGCGCAATGGGAGCGGGATCAAGATCGTGAGCGGGCGCGCGAGCGGGAGCGTGAGCGAGCGGCCGCGCCGGACTCGGACCCGATGTCGGAGTGAGAGCCCGGTGATCATTGCGGACAGCCGCGCATTTGCGGGCCGGGGCAGGATCGGGGCAGAGGTGGAATGTCCGAAGTGCCCCAACCCCGCAGGTTAAGTTCTTTTAACGTCGAACTTTCCGACGTCATCCCCGGATGTGTTTACCCGCATCAACTGAGCGTGTTATCGTAAGCACCGGCCTAGGGCAGTTTGATCGATGCCAGTTTGATCGATGGCAGTTTGATAAATTCGGTCACGCCGTCCGACCACAGTGTGCGGGTCCTGTCGCACACGCCAGCAGTGCCATCCACAGTTCCACACACGAATGGAGTCCACTTCAGTGGCAAAACGCACAGTGGTCGTTCTTGAGGACGACCTCGACGGCGGCCCCGCCGACGAGACGGTGACCTTCGCCCTCGACGGGGCGACCTACGAGATCGACCTCTCCAAGGCCAATGCAGACCGGTTGCGCGAGTCGCTCTCGGCCTGGATCGGTGCAGCGGAGAAGGTGAGCGGTCGGCGCTCGACCAAGCGTCGCGGTTCTGCCGCGCCGCGTCGCGGCAACGGTGCTGTGGTTCGTGAGTGGGCCCGCGCCAACGGTTTCGAGGTGAGCGACCGGGGACGCGTCTCCGCCGCGATCCAGGAGGCCTACGACAAGGCTCACGGCTGATCGAGTAGTCGACCGGCAGCGGCCGGACACTTCAGCGGCCGTCGTCCCGAACCGGGACGGCGGCCGCTTGGTATACCGAGTCACGCCAAGAGTGCGGCTGCGAGGTCCCCGTGCCGTTGCACGCGGGCGAGAACCTCGTCCGCGAGCACCTGGGTCAGGCCATCGGGTGCAGCAGCGCCGCGTTCGAGTTCCTCCCAGGTGCGCGGAGTCGCCGCAAAGGGGGCACCCTTGCCCCGCAAGGAATACGGACTGATCGTCGTCTTTGCCGCGGCGTTCTGGCTCCAGTCGACGAAGACTTTGCCGGGTCGCAGTGCCGTCGCCATCTTCCAGACAACCACGTCGGGAAACTCGTCGGTCAATTCCTGCGCCAGTTGTTGGGCCAGCGCGCTGAGGTCATCGCTGCTCTGCGTACGTGGCACGACGGCATACACTTGGAGGCCTTTCGACCCACTGGTGACCGGCACGGGTGACAGCCCGATCCCGGTGAGCCGTTCGCGCACCCGCAGCGCCACGAGTGAGCATTGCTGCAAACCCGCTCCCGGTCCCGGATCGAGGTCGATGACGAGTCGATCGGGCGGCAGTGGTTGATCGTCAGTGTCGACCTGCCACTGCGGGACATGTAGTTCCAGGGATGCGAGATTGGCCAAATAGGTCAGCGTGTCGACGCCGGTGATGAGCGGATAGGTGATCGTGTCGCTGCTGTGGGTCAGGGTGACGCGCGGCAGCCATCCCGGTGCACCGGAAGGCAGGTTCTTCTCGAAAAAGCTCATCCCGCCGGTCCCATGCGGGAATCGCACCCGAGTCGCCGGCCGTCGCGCGACGTGCGGCAACAGCACGGGGGCGATTCGCGCGTAGTAGTTCAACACCTCGCCCTTGGTCGTCTCCGTGTCGGGATAGAGGACCTTGTCGAGATTGCTGACGACCAGGCGCCGGCCGGCCACCTCCACGGTGACCTTGGCTGCGGACTCAGCCATTCTCGTCCTCCGCATCGTGGCGCCGGTCCGCGCTCGGCAGGTCCGCCGCGGTGAGATCCGGTCGCAACCGCTGGTATGCCGGTTGGCGCAGTCGCCCGGTGGTGGTAAGTCCCAGCGACTGGACATCGCAGACCAGGACCGGCTGCACCCAGCGGGCGCCGGCGGCGTCCTCAACGGGCACCTCCGGCCCGGCCGGTGGCCCGGCGAAGGGCGAGTCGCCCGTCGCCAGTGGTCGCAAGGTGGCCAGCAGCGTCATCGCCGTTGCCCCGGCAATTCCCGACCCGACTCGCCCCCGGTAGTGCAGACCCCCTGCCCCAGGCACTCCGACGAGCACAGCGCCGACCCGGTCGGTGCGGTCGGTCTCGGGACGCCAGCCGCCGATGACGACCGAGCGGGTGGCCCGGTGGGGCAGCTTGCGCCAGTCGTCGCTGCGCTGCCCCACGGCATACCGGCTGGTGCGTCGTTTGCTGATGATGCCCTCGAGTCCCTGCTCCCGGGTGGCCGACCACAATGCGGCGCCGTCGTCGAAGGTGCGGGGCACCTGCCAGTGCGGGTCAGGGACGCCGTCGGGCAGGTCGAGGTGCTCGAGCGTCTGGCGCCGCTCGGTCCAGGTGCGCGAAGTGAGGTCGACACCGAACAGTCGCAGGATGTCGAACACCATGAGGGTGACCGGAGTGGCGGCGGCGAGTGCGGCCGCGCGGGTGGGCTGGGTGACGTGGAAGCGTTCGGCCAGCGCGCCGAAGGACGGGCGCCCGTCGACGAGCAGGACGATCTCACCGTCCAGGAGCAGATCTGGATAGAGCGTGGCCAGGCCGGAGAGTTCGGGGAAGGCAACCGTGACATCGCGCTCAGTGCGGCTGGTCAGGCGCAGTCGACCCTCGCGGACTTCGGCGAGAACCCGCATGCCGTCCCACTTGACCTCGTGCACCCACTCGGGTCCTCGGGGGACCTGGCGGGTGGCCGTGGCGAGCATCGGACGCATGGGTCGGCGGGGTCGGCGGGGTCGGCGGCTAGAGGATCGCGGTGAGGATGGCCCGGCCGTTCTTCGCAGCCCGGCGATAGAACTTGCGCAACTCGCGGTAGCGCGGTCGGAGCAACTCCTCGAAGACCGCCGGGTCCAACCAGAACCCCGGGTAGATGTCGGCCGCAAGCATCGAGTCCGGGTCGTAGCGGGCGGCCAAATCGTCGGCGCTCAGGTTGCGCAGCGCGTCGGCGATCCGCTTGACCGTGCGTCCGTCCAGCAGGTGGGCCGGACCGTTGCCGAGATTGTGCCCGATCGGGTCACCACCGAAGATCGCCTGTCCCGCAGGGCTTTCCGCGTCGTATGCCGTGCCGGTGAGCAGCCAGTGGATGCCATGCCAGGCCGTGTCGAGATCCACGGCCAGCTTGGGATGGGGAGGCTCGTCCTCCAGGAGGTCGACCACCACCTTGGAGTTCGCGCTCACCGCGGCCAGTTCCTCGGGCTCGAGGGCACGGGCCGTCCAGGTCATCACCATGGCAGTGAGTATGCCGTGCGCGCCCGGGATATTCCTGGGCGTGTTGTGCCGCACGATGCCGTGGGTCATGCTGGACGGGTTTGGTGACCAGTGCGACGGATGGGGCAGACGATGCGAGCCATGTGGAAGGGTGCGGTGTCCTTCGGGCTGGTCAACGTGCCGGTCAAGCTGTATTCCGCGACCGAGAACCACGACATCTCCTTCCGCCAGGTGCATCGGGTCGATGCCGGGCAGATCCGCTACCAACGCACCTGCAGCGTGTGCGGTGAGGTGGTGCCCTACGAGGACGTCGCCAAGGGGTATGAAACGGAGGACGGCCGGATGGTCGTGCTCACCGACGAGGACCTGGCCAGCCTGCCCAACCAGTCGAGCAAGGAAGTGTCGGTCACCAAGTTCGTGCCGGCCGACCAGG
>JBGAQV010000129.1:0-6736 GCA_044220505.1 Dermatophilaceae bacterium
GTGGAAGAGAAGTAATTCTTGGAGCTGACTGGTACTAATGGCCAACCACCTACAACATAAACACAACCGTTTCCTGCCTCTGACAAGGCAAGGACCCAGGTTGAATAGACACTGTCTCTCGCGTCCACTCTACGATTCCCCAACACCAAACCCGGAAACCCCCGCGTGTTTCCAGCAGAACATGACAATAACCCAATAATTGTGGCGGTGGTCATAGCTCCAGGGAAACGCCCGGTCCCATTCCGAACCCGGAAGCTAAGCCCTTCAGCGCCGATGGTACTGCACTGGTGACGGTGTGGGAGAGTAGGACGCAGCCGGACATACTTTAGACAAGACGCCCCGCGGAGCAATCCGGCGGGGCGTTCTTGTTTCTCCGGCACATGTGCGCATACGTAAGGATTGGACCATGGACGAGAGTCGATCAGAACGACGGACGGCTTCGCGGCGAGGCGGTGCCTCCGCCGCATCAGGTGCTGCCCGGAGTCCGATGCGCGGCTCGCATGCGAACAACGCGCGTTCGAGCAACGCGCGGTCGGGCAACGCGCGGTCGGGAGCGCCAGTCGGCGGTCGGCCCTCGGGCACTGCCAGCGGTGGCGATGAGCGGCGCGGCGGCTCGCGGCTGGCTCCCAAGAGCGTCCGGCTTCCTGAGCCAGCGATCGATCCCGATGTCACGGGCAAGGAGCTCGACCGGGCTATCGGGGCTCAGTTGCGCACCTTGTCCCAGGAGAATGCGGTCGGCGTCGCGCAGCACCTGGTGATGGTGGCTCGTCTGCTGGACGAGAACATCGTCGCGGCGGAGGCCCACGCCGAGACTGCAGTCCGGCGGGCCGGTCGAGTGGCCGCTACCCGCGAGGCGCTGGGCATCGTGGCCTACCGACGTGGTGATTGGGCGCGGGCCTTGGCGGAGTTCCGCACCGTCCGGCGGCTGTCGGGGTCCTCACACTTGTTGCCCTTCATGGTCGACTGTGAGCGCGCGCTGGGCCGGCCCGAACGGGCGCTCGAACTCGCGGCGGGTCCGGAGTCCCGCGGGCTCACGCAACATGAACGTGTCGAACTCGCCATTGTTGTGTCAGGCATCCGGCGTGACCTCGGACAAGCAGCCGCGGCGGCTGCCGGGCTCGAGATCCCCGAGTTGGCCGGCTCGGCGACGACACCGTGGGCAGCTCGTCTTCGTTACGCGTATGCCGAGGCACAGCTGGCGTTGGGGCACCTGGACCGGGCTCGTGACTGGTTTGCGCGCGCCATCGACGCTGATACCGAAGTGCAGACCGATGCCGCAGAGCGCCTTGATGAACTCGACGGGGTCGCGTTCACCGACCTGGACGAGCAGGCTGACGGTGACGAGGGGAACGTAGGCCGGACGGCGACAGCACTGGGGCCGGCAGAGTGAGTTTCGGCCCCGGGGCGCTTGCCACGGCATACGGGGCCGTCGCCTGTGATCTCGACGGTGTGGTCTACCGGGGCTCCCGCGCCGTCCAGTATGCCGTGGGCTGCCTCGAGGTGGTGCGGCGCGATACGCCGGTCGTCTTCGCGACCAACAATGCCTCGCGGACCCCCAAGGAGGTGGCGAGGCAGCTCAGCTCGCTGGGGCTGAACGCGGGACCGGGGGACGTGGTGACCAGTGCCCAGGCTGGTGCTGTGTGGTTGCGCAGGCAGCTGACTGCCGGGGAGGCGGTTCTCGCCGTGGGTGGGGACGGAGTGGATTCAGCCCTGGCCGAGGTCGGTCTGCGGCCCGTGCGGACGCTTGAGGCGCGCCCAGCCGCGGTCCTGCAGGGGTGGGCACGCACCGTGACGGTGGCCGACCTTGCCGATGCCAGCCACGCGGTTGCCGCCGGCGCACTCTGGGTCGCCACCAATACCGACCTCACCCTGCCGACCGAGGCAGGTGTCGTCCCGGGCAACGGCACCCTCGTGGCAGCCGTGCGGCATGCCACCGATCGGGAACCGATCGTCGTGGGCAAGCCGGAGCACGGGCTCTATGACGCGGTCGCGGAGCGAGTCGGGGTGCCGACGTCCCGGTTGCTTGCCGTCGGAGATCGCCTCGACACCGACGTTCTCGGCGCGATGCGGCTCGGAGTCGACTCTGCGTGGGTGCTCACCGGTGTCGACGGCTTCGCCGAACTTGCGGCGAGCGCGGTGGTGCCCACCTGGGCGCTGCCCGATCTGCGTGGTTTGCTGCAGTCACCAGTCGATGGTTCCGGATCGGCGCCGCACTGGAGCGCCGGGGGAGTCACCGCGCGCCTGCGCGGACCGGGGAGGGTGCAGATCGAAGGAGCGGACGAGTATGCCGTCCACGCCGCCGCTCTCTCCGCCCTCGGGCGAACCGTGGTTCTCGCGCTCCGTGAGCAGGGGGATCCGCACGTGGTGTCGGTCGGCGCCACCTTCGACGAGGTGCTGGGTGCCCTACGTGAGAACGCGCCGGGGCAGTACGGTGGGAGTGACCCGAACTAGGAGGCACGTCATGTCGTTCGACGGCATTCGCGGATATGTGCAGTTGGCCAGCGGATTGGGGGAGGCGACCAGGGCGCGCGCCACCGAGGTGGCCCAGAGCCTGCTGATGTTGGCCAGCCGGACCTCTCCCGCCGACGTGGCCAGCCAAGTGGCTGCCGTCACGGACGACCTGTTGGCCTCGGCCAAGGCTAACCAGGAGTCGATGCTCACGCTGATGCGTCACGAGCTGGCCGCACTGTTGGACAACTCGACAGCGTTGGTCAAGGTCACCGACTTCGACTCCCTCAAGGCGCGAGTTGCCAGCCTTGCGGCCGAGGTCGAGTCGCTCCGCCTACAGGTGCTCGGCGGTGTCCAGGAGCCGACGACCGACCCGGAGACCATCGCGTCACGCATCGAGACGGTCAAGCCCCGGGCGAGCAGCGGGGCACGACCGAGCCGCGCGTCGTTCTCGGCGGCGGCCGCCACGAAAGCCCCGTCGGCACCGTCTGACCCGCCGCCGGCCACCGCGAAGAAGGCAGTGCCCGCGAAGAAGGCAGTGCCCGCGAAGAAGGCGGTTCCTGCGAAGAAGGCGGTTCCTGCGAAGAAGGCAGAGCCGACCTCGACCGCGCCGGCGACACCGGATGGCCCGAATCCAGCCGTTGCTGACGGAGCGGAGGCATGACGGCAGCCGACGGGGAGTCCGAGGCTGCCCTGAGGACCGACCTGCCGGAGGACTTGGCGCACGGCCAGGCGCACGAGTCAGGGGAGACGCTGTTCGCGGCCCGGGTGCCGGATCCTCCCCGGACGGGCGACCCGATCGTGGACAAAGCCTTGGCTGACTTCGCCGTCGCGATGTGTGGCGACATCTCGGCTCACCCGGACGCCGGTGCTGCCGTCGAGCTCGCCCTACAATCCCGGCTGCACGACCTGTCTCCGGAGTGACCAGAGCCCGCCTGGATGCCGAGCTGGTCCGGCGGGGCCTGGCGCGATCCCGAGGACAGGCCCGCGACGTACTCGCGGCCGGGCGGGTCAGGGTCAACGGTGCCCTCGTCGACAAATCTGCCCTGGCCATCGAACCGGACGACGAGCTGGCCCTCGAAGGCGAAGCCGATCGGTGGGTGGGCCGCGCGGCATACAAGCTGTTGGCTGCACTGCAGGCCTGGACGCCACTGGGGTTGACCGTGAACGGAACCCGGTGCCTCGATGTCGGGGCCAGCACCGGGGGCTTTACCCAAGTGCTCCTTGCGGGGGGCGCCATGCACGTGGTCGCACTCGACGTAGGGCATGACCAACTGGCCCCGACCGTCCGCGAGGACTCCCGGGTGGTCGAGCGATCCGGCACGTCCATCCGGGACGTCACCCTCGCCGACCTGGGCGGACCGTTCGATGTCATCGTGGCAGACCTGAGTTTCATCTCACTCCGGCTGGTCATCGGGAAACTGGCCGAGCTGGTGCGCCCGGACGGCCACGTTGTCGTGCTCGTCAAGCCCCAGTTCGAGGTCGGTCGTGAACGACTCGGGAAGGGCGGGGTCGTGCGCAGCTCGGCCGACCGCCGCACGGCTGTCGAGGCGGTCATGATGGCGGCCGTCGAGGCGGGCCTGCACCCCCGCGAGGTGCTGGCCAGCCCCCTGCCGGGTGAAACCGGCAATCGGGAGTATCTAGTCTGGATGACAGCGCGCTCGGGGCCAACGACCGCGCAGGACCTGGAAAGAGTGATGGCACAGATGGAGTCGACCCCGTGACCCGCTCGGTGCTCCTGGTGACTCATCCGCGGCGTCCTGATGTCATCGATGTCGTCCGCCGCGTCGCGGATCAATTGGCTTCTGCCGGAATCGAATCCGTGATCAGCGAGGCTGATGCCGCCGCGTTCCCGGGTGCCGATCTCGCAGACGTACAGGTCGTGTCCGATGAGGATCCGTCGCACGGACGCGAGCTGGCCATCGTGCTCGGTGGTGACGGGACAATCCTGCGGGGTGCGGAGATGACCCGGGAGAGCGGGGTGCCGCTCATGGGCATCAACCTGGGGAAGGTCGGGTTCCTCGCCGAGGCCGAGATGGGCGAACTCGACGCGGTCATCGAGCACATCGTCGCCAAGGACTACGCCATCGACGAGCGGATGACCCTCGAGGTGGCCGTCAGCGACGGTGGCCAGGTCCGCACGACGACCTGGGCCCTCAATGAAGTGAGCATCGAGAAGGCCGCTCGCGAGCGGATGCTCGAGGTCACCGTCGAGATCGACGGACGACCGCTGTCGACTTGGGGCTGTGACGGGGTGATCATCGCGACGCCGACGGGCTCGACGGCATACGCGTTTTCCGCCGGGGGGCCGGTCGTCTGGCCGGACGTGGAAGCCATTCTCTTGGTGCCGAATTCGGCCCATGCCCTCTTCGCCCGACCGGTAGTCGTCGGCCCGACCTCGCGGCTGGCGGTCGAGGTCATTCCCCATGCCGAAGGCCTTGGGGTCATGTGGTGTGACGGACGCCGCCCGGTCGACCTGCGCCCGGGTTCGCGGATCGACGTCCGTCGTTCCGCGGTGCCGATGCGCCTGGCGAGGCTCACCCCGGAGCCCTTCACCGACCGGCTGGTCGAGAAGTTCGACCTCTCCGTCGTCGGCTGGCGCGGCAACGGCGCGGCCCGCAACCGCACCCCCTGAGCCGCATCAAGAGCCCGAGGCCGCAGGCATCCTGTGGGTGGTCGCTGCGCCGTGAGCGGGTCGCGGCCTAGGCTGGGCCCGTGCTGCGGGAGATGCGGATCCGGTGCTTGGGCGTCATCGATGACGCTGTCCTGGCGCTGCACCCTGGGTTCACCGTGCTCACCGGCGAAACCGGCGCCGGCAAGACGATGGTCGTCCAGGGCCTGGGGCTGCTGCTCGGCTCGCGTGCCGACTCGTCGCTGGTCCGTTCCGGGGCCCCTCGGGCGGCCGTCGAGGGCTTGCTCACCCTGGCTCCCGATCATCCGGCCATCGCCCGCGTGGTCGACGCGGGAGGCGACATCGATGACGGTGATCTCGTGCTGGCCCGCACGGTCGGGGCCGATGGCAGATCTCGGGCTTTCGTCGGGGGGCGCTCCGCCCCGGTCGGGGTCCTTGCCGACCTCGGGGAGGAGCTCGTCGCCGTCCACGGCCAGGCCGACCAATGGCGGCTGCGTCGACCCGACCAGCACCGCGAGTTGCTCGACGCATTCGGTGGGCCCGAGATCAGCGAGCGTCGCACGGCATACCAGCAGGTGTATGCCGCCCTCGGCGCGGCGCGTGCCGAACGCGACCGACTCACCAGCGCCGATCGCGACCGGGCCCGCGAGATCGACACGCTCACGGCAGCGCTCGAGCACATCGAGCGCGTGGACCCGCAGCCCGGCGAGGACGAGGCGCTGCGGATCGAGGATGAACGGCTGGCACACGCGGAAGGACTGCGGTATGCCGTGGCCTGCGCCCATGCTGCGCTCGTCGGGTCCGACGACGGCCTGGAGACGGCCAGTGCGGTCGAGCTGGTCAACACGGCGCGCGGCACCCTGGCGGCGGAGATTCGACATGACCCGCGGGTGGAGGAGTTGCATCGTCGAGTCAGCGAGGCCGGCTACCTGGTCGCCGACCTGGCGGCCGATCTGGCCGGCTATCTCGCCGACCTCGATGCCGACCCAGCTCGCCTGGCTGCCGTGCAGTCTCGACGGGCCGAGCTCGCAGGACTGACCCGGAGGTATGGCAACTCGGTCGACGAGGTCCTGGCCTGGAGTCGATCGGCGGCCGAACGACTCACCGAGGTGTTGGGGGCCGACGACCGCCTGGCCGTGCTGGAAACCGAGGTCGCCCGCCTGACCTCGGAGCTGACCCAGGCGGCGGGTCGTCTGCACGAGCAACGACGTTCTGCCGCAGCAGTTTTTGCCGAAGAGGTCGAGGCTGAGTTGGCTCAGTTGGCAATGGGGTCGGCGCGCCTGAGTGTCGGGGTGACCGAGCGGGAGCCCGGACCGTATGGCGCGGACGAGGTCGAAATCCTCCTCGCGTCCAACTCCGGCGCAGCGCCCCGCTCGGTGAGCAAGGCCGCTTCAGGTGGCGAGCTGTCCCGCGTCATGCTGGCGATCGAGGTCGTGAGCGGGCGCCGGCCGAGCACCCCGACTCAGGCCGGCAGCGACCTCACCTTCGTCTTCGACGAGGTCGACGCCGGGGTCGGTGGTCAGGCGGCGCTGGCAATCCTCCAGCACGTCGTCGCGCACGTGCTGGGCGGGCGGGCCGCCGGCGAAGAAGCCGACGACGTTGAACGGCCCCTCGTACGGCTCGATCCCCATCAGCAGCGCCCAGGCGTGCCAGCCC
>JBGAQV010000129.1:6746-6986 GCA_044220505.1 Dermatophilaceae bacterium
AGGTCATCGTCGTCACCCCCCTGCCGCAGGTTGCGGCGTAGGCCGACTGTCACCTCGTCGTGCGCAAGGCCGACGACGGCTCGGTGACCGCGAGTTCGGTCACCGAGGTGACCGGCCGGGCCCGACTGGAGGAGTTCGCCCGGATGATGGGCGGTGGCGCGACCTCGGCCGGGCTGGAGCATGCCCGAGAGCTCCTCGACGCGGCGACGCACCGACGGGCCAGCACGCGGTCCAAGGACC
>JBGAQV010000012.1:0-41346 GCA_044220505.1 Dermatophilaceae bacterium
TGGTGCGTTCGGACCCCTGGTAGCCCATCGCGACCAGCTTCTCGTGGGCCTTGTCGGCACGCACCTTGCCCTTCGACCGTTCGACCCACTCCTCCACCTTGGGCAGGTACTCATCGACCAGCCGCAGCCGAGCCGCAGCCTTGTCCAGCTCCCCGCCGGCAGCGCGACGGTCCACGTAGTGCTTCACCGTGTGATGCGAGCAGCCGACCAGCTCCCCCGCGTCACGCAACGACCCGGTCAGGTCGTAGGCATCCAAAATTTCCATGATCTCCTCGGCAGACTTCACTTCATCCCTTCCTCGGGGCGACGGGGCGCTTCAGCACCGCTCATCGCACCCGAGGAAGGGGCCCCAACCACGGACCGCGGCAAGGCAGACGACATCGTGTCGGGCAGATCCCATGACCCTCAGCGGGCAGTTCTCACGTCCGCCAGCGGGCAGCTTCGTGGCCGTCTCCGGGCAGTTTGTCGTGGCCGTCGACACGCGCACTTGCCGAGATCAGTCAAGTAGCTGATACGTGAGTGTCCAGGCGTGCCCGGCGCTGACATCCAGATCGAGCGTCCCAGAGATGCCGGCGAGTTCGCCGGTGCCTGAACCTGGCGCGACGCAGTACTCCAGGCTCACGCCGTTGGCGCCCATGAGGCCTCGCTGGAGCAGCACGAAGCCGCCCTGACGGCCAGCGAGAGTTCCGTTGACAGTCTCGATGGCGACATAGCCCGCGGCACCCGCGCCGGGGTCACCGGCGGAGAACATCGAGCCGGAACCCTCAGCGGTGACGTCGCCTGTCCATGTCTTGACGAAGTCGAATCGGCCCGTGCGGTCGAGAACACCATCTGCTGAGGTCATCGTGATGTCGAAGTGGCCGCGGGCGATCAGTTGCCTCATCGTCGCAACATACAAGCTCCGAGCGCCCCGGACACAGCAACTCCCGTCTCGCGAACTCCCGTGCCTAGCAGCTAAAGAACGGGAGCTGCCTTAGATGCGGGAACGCAAGCGCGTGGGCAACCGCACCGCCCATGTCAAACGTGCGCGACGGCGACTGGTTCTCCCAGCGGGCTGCCGAGGTCCTCGCTCGGCTGCTGCACGGGCCGCCCTCGGAGCTTGCCCTTCAGTTCTTTGTACTTTCGATCCAGCGCGTGCCGACGTGGCGGCTGGCGACCCACGGGAACGCATGTCCGTCGTTCAGGATGAACCTGTCGCTTGCACCCGATGGGTCGATCGCGCGTGGCCTCGTCGTCGACGCCGAGCTGGTAGATCACGTCCTGCCAGACGTTGTCGCCGTCGCTGCGGGCCCTTGGCTACTCCCCGCCACCATCGAGCGCCACGCCATCGACTCGGCGACGGCGTACGCAGGCTACATTGCGGACGTTCGTGACGACGCGAGGCCACGCTAGACGCGACGACCATCACAACGGCGGCTGCTGGCCCGCCGCGCGGTCTTGACGGTCAGGCCTTGCGCCAGACCGAGACGTGGCTGCCGCTGGTGGCGAGGAACGGGCTCCCCTTCCAGTCGGCCGACCGTGACTCGAGTTCGAGGCCCGCCAACTGAGCCATCAGGTCGCATTCGGCCGGCCAGATGTAGCGGAAATGGCCTGACCCGTAGCGAATGCTGCTGCCGTCGTCGTCGCGGTAGTAGTGGTGCGAGGCGCACTGCTGGGTGACGAGGTCGTAGGTGTCGAAGACGAGGTGAGCTTCGTCAACGCTCATGGGGACTGCCTGTTCGCCAGGCAGTAGGCGCTGGATCGGGGGCACCCAGAGGTCGATAACGAATCGCCCGCCCGGACGAAGGTGCTCAGCTGCGTTCCTGAAGCACTGCGCCTGCTCGGCCTGCGTCCGGAGGTTCGAGATGCTGTTCCAGACGAGGAAGACGAGCGAGAACGTCCCCGCGCCCGGGACCACCGTGGTCGCCATGTCGCCGACGACGACCGGCAGCTCGTCCTCGCCAACCTTCCGTCGAAGTTGGGCCACCATCGGCTCCGACAACTCGATGCCCGTCACGTGGACGCCGCGGGCCGCCAGCGGGATACCAACCCGTCCAGTGCCAATGGCGAACTCCAGTGCCGGGCCGTCGTCTGCGAGCCGCTCAAGGAGGTCGACCGTTGGATCCAGAACGTCCGGTGCGAAGTGCTCAGCGGCATCCTCGTCGTACTTCGCGGCAGTCTCTTCGTCCCATACTTCGCTGCTCGTCACGTCGAGCAGCGTCCCACGAGGCGTGAGGGGGCGGCGAACAGTTTACGTGGAACTGCCGGGCGCGCCGGTCAGGAAGGCGGGGAGTCGAAGGGATCTGAAGGCTCACGTGCCGATGATCGGCACGTCGTATGCCGCGAAGTTCGGGTCCGCGGTGATGAGGGTCAGCCCGTCGGTCATGGCTTGAGCAATGAGCAAGCGGTCGAACGGGTCGCGGTGATGGGTCGGAAGCCGGGCAACCGCGAGGCCGTGCGCCGCGGTCAGGCCAAGGCTCCGGACGCAGGCGTCGGCGATCTTGGCCTGCAAATCCTCCGGGACTACCAGTTTGCCGACGGCGGCTTTGATGCCGATCTCGGCGAAGGACACCACACTGAACAGGAGATCGTCGGCATCGGCGATCGCGTCGACCGCGGACTGGGACAGTCCGCGTTGACCGGAAAGCTGCCACAACACGACATGCGTGTCCAGGAGCAGCCTCATGAGCCGAGAATCTCGTCGAGTTCCTGATCAGTGAACTCAAAGTCATCAGCGATGTGGATCTGTCCAGCCATTGAGCTGCCCGCCGCGAGGAACCGCGTGCCGGGCGAGTTGGTCATCACTGGCACGAGTCGGACAACGGGGACGCCGTCCTTGGCGATCTCGACCTCCTCCCCCGCCAGAGCGAGGTTGATCAGCCGAGACAGGTCGGTCTTGGCCTTGCCGATGTTGACGGTCGTCATGGACTGAGGATACCCATCTTGGCCAACCTTGGTCACGGACTCGTCGTCCCGGCCCAGGCTCTACCGCCGATTGGGCGGCGTTCGGGTGTCGACGGGGACGGTGAGCCGCACGGCATACCCGCTGGCGACGTCTCCTGTCGCGGTGCCGAGTTGGTGGACGCCTGCGTCATCGCCAAAGACGTTGTCGGTGGCCAGGGACAGTCGGGCCAGGTTGCTGACCGAGCTCTCGTAGCCCGCAGTCGCATAGACCGCGTCACACGTCGGCTTGGGCAGAGCGACCTGCGAGGTGGCGATGGCCTTCGCCGAATCGGCGATACTCCCATGGTCCGGATAGACCTCGAAGTGCACGTGTGGCCACCGACCCGCGTAGCAGCCCGGCACGATGCTGGTGAAGCGCACCACCCCGTTGGTGTCGGTGAGCTGGACCCCGCGCAGGAAGTTCTCCGACGTGACCCCACTGGAATACATCGAGTAGCGCCCGGCGCGGTCGCAGTGCCAGACATACACGGCCGCCCCGGCCATCGGTCCGCCGCCTGCGGCGATGTCGAGAACCGTGAGTTCCAGGGTCATGGGGACGCCCTCGGCGCGGGTCGTCGAGGCACCGAAACTGCGGGTGATGTCCTGACGAACGACGCCGCTCTGAGCCAAGACGTCGGGTCCGTTGGAGCCGTCGCCCGGGTAAGGCCCGGCGGTCTCGTCGGGGATCTCGGTGAGTGCGGTCCCGGACGACGTGGGCGCGGCGCTGCTGGATGAGCCGCCCGTCCCGGTGGACGCTGGTGTCGATCCGACGGTGGCCGCAGGGGTCGGAGTCCCTGGGCTGCAGGCGGCAATGGCGGTGCTGGCGACTCCCAGACCTAGCAGACCCAGGGCCCGGCGTCGATCGAGCAGGGTGGCGAGGTCGAAGGCCAGGCCCTGGTCGTACGGCGGTTCGTCGGGCCGGGGCAGGCTGCGTCCCTCGTAGCTGGGGTGCGGGCTCTCGTGACGTGTCATGCCGGCACCGTAGGCAGCGCGGCTGAGCGTCTCATGTGTCATCCCTGTGGAATCGCAGCCGGCGCTGGCGGCGCGGTGACGTCCCAGCCCACCTGCCCGCTGGGGTGAGAATGGGCGCATGGACCCCTGGGGTGACCGAGCGCGGCAGGCGGCTGAGTCGGTCCGTCGGCTCTTCGGCCGCCGGCTGCTCGGTATGCCGTTCACTCACCTCGCGCGCGTCGACCACCCGGTCGGGCGTCCGGTCTTCGGGCCGTGGAACTACTGGTGGCAAGCCCACTACATCGACGCGCTCGTTGACGAGGCCCTTCGTGAGCAGGCACACGGTGACCACGCTCGCGCCCGCTCTGCCCGAAGCCTGGCTCACCGCACGCTCGTCAGCATCGGCATCCGCAACGTTGGGCGCTTCACCAACGCCTATTACGACGACATGGCCTGGCTCCTGCTGGCTGCCCAACGGCTCGAGACGCGGGGTGGCTCAGCCGGCCCACTCCCCCGCGCCACGCGCGCTCACGTCGGGCGCGCCCTGCGGCGCACGATCGGGAAAGGCGAGACACCTGATCTCGGGGGCGGCGTCTTCTGGAACACGGCGCACGACTTCAAGAACCTGCCGGCAACCGGCCCGGTGGCCCTCTTCCGAGCACGGGTCGGGGATCTCGACAGAGCGCAGGCGCTCGTCGACTGGGCCTACGCCCACCTCCACGACGGGAGCACCGGACTGTTCCGGGACGGCATCGAGATCCAACCCGACGGCAGCACTCGCCTGACGCCGCATGTCTTCACCTACAACCAAGGCACGGTCCTGGGCACCCTCACCGAGTTGGCGTCCCGCGGGGGCCCGGACTCGGCCCGCCGAGCCGCCGATCTCGTCGACGCCGTGCGGACCCACCTGACAACTGACAGCGCGGGCCGCCTCGCCCTGCGCGCGCATGGCGACGGCGATGGCGGCCTCTTCACCGGCATCCTCGTGCGCTACCTCGCGCTGGCCGCCCGTTCCCCTGTCCTCGACTCCCCTACCCGCGCCACCGCGGCCCAGCTGGTGCGCGACAACGCCCACCTGCTCTGGGCGGGTCGCCAATCGCTCTCTCTGCCAAAGGCTTTGCGTATGCCGTCCGCCCAGATCACGGTCTTCTCCCCCGATCCAGCCCGGCCGGCGAGCGAAAGCCAGCCCCCCGGCATACCTCTGGAGCTGTCCTCGCAGCTGCAGGCGTGGACGATCCTCGAGGCGGCTGCGTCACTGGCCGAGTGACACGGCATACCCTGGAGGTATGCAGCTGACCCAACTCGTCAACGACGCCGAGTCCATCGTCACCAGCCCCGCGATCGGCTATGACCAAAAGGTCCGCCGGCTGGCCGCGCTCGCCGTAAGCGCGCTGCGCTATCCCCCGCTGTCGCAGGCCTGCCAGGAAGCGCTCGAGAAGCGCATCATCTGCGACATGTTCGAAGGCAACCGGCCCTACACGCCGCGCTATGTGCTGCCCGACTACGCCAAGGCGCTGCGGCAGGGGGTCAAGCACCTCGAACTCGACCCGCCGCAGGACCTCGACGACGCGCTGTCCTTCCTCACGATCCTCTACGGGCATGTGCCGTCGGTGACGACCTACCCGGTCTATCTCGGCGACCTCGACGCGCTGCTCGAACCCTTTGTCCCGGCTGACATGACCGACGCAGAGCTGGACCGCACCCTGCGCCGGTTCTGGATCCAGCTCGACCGGCTGCTGCCTGATGCGTTCGTCCACACCAACCTCGGGCCCGCCGACGGCCGCGTCGTCCGGTCGATCTTCCGCGTCGAGCGCTCGCTGCGTCAGGTCGTGCCCAACATCACCCTCAAGGTCGACCCCGAGGTCACCCCGGACAGCCTCATCGAAGACGGCGTGCGCACCGTCTTCGCCACCGGGAAGCCGCACTTTGTCAACCACCCGATGATGGTCCGCGACCACGGACCCGGATATGCGGCGGTGAGCTGCTACAACTCGCTCAAGATCGGTGGCGGCTCGCACACCCTGACCCGGCTCAACCTCAAGGAAGCCGCAGTCCGCCAACACGGTGGCCTCGAGGAATTCCTCGCGACCGGACTGCCCATGTGGGTCGAGCTCACCGCCGAGCTCATGCAGGCGCGGATCACCTCACTCGTCGAGGAGCAGCACTTCTTCGCCGACCATTTCCTGGCCACCGAGGGCCTCATCGACATCAACCGGTTCTCGGCGATGTTCGGCATCTTCGGGTTGGCCGAGTGCGTCGCCGAGGTGCTGGCTCATGACGGCATTCACGACGCCCGCTGGGGACACGACGAGCGGGCCAACGACGCGGCATACCGGATTGTCGAACGGATCGCCGACCTCGTGGCAGCGCGGCCACAGCCCTACTGCACCGGAGGAGACGGCGCGGCCTACCTGCATTCGCAGGGCGGGATCGACCTCGACGAGGGTGTCACGGCCGGCACCCGGATCCCGGTCACCGACGAGCCGGGAATGCGCCAGCACATCACGGCCGCCGCCCCGCTGCACACTCACTTCGCTGCCGGCATCAGCGACATCTTCCACGTCGACGAGACCGCCGTGGGCAACCCGCAGGCCATGGTCGACATCATCAAGGGCGCCTTCGAGGTGGGGATGCGCGACTTCACCTTCAACCTCGCCGACAACGAGTTCATCCGGATCACCGGCTATCTCGTGCGCAAGAGCGACCTGGTGGGCATCGACGAGCACGGCGCGCGCCATGGCAGTGACTACCTCGCGGCCGGCTCCGAGCGCACATTCCACCTCACCGAACGCGCCGTCAAGCGCGTGGGGGCACATGAGCTCGCTCCGCGGCCTGGTCGCTGACACCCTCGAGTTCTCGGCAGTCGACGGCCCCGGCAACCGCTTCGTCGTCTTCCTGCAGGGTTGCACCTTCGACTGCCTGGCCTGTCACAACCCCTACACGATCAACCCGTGCGTCGATTGCGGCGAGTGCGTCGACCAATGCCCTTCCGGCGCACTGGGTTTCACGGCTACGGGTGCCGTGACCTGGAATCCGGAGGTGTGTCTGCAGGCAGACCACTGCCACGCCGTATGCCGTTACGCCTCCTCCCCCAAGGCCCGTCACCTCGCGGTCGCGGACCTGCTCGAACAGATCCGTCCTGCGGCACCGTTCCTGTCTGGGGTGACCGTCTCGGGCGGTGAAGCGACGATGCAGCCGCACTTCCTGCGGGCCCTCTTCGACGCGATCAAGGCCGACGCGGCGCTGAGCCGGTTGACCTGTTTCGTCGACACCAACGGAGACGCGCCCGCCTCGACCTGGGAGGTGCTCGATCCCGTGCTCGACGGCGCCATGGTCGACCTCAAGTGCCTCGACTCAGCTATCCATGTCGCGTTGACCGGAGCGGACAACGCCCGCACCCTCGACTCGATCGCTCGCCTGGCCAGCCGTGGCAAGCTCCACGAAGTGCGGCTGCTCATCCTCCCCGGCCGCAACGACGACCCGCAGCTGCTGGAAGCGACCGGCGACTGGCTCGCCGATATCGATCCGCGGATGCGGATCAAGGTCATCGGATTCCGCCGGCACGGCACTCGACCGACCCCGATCCCACTGGTCGAACCGAGCCGGAAACACCTCGAGCACTGCGCCGACATCGTCGCTGCCCGAGGTGACTTCAGCGTCACCGTCGTGTGACGGCGCGGCGCACGGCATACCTGTCCCTGAGCCGTTGCGATGTGCCACTCTTGGCGCCCATGACCACCCCTGGCGGCACCACCGCCCCGCAGCCTGCCGTGCCGGCCCCGCCTGGCCCCCACACCTTCGTCGAGACGAAGGAGCAGCGGGCGTGGTATTGGTACGACTGGGCCAACTCCGCCTACGTCACGACCACCGCGACGGTGCTTTTCGGCCCTTATCTCACCTCGGTGGCGACCGAGGCCGCGTGCCCGGGCCTGCCCGAAAACGCCGAGTGCCTCACGACGCTGTCGGTCTTGGGGTTACCGGTCGATCCGGGCTCGTTGGCGGCCTACACCATCACCGTGTCGACGATCGTCTCGGCCGTCTTCCTCATCTTCGTCGGAGCCATCGCCGACCGCACCACGCACCCCACCAAGCTCTTCGCCGGGTTCGCCTGGGTGGGGTCGCTGGCCGCTGCGGCGATGTTCTTCGTCGCCGGCACCAACTGGGCCCTGGGCGTGCTCCTGCTCATCCTGGCCCAGGTCTGTCTGGGGGCGTCCCTGGTCATCTACGACTCGCTGCTGGTGCGGATCACCCCACCGGATGACCGGGACCGCGTCTCGTCCAAGGGGTGGGCGTTCGGCTATCTCGGCGGGGGCCTGCTGCTGGCGATCAACTTCGCTCTCATCACCTTCCACACCAGCTTCGGACTCACCATCGGGCAGACCACCCGGATCAGCCTGCTGTCGGCCGGTATCTGGTGGGCGGCCTTCACGGTCATTCCTGTGCTCGGCCTTCGCCACGTCGAAGGCACGGTGGCCACCCCCGTCGCGCGCAGCGCTGGGGTCGTCGGCGGCAGCCTGCGCCAACTGCGGACCACCTTTCGCGACCTGCGCAACTACCCGCAGACGATGCTCTTCCTGCTCGCCTACCTGTTCTTCAACGACGGCATCCAGACGGTCATCGGCAACTCCAGCCTCTATGGGATCCGGGAGTTGGAGTTCGACCAGGCGACGGTGCTCGGGATCTTCCTGTTCGTGCAGTTCGTGGCCTTCGGCGGCGCGCTGCTGTTCGGCCGAGTCGCCGGGCAGATCGGGGCGTGGCGCACGGTGCTCTACAGCCTGGGCATCTGGACGGCCATCGTCCTGGTGGCCTTCTTCGTGCCGGCCAACTCGTTGGTTCTCTTCGTGGCGCTGGCCTTCTTCATCGGCCTGGTCCTCGGCGGCTCACAGGCGCTGTCGCGTTCGCTCTACAGCCAGCTCATCCCGCGCGGCAAGGAGGCGGAGTACTTCAGCCTCTACCAGGCGATGGAGCGCGGCACGAGCTGGTTGGGCACGTTGATCTTCGGCCTGGTCCACCAACTCACCCACTCCTATCGCTACGCCATCGTGGCCCTGGTGATCTTCTTCATCCTGGGCGGCCTGCTGCTGTCGCGGGTCGACATGCGCCGGGGCATCCTGGAAGCCGGCAACGAGGTCCCCCGGGTCATCTGACCGATTCTCGACCGACGCTCGACCGGCCTCGGGCGCACCTGCCTCCCCGCACAACCTCCCACACCGCGGGCGCGTGCATAGCCCGATGCACATCGGGTAAGGCTCGCCTCACTGGGAACAAGGCAACCTCACGGCGCGTTCGAACGTCTAACCAGTGGGAGCCTGACCGCATCCAGGCGGGCCCACAGATCCTGGGAGGGACAGCATGGCCGATCGTTCACTTCGCGGCACCCGGTTGGGTGCCTTCAGCATGGAGACCGATGTCGGCGTCGTTCCCAGCGAACGGCAGCTGACCACTTATGTGTGCCCGCAGGGGCACCGGATCGAGCTCCCGTTCAGCATCGAAGCAGACGTCCCCCCCACATGGGAGTGCCGCTGCGGTTCGAGCGCATTGCTGCTCGGTGGCGGTGAGGCTCCGGAGCCCAAGCCGGCCCGCCCGGTTCGCACCCACTGGGACATGCTCCTGGAACGGCGCTCGATCCCCGAACTCGAAGAACTCCTCGAAGAGCGGCTCACCCTGTTGCGCCAGTCTCGTGGTGAGAAGCCCACGCGGCGCAGCGCTTGATCGCATCCCATTCGGCAACACTCGAGGGGCTCGACCACTCCGGTCGGGCCCCTCGGCGGGTCTATCGATTGTGGGTGCCGGAGGACCGATCGACGACTTCGCCCGGAATCACCGTTCCGGCTGTCCCGGTCGCGCCCCGCCGTGGGTGTGGACCAGTGGCTGCGCTCCCCGGGCTGCCCGGCGCCCCGGCGCCGTCCGCACTCCCGTATGCCGTGCCGCCCACGACAGCTCCGAGCAGGCGCCGTTGAACCACCGCGGCCAACACCGGCCGCGCCAGGGCGCGCGTGAAGGGCAGCACACAGAAGAAGCCGGCGATGTCGGTGACGAACCCCGGGGTGAGCAGCAGCGTGCCACCCACGAGGACGAGAGCGGCGTCGGTGAGTTCGCGGGACGGCATACGGCCGCTGCGCAGCGCCGTGGCCAAGGCGGTCCACGCCCGCGAGCCCTCCCGCCGCACGACCCACGCACCGAGGGTGGATTCGACGATCAACAGGCCCACGGTGGGCCAGCCGCCGATCGCGCGGCCGACCGCGAGGATGACTGCGATCTCCGCCATGGGCAACACGAGCAGGGCGAGCAGCAGCCAGCCGCTCCACCGGATCCGCCACCGGCCGGTGGTGGTCACGCGCTGTGCCACGTGCCCTCGCGACGTCGACGGGCCAGGTCGGCGCCGAGCGAGCGCAGCTGGCCGATGCGGTGGGCGACACCGGCCTTGCCGACATTGACGAAGGCCTCCGAGACGATGTTGCCGCTCATCTTCGATTCGCCAACCTCTCGCTCGACGAACTCGATGGGCACCTCGACCGCTCGCAGCCCGGCACGGACGAGCGCGACGGTCATGTCGACCTGGAAGCCGTAGCCGGCCGAACTCACCGAGTCGAGATCCATCGCGCGCAGCGCCGAGGTGCGGTAGACGCGATAGCCTCCGGTGGCGTCGTTGACGGGGAGGCCGAGCATGACCTTGGTGTAGATGTTGGCTCCGACGCTCAGAGCCTTGCGGTGCGCTGGCCAGTTGACGACCGAGCCGCCCCGGACCCAGCGCGCGCCGATCACGAGGTCGGCGTCGCGGGCTGCGGCGAGCAGGCTGGGGAGTTGCTCGGGCTGGTGGCTGCCGTCGGCGTCCATCTCGACGGCCGCGTCGTAGCCGCCCTCCAGAGCCCACGCGAAACCCGCTTTGTAGGCCGCGCCGAGGCCCTGCTTGCCGGCTCGGTGCAGGACGTGCACCTGGGGGTCGCTGGCCGCGAGACCATCGGCAATCGCACCGGTGCCGTCCGGGGAGTTGTCGTCGAGGATGAGGATGTCGGCGGCCGGCACGCTCGCGCGCACCCGGCCGACGATCCGCGGCAGGTTGTCCTTCTCGTTGTACGTCGGAATGAGGACGAGGACTCGATCGAGCGGGCCGCGCTCGGGAAGCGTCATGAGGAGGGGCTTTCCTTTCCAGATCGACGCGCCCACAGTGCGCGCGCCAGCAGCAGCAGCGCCACTACACAACCCAAGTATTCCGGGACGGGGCCTAGCGTCGTGGCAAGGGTGCGCGACTCGCGCAATGGCAGGTCGGCATCAAGTGCGGCCGCCGTGAACAAGGTGGTGGGCTCGATGAGCGAACCGTCAGGTCGGATGAGGGCGCTCACCCCGACGGTCGAGACATGGACCACGGATCTGCCGTGCTCGATGGCGCGAATCCGGGAGATGGCCAACTGCTGCACCGACTCGTGGCTGGCGCCGAACGTCGCGTTGTTGGTCTGCACGAGAAGCAGCGTCGAGCCCTCGGTGACGTTGGTGCGCACCAGGTCGTCGTAGGCGACTTCGAAGCAGATGCTCGGACCGGCGAGCACCCGAGGGCCGCCGGCCCGCTGCATGGTGAAAACCTCAGGGCCGGGCCCGATCGCCATGCCGACCCGCAAGAGGTCGACCGAGGCGCTCAGGTGTCGGTAGAAGTCGCGGTGCGGGATGTATTCGGCGAACGGCACTGGGTGCTGCTTGACGTAGGTGTCGGTGATCCCGATGTCGGGCCGATAGACCACCGAGACGTTGGCGATCTCGTCCGGCCGCTCGAACAGTGCCCCCACCACGATTGGCACGCCGGCGCGCTGAACAGCACTCTGGATCACAGCCCCCGCGTCGAGGTTGCGGACCGGGTCGATGTCCGAGGAGTTCTCCGGCCAGACGATCAGGTCGAGCGGCGGCGCCCCGGCCGCCCCGCGGCGGGCCAGCGCGGCCAGTGTCTCCCGGGCATGGTTGTCCAGCACGGCCCGACGCTCAGCGTTGAAGTCCAGGCCGGGCCGGGGCACGTTGCCCTGCACGGCCAGCACTCGTGCGGTCGGGCCGTCGACGGGCAGCGGCACGAGCAGGCCGACCGCGCCGAGAACCAGGGCGGGGACGGCATACCGCAGAGGGGATCTCGGGGGTGGCGTCTGAGCAGGCAGCCGGCCGCCACGCAGGCGCAACCGCCGGTATGCCGTGTGCCCGGCGACCGCAAGCAACGCGCCGACCAAGGCCGTGCCGAAGGTCGCGAAGGGTGCGCCGCCGAGGGCGGCCCACCGGCCCAGCGGGGAGTCGGCCTGACTGAACGCCAGTCTCACCCATAGGAATCCGCCATACGGAGTGCGGCTGCGCAAGGATTCCTGGGCGACCCAGGCCAGCCCGACCCCCAGGGCACCCACGAAACCGCCCGATCGGGCCAGGAGTGCGCTCAGCCAGCCTTGGAGGGCGAAGTACAGAGACTGCAAGACCGCCAGCCCGAGCCAGGGGATGATGCCGAGGAAGTCGGTGCCGGCCCAGCTCAACGTCGGGACGAAGAAGGCCAGGCCGGTCACCAGGCCCAAAGCCAACCCCGCGCGAGCCCGCGCACCGAGAACGGCCAGCGTCGCCAGTGCCACCCCGACCGGAGCTAAGGGCCACAGGCCATAGCCGGGGAAGGCCAGCGTGAGGCAGATTCCGCCGAGTGCTGCCGAGGCGACGCGGGCGGGCAAGGTCACCGGACCACTGTAGAGGCGGTTACAGCAGCGCCCGTGCCGCACTTCGGACCAGCCGCCGGCACGCAGGCTGCGAGCCCCCCAGCTGTTGTCTACTGCACGTCACGGGCACTGCTGAGGTTCGTCACCGTCCAACGTCGAACACGGACCCCGGCCGGCATCCGTCAGCCTGGTTGACGGGATGCGTCCGCTCCCGGCTGTGACCACGGTGTCGGCCGTTGCCGTGCCTGTCAGACAGCCACCCGACGAACAACCACGCCCAAACCTACCTACCCGCACGGGCCTGTCAACCGGCCGTTGACCTGCATGAACGGGCGTTTATGCAGGTCACGGTGGGCACGACGGTGACCCTCTCCCCCACAGGAATTTCACGACCGCGGCGTGTCGTGCGCGACACGCCGGGAGCGTCCCGAGGGGTGAGCTGACTGCCGGGTCCAGCGGCGATCGGGCACGGCCCGATCCGATCTACCGGCCCGCCGGACCCCTCGGTGGGACCACGACGACGCCCGTTGCGGTCGTCGCGACCAGCGGCGGCGTGAGCACCTCGGCGCTGGATTCCAGTGGCGACCCCGTGCCACGGCATACGACTCGGACGGCGAAGTCGATCTCCCGTGAGCGGCGCCCGATCCGGGTCAGCGTCGCCTCGATCTCGATCACGTCGCCGGCCCGCACCGGGGCGAGGAACTGCACGTCCGAGTACGAGGCGAACAGGCCCTCATCCCCGTCGGACCGGATGCACAACTCGGTCGCGACGTCGCCAAATGCCGCCAGGGAGTAGGCACCGTCGACGAGGTGGCCGGCATAATGGGCGTGGCTGTAGGGGACATAGCGGCGGTGGACGACACGCAGCCCCACCTCAGGCGTGCTGGTCATGGTGATCCTTCCGGGTCGAGCGCTGCGCCAGCGCGTGGACGAGGTAGCTGGCGACGTCACCGGGCGTGGTGCCGCGTCCGAAGATCCGGTCGACACCCAGCCGGGCCGCCGAGCCTTCTTCGAAGCGTGGCCCACCGGCCACGAGCAGGGGGACCGCGCCGGCCGGGTAGGCCTCGCGGAAGGCCGCTGTCATGTGGGTCGTGTTGTGGATGTGGGCGTCCTTCTGGGTGACCACCTGGCTGATGAGCACGGCATCGGCGTGCTCGCTGCGCGCGGCCCGCACGAGGTCGGGCACGAGCACTTGGGCGCCGAGGTTGACCACGTCGAGCTCGGTGTAATACTCCAGGCCCTTCTCGCCCGCGAAACCCTTGATGTTGAGGATGGCGTCGATCCCGACCGTGTGGGCGTCGGTGCCGATGCACGCGCCGACCACGACGAGCTTGCGCCCGAAGCGTTCCTTGATCGCGGCGTTGACCTCGTAGGGCGAAAGCAACGGGTAGTCGCGTTCCTGGACGGTGACCTGGGACATGTCGACCAGATGGTTGGACGATCCGTAGACCACGAAGAAGGTGAAGTCCGGACCGATGGGCTTGGCGTGGACGACCAGCGCGGGGTCCATGCCCATCTTCCTGGCCAGCTGCAGCGCCGCCCCCTCGGCGCGCTTGTCATGAGGCAGCGGGAGGGTGAACGACACCTGGATCATGCCGTCACCGGTCGTGTCGCCGTACGGCCGAACAATCGTCGGCGTCGTGCGACGTTGGGTCTCGGTGAGGTGCTTGCGATTGCTCATGCTCGCTCCCCTTCCGCGGTCGCTTCAAGAAGGTCGATGGCCGGGTTGAGGTAGCCGTGCTCGCCCTCGGCGCGCTGGACGACGCCCTCCAGCCCCTTGCCGCGGTCCGGCGGGCGCTTCATCAGCCCGAAGGTGCCTTCCGCGATGGCCGCCAACAACGGCGGGTATGCCGTGCCGCCTCCCTGCGCTGCCGGGCCGGTCGGCTGCTGCGTGATCCGCTCCAACAGGTCGACCGCTTCGTCGAGCACCTGGCGGGCGCGCGTCTGGATGAAGCCGTCGCGGGGAGGGGCGAAATCCTCGGCGAGCCCTCCGGCAGCGTCGAGTACGTAGCGGACGTTCTGCAGGGCGAGGTCACGATCGGACAGGAAGGGGGTGACGACCGCCTCGGTCATCATGCCAACCAGAAGGATGCCTTGACCGGTGAGGGCGCCGGCCAGGTTGAAGAAGCCGTCCAGCAGGTAACCACGGAAGACGTCGCCGGTCATGTGCTTGGTCGGGGGCATCCATTTGAGCGGCGCATCCGGGAAGAGGGTGCGAGCCAGCAGCGCATGCGCGAGTTCGAGCCGGAAGGACTGCGGCACCGCCGGGTCGATCTCGAAGGCGTGCCCAAGACCCAACTGCCAATCGGCCAGGCCGGCCTCTTTGGCGAAGTACTCGTTGAGCAGTTGGCTCACGGTCACCGTGTGCGCCGCGTCGACGGCGTCTGCCGTCGTGAGGTAGTTGTCCTCCCCGGTGTTGATGATGATCCCGGCGCGGGCGTGAATCTGGCGGCTGAAGCGCTGGTCGACGAAGGTGCGGATCGGGTTGATGTCGCGGAAGAGGATGCCGTACATCGAGTCGTTGAGCATCATGTCGAGGCGCTCAAGGCCGGCCAGGGTGGCGATCTCCGGCATACAGAGCCCCGAGGCGTAGTTGGTCAGCCGCACGTAGCGGCCCAGCTCGCGACTGGTCTCGTCCAGGGCTGCCCGCATGAGCCGGAAGTTCTCCTGGGTCGCGTAGGTGCCGGCGAAACCCTCGTGGGTTGCGCCTTCGGGCACGTAGTCGAGCAATGACTGGCCGGTCGACCGGATGACCGCGATGACGTCGGCGCCCTCGCGCGCCGCCGCTTGGGCTTGGGGGATGTCCTCGTCGATGTCGCCGGTCGCGACGATGAGGTAGATCCACGGAGTGCGGGGGGCATCGCCGAGTTCGGCGATCAGACCTTCCCGACGTCGGCGCTGGGCATCGATGCGGGCGATCCCGGTCCCGATGGCCGCGGCCGCCGCATCGCCGGCGCTGGCCCGATCCTGACCGGTCGGCAGCCGGAACGAGACCGCCCCGGCTGCAGCTCGTTGCGCGAGAGTGAGCAGATCCGGAGCCTGGCCACCAGTGAGCGCATCCCACACCGGGAGCGCGACGCCGTGCTCGAGCCCGACCTGGCGGCGCACTGCATCGACGAGATGGTTGACCCACGGCTCACCGTCGTGATCGGCACCCCCGAGGCCGGCCAGCCGGAGCGTGGCCCGCTCGACCGACGCCGTGGTGTGGCTCCGGGCCAAGGTGACGACAGGCTCTCCGGCCTGGGCGGCCAGCTGGCGGGCCCGGTCCATCGTGGTCCGGTCGAGGTCGAGCTGACGACTGAAGGATGTCACGTCAGCAGTCTAGCGATCTGCAATATCTGCTGCCAACGGCACGTCACACCGGAAGATCAACGCCCTGATCGCGCACTTCGATGGAAAGGGTGGGGCGAGATCCCTCAATCTCGCCCCACCCCGCCCGTGACCGTCACCACCCCCCGAGGATGACGCCACCCCACGCCCCCCCGCACACAGGAGGTTGTCGCACCCGCCGCTGTTCAGGGAGCGCGACGTGTCCATCGGCGATCGCCGCGCGAACGGCATCACCCGGACTGCGCACATCGATCCCCGCCTCCCGATACCGAGCGCAAGCCCGGGTGAGGTAGGTGACCACCGTCGCCATGGTCACCGGCGGTCGCATCATCGCCCCCACCGACTTGCGCGGAACGCCGTCGGCCAGCAGGGTCAGCACCTCGACCTCTCGAGGTGGCAGAGACACGGTGAGCTCCGGATCGGCAACGAGCACGAAGGCGAGGTCGCTGGACACCGACGGTTCCCCCGCCGCCGCCGTCCGCACAACCGACACCACGTGCTCGATCGGATCCGACTTCAACGCCAACCCGAGCGCGCCTGCCCGCATCGCCCGGCGGATCGGCACGGGCCGCACCTCCGAGGTCAACAGGACCACCGCAGCCCCCCGACTGCGCAGTGCTGTGATGCATTCGGCCGGGTCGGACCCGTCCCCGAGATGCAGATCGAGCAAGACGACATCAGGTGGCGCCGACAGACGATCCAGCGCTGACACGGCGTTCCCCCACGTCGACGCCGTCCCTACGATCTCCAGCTCTGGAGCCTGTCGAGCGACCAGCGCGAGAATGCCCTCGACGACGACTGGATGGTCGTCGATCGCGAACACACGAATGGCCACGAAGGGCAATGTTTCCGGCATGGGTCCACTAGGTCCAGTCGTCGGTTTCGACGACCGGACCCGTCAGTCGCCGCACCGCGTGCAGTTCGGTCGCCGCATGGGCGACTTCCCATCCCGGTGGCAGCGCGTCGCCCACTGCTGCGGACGCCGACCCCGACACGGCCAGCCCGAGGCGACGTCCGAGCGGGCCCCGCATCGCGGTGAGGGTGAGGTCCTGCGCAGCGACTCGCGGGGCGTCCAGAACGGTGTCGAGAGCCTCTGTCGCGGCGGTGGCCAACCCCTTGTCCCAGCCGCCGACGCCCCGGAGGGCAACGGTCCAGCCGCGCTCGCGCAGGCGCCAGAGCCGCTGGCGCACCTCGGGCACGTCACCGACGGTGAGTTCCTCCCGGAGTTCTCGCTCAAGGATGCCCGCCGAGCGTTTGAGGTCGCTCGACGAGAGCTCTGAAACTGGCCTGGAGAGCACATCACGGAAGAACGCCAACAGCTGCGGGGCTCGTTGCGCCAGCCGGAGACGCAGCCGGGTCTGTAGTTCGCTGTCACGTGCCTCGGCAGAGCCCGACAATCGCACCTCGTGTTCCGCGGCAAGGATCGCCCACGCGAACCGGTCGAGGCTCACCCGCACCACCACTCCCAGGGCGCTTGCCAGGATGGGCGTCGCGAGAGCTGGCGCCAGGGCTTGCCACGTGGCGGCCTCGATCGCCACGCGCGACACGAGCAGCGCCCCGAGGACCGTGAGCACAACCCACCCGATGAGCGGTTCGCGCAATGGACGATAGAGGCTGACGGCCGAGCACAGGAACGATGCACCTGGCAGCAGCCAGAAGAACGAGTTGGCGCCCGTCGGGGTTGTGAGCGCCATCCCATTGACGACCACCGCGACAGCGCCGACGAACATCGTGGCGATCGAGCCCACGGGGCCTAACCTGCCGGCGATGCCACGGATCATCGCCCACCCGCCTACAGCGACCAAGATGGCGCTGGCCAGCATGACCGCGGGCGGCATAAGCAAATGTGGAGCCAGCCAGAGCGCATACCAGAGGTTGGCCGCGATAAGCGGGGCAAGGATGAGCGAGATCCGGGGGAAGACCAACGGCGCCGCACCCGCGGTGAGCCACTGGCCGGATGCCGCTGGGGTGCCTGGATGCCAGGTGATGTGGACGAGCGTGCCCGCTCCTGGGCGCGAGGCAATGTCGACGGTGCCGCCGACGTCGGCCAGGCGTCGCCGGATCGAGGACTCGATGCCCAGTCCGGCTTCGCTCTGGCTGTCGAATCCCACTCCCTGATCGCGGACCAGGACTTGGACCGTGCCCCCGTCCAAGCTGAGCGTGACGACCGCCCGGTCGACACCTGCGTGGCGCACCACATTGCGCAGCGACTCCCGGATCGCAGCCTGGATTGCCCGGGCAGCGGTTGGAGGCACCCAGATCCGTTCCGAGCCGCGCAGCGACACCGACAGTGGGCACTCCCGGCATGCCTCGGCGAGTAGCCCGAGCAGCCCCTCCTCGGGAGCCTCGGAGCGGAAGCGAGGTCGTCGTGGCATGAACCAGGGGCTGCTCTCCCCGCGGGTCTCCGAGCTGGCAGCCACGGTGTCGGCGTCAAGCGAGGGGGTGCCTTGGGTGGCAGAGGTTCGTTCGAGCACGGCGATCGCGCGACTGGCGGCGACTGCAACATGGTCGGCGGAGATTGCCTCACCCCCGAGGGCGACTGCACGCAGACCGTAGAGGATCTCGTCGTGCACCAACCGATCTGCCTCCTGCGCCGTGGCGACCTCTGCTTCGCGAGCAGCGATCTGGGCCCGGGCCGCTCGGGCCAGCGCCTGGGCCCGGTCGGTGTATCGCGCCGCGTCCAGGGCTGCTCGGGTGCCGACCAGCGCCGCGATCGCCATGGCGACAAACTGACCCGCCGACGCGGCAGTGATCTCGAGCCGGTCGAGGTCTGGAACTGCCGGATCGAGGCGCCAGGTGGTCCACCGAAGTGCCGCGTTGGTCCCGATCAGTGCCACTGCGGACAGCCACCGTCGCCGGGCGTGGCTCAGTGATGAGAAGGCGAAGACGGCGACCGTCCACTGGGTCGGCCACCACGACACCGACCGGGGGTCCAGCGGCTCGGTGGCCGGCACCGCCAGGGCCAGGCCAACGCACAGGGTGACGGTCACGAACCACAGGGCGTGGCCGCCGCGACGCCGATTCAGCACGCACCAACCCTGGGTAAGCGAGGACGCGGCGACCAGGGCGAGCCCGACCACGGCCTCCCATTGCAGCACACTGCCACTGGCGAGGGCCCGCTGGACAGTCGCGGTCAGGGCCACGGTGCCCGTGAGCGCGGTGACGACCCAGATGACCAGGACGCCGCGGGACAGAGTGGTGACGGCAGCATTCGCCCAGCCCCGCTCCTGCGGCTCGGACAGGTCGCTCGTGGCAGGTGCGAGGAGCGCGAGCACCCGCCTGATCGCCGTTGCAGACCCGGTCATCGGTGCCGAACTCAGGTGAGCGCGAGCGCCCGAATGGCCAGCTCGTAACCGCGAGCTCCGAGGCCGACGATGACCCCGCGCGCCACAGGCGAGACGTAAGAGTGGTGCCGGAAGGGCTCACGGGCATGCACGTTGGACAGATGCACTTCGATGACTGGAACCCGGGCCCCGTCGATGGCGTCGCGGATCGCCACCGAGGTGTGGGTGTAGGCGCCCGGGTTGAGCACCACGCCGACGACCGTGCCGGCGCGCACACCAGCGCCCGCCTCATGCAACCAGTCGACGAGGACTCCCTCGTGGTTGGTCTGGCGCATCTCCAACGTCCAGCCGAACTCCGCGGCAACCGGCTCGCACTGGGCCTGGATGTCGGCGAGGGTCTGCGACCCGTAGACCTCTGGCTCCCGGGTGCCCAGGAGATTGAGGTTGGGTCCGTTGAGGACGAGCACCGCGGGCATGGCCCGATGGTATGCCGTGGGGCAGCTGTTCGCTGCGGGTTGTCGCCGAGTCCACGGCCGGCGATCGTCGCCGGACGGCATACCCGGGTGTGCGGGATGGGGTGCTACTCGATGCGCGCCTCGAACAACCGGCGGACATCGGGCGTGGCCCGGAGCAACTCCGTGGCGTAGGCGGCGTGCCCCGGAACGTAGCCGTTGCCCACGAGCATGCGCACATCGGCCGCCAGGCCCTCGGCCCCCAACGCCGCCGCAGCGAAGTTCGTCGCCATGGAGAAGAAGATGATGGTGCCACCGGTGGCGGTCGAGAGGATGGCGGGCTGTTCGCACCCGGGGACGTCGACGCAGACGACGGTGATGTCGCAGGGGCCGCCCGCGCTCGTCACGGCAACGAGCAGACCGAGCGGGGATCGGGCGTCGGCGATGACCACCTGATCGGCCAGGCTGGTCGACCGCAACACCGTCGCCTCGGCCTCGAAGGGCACCACCCCCACAAGCCGCCCAGCGCCGCTGGCCCGGGCTGCCGCGAGGGACAACGATCCGGACTTGCCGGCTCCGCCGAGGACCAGCACCGACGGTGGTTCCGGCGACCGGACGGCATACTCGCCGACCACCCGGGCCACGAGCGCAGGCGCGCCGCAGACGTCCATGACCATGAGCGCCAGCCTGGGGTCGAGGTCGTCCGGGAGCACGGCTGCGATGCTGCGTTCGAAGAGGATGGCGTGACCCTCCGCCGGCACCTGTTCACTCAGGCCGTCCCACCGGGCCAACTCATCGCTGATCTGCAGCGGGGTGAGCGACAACGACACCAGGGTGGCGACCCGCTCCCCCACGTGCAGACCCAGCGGACTGTCGGGACCGACCTCGGCGACCGTGCCGATGAGCATGCCTCCGGAGCCCGTGACCGGGTTCTGCATCTTGCCGCGCTCGGCGACAATGTCGAGGACCGCCTGACGGACAGCGGCGCCGTCGACGCTGCCATCGGGCCGACGGTGCGAGTCGGCGAGCTGGCGGTAGGACGCTGCGTCGAGGTTGAGGGTGTCCAGGTCGATGCGCACCTCGCTCGGCCAGATCTGCGCTGTGGGATCCAGGCGGCGGGCCGCCTGAGGCAGGGTGATCTGGTCGCCGGTTGGTTCGAGCACCCGATGCAGGCCGACCGGAGAGCCCATCGGCCGGGTGAATCCGGCGGATGTGCGGGAGGCGGTGGGTGCGGCAGGGTTGGCGGCTACGTGGGACATGCTGTCCATTCTCTTCCCTAGTTGGCGTCAGAGCGCAGATCTTGCCGTGCGCGGCTGGTCAGACCGCAAATCTTCCTCTATTCTGCCACTATGAGCCCTGTTTTGGAGCAGCCGTACCGCTATCAGCAGCGTGAGCTTGTCGAGCCCGACTGGACCCGGCTGCCCGGTTGGGTCCAGGTCACCCCGGCGCAGTGGCACGACGTGCAGTGGCAACGCAGCCACTGTGTCAAGAACACCCGCCAGCTGCGCGAGGTCATGGGCGAGCTGCTGTCCGATGACTTCTATGCCGATCTCGAGCGCGACCAGGCACAGCGAGCAACGATGTCGATGTTGCTGCCACCGCAGATGCTCAACACCATGGTGCCGGCCACCGACGACGCCGGAATGCCTTCGGCCGGAGCCGATTTCACCCAGGCCTTCTACGCCGACCCGGTGCGCCGTTACATGCTGCCGGTCTTCTCCGACCGGCGCACCGATTGGGCTTCCCACCCCAAGGCTCAGCGCGACAGCCTGCACGAGCACGACATGTGGGCGGTCGAGGGGCTCACCCACCGCTACCCCACCAAGGTGCTCGCCGAGCTGCTGCCCACCTGCCCGCAGTATTGCGGCCACTGCACCCGAATGGACCTGGTCGGCAACTCGACCCCCCAGGTGACCAAGCTGAAGTTCCTCGGGAAGCCGGCCGACCGGCATACCGCCATGCTCGACTACCTGCGCGCCACCCCGAGGGTGCGCGATGTCGTGGTCTCGGGCGGCGACGTGGCCAACCTCCCGTGGAAGAACCTCGAGGCCTTCCTCGACCAGTTGCTGGCCATCGACACGATCCGCGACATCCGGTTGGCCACCAAGGCGCTCATCGGGCTGCCCCAGCATTGGTCAGCCCCCGATGTCGTCGAGGGGATGGGCCGGGTGACGGCCACCGCCCGCTCGCGCGGAGTGCACGTGGCCATCCACACCCACGCCAACCACGCCAACAGCATCACGCCCGCCGTCGCTCATGCCGCGCACGCGCTCATGGAGGCGGGCCTGTTCAACATCCGCAACCAGGGCGTGCTGCTCGCCGGGGTCAACGACTCGCCCGAGGCGCTGTTGGACCTCTGTTTCGCGCTGCAGGACAACGCAGGCATCACGCCGTACTACTTCTACATGTGCGACATGATCCCCTTCAGCGAGCACTGGCGGCTCTCGCTGGCCCAGGCCCAGGAGCTGCAGCACGCGATCATGGGATACCTGCCTGGCTTCGCGACGCCACGCATCGTCTGCGACGTGCCGTTTGTCGGCAAGCGCTGGGTGCACCAGGTGCACGACTACGACACCGAGAACGGCATCTCCTACTGGCGCAAGAACTACCGCACCTCGATCGAGGCCCAGGACGTCGATGCGCTGTCGCGGGAGTACGTCTACTACGACCCGATCCACACCCTGCCGGCCAGTGGCCAGGCGTGGTGGCTCGAGCAGGCCAACCCGGTGACGACCCACGCTGCCGCACTGACGGCCGCGGCCGCGAGCCGTGAAGCCGCTCTGGCCCAGTCGCGCTGACCTGGCCGCCCCCGCTGAGTCCCGTGCTCAGGCTCGCCGGTAGTCCCGATCCCGGGACCGGCGGGCCTGCAGGCGGTAGCGCACCGTCGAGGCAGGCCACAGGGTGACATTCCGACCCTGCGCGTCGAGGTACCAACTGTCACAGCCGGACGACCAGACCGTATGCCGGGTGCGCCGCCGCACCCACCGGCCGAACCGCGCCTGGGCCGCCTGGGTGACGACATGCGGGCCACTGCGGTCCGCGCGCCGTAAGGCATCCAGGACGTGGTCGATCGCCGTCTCGATCTGCAGGAGCACCGAGTTATGGCCGAGGGCGGTGTTGGGGCCCAACAAGAGGTAAAGCTCGGGGAATCCCGCGACGCTGATCCCCACGTGCGTCGCCCGCCCGCGGGACCACACCTGCGACAAGGTCCGCTCCCCCAGTCCGACAATGGTCATCCGCTCGTAGGAACCCGCCGGGTCGAAACCTGTCGCGAGGACGATCGCATCGACCTGGTGCAGCACGCCGTCACGGGTGCGAATGCCGGTCGGTTCCACCGCCTCGATCGTTTCGGTGACCAGCCTGACATGAGGCTGGGCAAAGGTCGGCCAGTAGTCGTCGGACAGTAGGACACGTTTGCAGCCCAGCGCGTAGCCAGGGGTGAGCGCCTCGCGCACGGTCGGGTCGGGCACAGCGGCTGCCAGGTGCGCCAGCGACCGCGCCTCGGCGAGCTGCCGGGCCCGGTCCCATCGGCCGAAGCCGAGCACCCGCACCTCCAGCCGGGCATAGGTGGCCCAGCGGGCCAACCGGGCGGTCCACGGCATCCGGGCGTAACGCCGTTGCCGTTGGGGTGACCACGAGCGGTCGTGCCGCGGGACGATCCAGCTCGCCGACCGTTGGAAGACCGTCAAGGCATCGACCCGGGGGGCCAGCGCGGGCACCAGTTGCACGGCCGAGGCACCCGTGCCGATGACCGCGACCTGAGCGCCGGTCAGCCCGTCGTCCGCCGGCCAGTCGGCGGTGTGCAGGATCGGTCCCGCGAAGCTGCCCAACCCCGGGATGTCCGGCCGTTTGATGACGTGCAATCCACCCACCGCGAGCACCAGGGCTGCCCCGGTCCACTCGCGGCCGTCCGCAGCTGCAACGATCCAGTGGTCGCCGGCCCAGCGTGCGTCGACGACATCTGCCCCCAGGGCGATCCGCTCGAGCAGGCCGAACCGGCGGGCACAGTCGCGTAGGTAGTCCCAAATCTCCTGGGCCGTCGCGAAATCGCGGCTCCAGTCCGGTTTCGGCGCGAAGGAGAGACTGTAGAGCTGGCTCGGCACGTCGCAGGCACAGCCCGGGTAACGGTTGTCGCGCCAGGTGCCTCCCAGGTCGTCGGCGCGCTCCAGGATGACGACATCGGTGATCCCCTGCTGCGCCAGCCGCGCCGCCATGGCGATGCCGGAGAATCCGCTGCCGACGATGACCACCCGGTGTTGGGACACCCGAGGAGGGTATGCCGTGTCGCGGCTACCTGCCTACCTGCCGCGCACGGCATACTCGGCCTTCGTGGCACGACCGGATCGCAAGGGTGGCGGCAGCGCGGGCACGCGGGCGACGACGGCGTTGCGCACGGCAGGCGTCGAATTCATCGCGCACAGCTACGAACACGATCCCGCGGCACCGTCCTATGGGATGGAGGCGGCCCAGTCGCTCGGGATCCCGCCCGAGCGGGTCTTCAAGACGCTTGTCGTCGACACTGGTGCCGGCCTGGCGGTGGGGATCGTGCCGGTCGACCGGCAGCTGGACCTCAAGGCCATCGCCCAGGCGCTCGAGGCCAAACGGGCCGACCTGGCAGCTGCCGCGGCCGCCCAACGCTCCACCGGTTATGTCCTGGGTGGGATCAGCCCGTTCGGGCAGACCAAGACATTGCCTACGGTCCTGGATGCCACCGCCGCCGAGCATGCCACCATCCTGGTGAGTGGCGGGCGGCGGGGTCTGGACGTCGAGTTGGCCCCGGCCGATCTTGTCACCGTCTGCCGGGCGACCGTCGCTCCCATTTCCCGGACGCGCTGACCTGCCGTCAGCGACCGCGCGTAGCGTGAGCCGGTGACCACCAGCCCGCCCCACGCTCGGCGGGGTCTGGTCCTCATCCTCGCAGCGCTGTCGATGATCGGGCCGTTCACGGTCGACACGATCTTCCCCGCGTTCCCCGCGATCGAACGCGATTTCGCCGCTGATCCGGTGGCGATGCAGCAAACCATCAGCATCTATCTGCTCACCCTCGGGGTGATGAGCCTGCTGCACGGACCGCTCTCCGATGCGATGGGCCGCAAACCGGTGATCGTCGTGGGCCTGGCCCTGTATGCGGTGGCCTCCGCCGTCTGCGCGCTCGCTCCCAGCCTGCCAGTGCTCCTGCTCGGCCGTGCCCTGCAGGGGGTATGCGCAGGGGCCGGGATGATCATCGGCCGCACCATGGTGCGCGACATGTTCCACGGCGAGGGTGCGCAGCGGATCATGGCCCAGATCTCGATGATCTTCGCCATTGCGCCCGCGGTCGCACCCATCGCCGGCGGCTGGATCGTCGGGTTCGCCCACTGGCGGTGGATCTTCTGGTTCCTCACCGGCCTGAGCCTGACCCTCGTCGTCGTCACGGTGACCGCCCTGCCGGAGTCCCACCCTCAACCGTTGCGGACGCCGTTGCGGGTCGGAGCCTTGGTGCACGCGGTGGTGGGCTCTGCCCGGGATCGCGATGTCCGGCGGCTGGTCTATGTCGCGTCGTTCAACTTCGCGGCCCTGTTCACCTATGTCGCGGCGGCACCGGCGATCGTGGTCACCCATCTTGGGCTCGGCGCCGGTGACTTCGGATGGCTGTTCATCCCGGTCGTCACTGCGATGATGTGCGGATCGTGGCTCACCGGTCGCCTCGCGGGCCGGTTCGCGCCACAGAGCTTCCTCAACGCCGGGTTCGCGATCAGCACCGCCGGCGCGCTCAGTGCCCTGGTGGTCGAGATCTCGGGTCTGCCCTCCCTGCCCTTCGTCCTCGTCGGGCCGATGCTCACCGGCCTGGGCATCTCGCTGGTCTTCCCCCTCGTGACCCTGGTGCTGTTGGAGGTGCGCCCGGCCCACCGGGGCACCTTGTCGACGTTGCAGGCCTTCGCTTCCACCCTGCTCAACGCGGTGGTGTCAGGAGCGCTCGTGCCGCTCGTCGCCGGCCGGCTGGAAACGATCTCCCAGGCGGCGCTCGGGTTCAGTCTGGCCGGATGGGCCTGGTGGCGTCGCCACCAGCACCTGCATCCCTCAGCCTGATTCGGCGATCTTGCCGCCCAGGACGGGGCGGCCCTCCCACGCGGTCGACAGGACGATCGTCGTGCGGGTCTGCACGTGGGCGACCGCGCGAATCCGAGCGAGCAGGTTTTCCAGGTCCAGCGGCGTGCCGACCCGCACCTTGGTGACGTAGTTGAAGTCGCCGGCCACCGAGTGGCAGGACTCGATCTCGGGCAGCCCTTTGACTCGTTCGGGGATGTCGTCGGGAGCTGCCGGGTCTAGTGGGGACAACGAGATGTATGCCGTGAGCGCCAGCCCAACCTTCGCCGGGTCGATGACGGCCTGGAAGCCCGTGATGACGCCGCGCTCCTCCAACCGTCGCACCCGCTGGTGCACGGCCGAGGTGGACAGTCCGGTGGCCTTGCCCAGATCGGTGTAGCTCATCCGCCCGTCGGCTGCGAGCAACGCCACCAACTGCCGATCCAGCTTCTCCATGCACTCAGCCTACGCATCGCCTGCGCCGCGGTCCCCGGCCGCATCGCGGCCTGAGACGATGTCGGGCATGACGACACCTGGCCGGCTCATGTTGCTGGACTCGGCGAGCTTGTATTTTCGCGCCTTCTACGGAGTCCCCGACCAACGCGAGAGCCCTGCGGAGGCGCCGACCAATGCGGTGCGCGGGTTCCTGGACATGATCGCCACCCTCGTGGACCGGCATCGCCCAGACCACCTCGTGGCCTGCTGGGACAACGACTGGCGTCCCGCTTTCCGGGTCGAGGCGATCCCCAGCTACAAGACGCACCGGGTCGCCGACGAGACCACTGACCCGGATGCCGAGGAGGTGCCGGACGCGCTGGCGGTGCAGGTGCCGGTCATCATCTCGGCTCTGGAGGCCTTGGGCATCTGCCGCATCGGCGTCGACGGGTACGAGGCCGACGACGTCATCGGGGCGCTCACCATCCGCCACCGTGGGCGCGGGCCGGTCGACATCGTCACCGGTGACCGCGACCTGTTCCAGCTCGTCGACGACGGCGCGGCAGTGCGGGTCATCTACACGGCCCGGGGTGGGGTTCGCGACGCCGATGCAGTGGATCAGGCCTTCCTCGCCGCGAAGTACGCGGTGCCGTCCGGCCCGGCATACGCCGATCTGGCGACTCTGCGCGGTGACTCCTCGGACGGGCTTCCCGGTGTCGCGGGGATCGGCGAGAAGACCGCCGCGACGTTGCTGGCCACCTTCGGCTCACTGGCCGGAATCCAGGACGCCCTCGCCAGCGGCGATCCTCGGATCAAAGGCGCGGTCCGGGCGCGACTGGAGGCCGGCACGGCATACCTGCAGGTGGCTCCAGCGGTGGTGCGGGTTGCCGTGGACGCACCCGTGCCCGATCTGCCGACCTCGGTGCCAACCCGCGTCGCGGACCCGGTGCTGCTCAGTCGCCTGGCAGTCGACTATGGCCTCACCAACCCCTTCAACCGAGTCATCGCGGCGCTGGGGCTCGACTAGTCGCGCAGGCGAGGTCAGGAGGGGGTCGGTGCCGCCAATAGCTCCTGCAAGCTGGCCTGGAAGTAGTCGGGCAGTCGACGGTAGTCGGGGACAATGTCCCGACACGCGGTCGTGCTGAGCAGCATCCGGTCGCCCAGACTCATACCGCCGACCAGAATGCCGCAGCCCGGGGTGAGGAAGCCGTAGAGGAAGTACTCCTTCATCTGCACTCCCCCGTAGCTGGGTGGCACCCGTGGGCCTTTGACGTTGGAGACAGCGACGTTGTACATCCGCGGGACCATGCCGATCGGGAGCGCAGTCATGATCCGCGCTCCTGGGGCCATGACTGCCGACGGCACGAGGGCTGCGGCACGGCGCATGAGATGGCTGGGCATGTTGTCCCAGGTGGTCTTGGCGCGCGTCGCCGCGTCGTGGGCGAATCGCAGCCGGGAGATGGGGTCGCCGAGGTGGGTCGGCAGCGGGAGGAAGAGCATCCACACGTGGTTGGCCCAGCGGTCGACCTCGTCGCCGGTGCGCCATGAGATGGGGGCCGAGCCGACCAGAGGCTCGTCCGGCACCGTGCCGTGGTCGGCCATGTAAGCGCGCAGCCCACCCGCGACCACTGCGAGCACGGCATCGTTGATCGTCCCGCCGACCTTCTTGCCGATCGCGCGCAGGTCGGCGATCCCCAGGTCAGCCGTCGTGATGCCGAGGTTGGTCGTCACCGCGCCATTGAACGGGGTCGCCGGCGGGCTCATCGTCGGCATCAGCGGGTCGATCTGGTCGGCGCCCGCGCCGGCGACCTTGCGCAGGGCACCCGCGATCGGTGCCGGGAGGCTGCCGGGCAACACCCGCAGCGCCGTGCGGGGCACCGTCGCCCACCCCTCCTTGTCGACTTGGCCCTTGGCCCAGGTCATCAAGTCGCCCTGCAGGCGGACGAACTCCACCGGCTTGGCGACCAGGCCCTGCAAGCCGCGCTTGACCAACTCGACCCGACGACGGCGACCATGCAGCACCTCGGCCGGACGTGCGGTGGCCTTCTCGACCGGGTCGTCGGAGAGCAGGTCGTAGATCGCCCACAGCGCACTGCCGTCGGTCAGCCCATGAGTGATCTTCACGACATAGGCAAAACGCCCACCTTCCAGTCCCTCAACCAGGTAGATCCGCCACATCGGCCGGTCCCGGGACAGGTGCTCGGTCATGATCTCGTCGACGACCTCGTGGAACTGCTCCTCAGTGCCCGGCATCGGCACGGTGACGCTCACGACGTGGTGGGTGAGATCGACCTCTCCGGTCTCCACCCAGTGCCGCTGGTCCAGGCCGAACGGCACCGATTCCAACGTCCAACGCAGCAGGTCCAGGACTGGCAGTCGCTCGGCGACCCGGTTGCGCAGGAACTCCAGCCGACCGCCGCTCGGGCCGTCGCCCGGCTCGAAGACGGCCACGCCCGCGACGTGGCCGGTGGTGCGCGGGGTGTCGAGCGCTAGGTACATCTCGTCGAGGCCGGTCAGCCGTTGCATTCCCGCAGGTCCTTTCGCAGCGTGATCCCAGGGTTGCGACGACGCTAGTGGAGGTGACCGACCGTTCGGTTCCGCACGTGACGTACGCCGCGCGTGAGGTGTGCCTCCCCGCTCAGTCCAGCCGATCCGCAGCGACGACGCCGCGCATCACCACGTCGGCGGCCTGGCGAGCCTTGCGTCGCAAGGCCGGATGCGGGGCCACATCAGCGAGCTGCCCGAGGAGGTCGATGAGTTGCTTGCACCGTCGCACGAAGTCGCCCGCCGCCAGATCCGACCCACGCAGCACGAGCTCCAGGCGCCGTCCGGTGGCCCAGGCATGGATCATCCAGGCCAACCCCGCGTCGGGAGCGCTGGTGACCGGCAAATTGTGGCGCTGCTCGGCCTCGGTCAGCCCCGACCAGATGGCCATCGTCGCCTCGACGGCCTCGGCCACCGCGGTATTGGGCATGCGCGGCGAAGGGTCGGCGTCGTCTCGCCTCGGCTCGTGGACGAGCATCGACACCGCCGCGGCGAGTCCGGGGGCATCGAGGGTGTTCCAGACCCCGGACCGCAAACACTCGGCCGTGAGCAGGTCACGCTCGGTATAGATGCGACGCAGCGCCTGCCCCTGGGCGGTCACTCCCCTGCCGTCGGGCGTGAGGTAGCCGCGGTCGCCGAGCAGCTCGCAGATGCGGTCGAAGGCGCGCGCGACGGTGTTGGTCCGACTGGCCACCTGAGCGGCCAGTCGGTCGGCCTCCCGGCGCAACCGCCACCACTTCTGCGCCCACCGGGCATGTTCTTCGCGATCGGGGCAGCTGTGACAGGGATGGCCGCGCAGTCGGGCTCGGGCAGCCGCCACGAGTTCTGCCGTCGAGTCGGGGTTGCCCGTATGGTCGGCGTTGCCTACGTTGTCGGTCGCGATCTGCTGCTCTCTGGGCAGCCGCGACACGGTGATGCGCAAGGTCGCCGCCACATCGCGACGGGACTTGGGGTTGCGGGGATTGAACGAGCGGGGAAGACGGACGTTGGTCAACGCCACGACCGGTGCTACGACATCGGCCGGGGTGAGCCGCAACAACTGCCGATCCTCGGTCACCACCGCGGGGCTGGGTGCGTGGTCACCGCTGCGCGCGGAGGCGACGACCACGGCATACCCGCGGTGCCGACCGGAGGGAATGCGGATGACATCGCCGATCCGCAACCGGCCCAAGGACTGCGCGGATTGCTCCTTAGTGCGGGCCTGCCGGTCCTTGACCGCGCCCTTCTCCAGCCGCCGCAACTCCTCCCGGATCGCGGCATACTCCCGGAAGTCGCCCAGGTGGCAGGTCCACCGCTGCGCGATCTCGTCGAGCTCACCCTCGTGACGACGCACCGCGCGGGCCATCCCCACGACGCCCCGGTCGGCCTGAAACTGCGCGAACGACGTCTCGAGCACCTCTCGCGCCCGTGCACGACCCACGGTGGCGACGAGGTTGACCGCCATATTCGACGTCGGCCGGAAGCTCGAGTGCAACGGGTAGGTTCGGGTCGCGGCCAGGCCACCTACGGCCACCGGGTCCAGGCCCCGCGACCAGAGGACCACCGCATGCCCCTCGATGTCGATGCCCCGACGCCCGGCCCGCCCGGTGAGCTGGGTGTATTCCGCGGCGGTGAGGTCGGCGTGGGACTCGCCGTTGTACTTGACCAGGCGTTCGAGCACGACGGTGCGCGCCGGCATGTTGATGCCCAGGGCCAGGGTCTCGGTCGCGAAGACGGCCCGCACCCGTCCGGCGCTGAACAGTTCCTCGACGATCTCGCGGAAGGTCGGCAGCATGCCGGCGTGGTGAGCGGCGAAGCCGCGGGTCAGTCCGTCGACGAAGTCCCAGTAGCCCAGCACGCCGAGGTCCTCGTCCCCGAGGCCCGCGACACGCTCCTCGACCAGGCGCCGGATCGCTTCGCCCTCCTCGCTCGGGATGAGCCGTATGCCGCGCCCCAGCAGTTGGGCGACGGCCGCGTCACACCCGGCCCTGCTGAAGATGAAGGTGACTGCCGGCAGCAGGCCCTCCCGGTCCAGCGCCGTCACGACCTCGGCCCGACTCGGCGTCGCGCTCGTCCGGGGGTACTGATGGGTCCGGTCTGCTCCCTGGGGGGTGCGGACCCCACCTCGCCGCGCCGGGAGACCGGCACTCCCCCGCCGCTCCTCGTCGCGGATGCGGTCGACGAGTTCTGGATTGACCGCAACCCGCCCTCGCGACTCGACGAACAAGTCGTACATCGTCCGCCCGACCATGAGGTGCTGCCAGAGCGGCACCGGCCGATGCTCGGAGACCACGACCTCGACGGCGCCACGCACGTGCGCCAACCACTCGCCGAACTCCTCGGCGTTGGACACCGTCGCCGACAGTGAGACGACGACGACGTCCTCGGGCAGGTGGATGATCACTTCCTCCCACACCGCGCCTCGGAAGCGATCGGCAAGGTAGTGCACCTCGTCCATGACGACGTACCCGAGGCCCACCAGGGCGGGCGACCCGGCATACATCATGTTGCGGAGCACTTCGGTGGTCATGACGACGACGGGCGCATCGCCGTTGATCGCGGAGTCCCCGGTGAGGAGCCCGACCTGAGCTGACCCGTGGCGGCGGACCAGGTCGAGGTACTTCTGGTTGGACAGCGCCTTGATCGGCGTCGTGTAGAAGGCCTTCCGACCGGTGGCGAGAGCCTGGTAGACGGCGAACTCGCCCACCACGGTCTTACCGGCGCCGGTGGGAGCGGCCACCAGGACGCCTGCGCCGGCAGCGACGGAAGTGCAGGCCTGCACCTGAAATTCGTCCAGGGGGAAGGGGAGGCCAGCAGCGAAGGAGGCGACCGCCTGAGCAGCGGCGCTGGGCGCAGTCATGTCGCGAGGATCGTCAGCGCCCCGGCAGCGACGTCGAGCTGGAGAGGCAGCGGGAGGAAATCCTCACCGTCCGCCTGGGACCGGATGCCCGGTGAGTCGAGGGTCACCCGGCGACCTCGCAGGATCTGCACCGCCGGATGGCCCACGTGCCCGCCGGAGAACACCTTCGGGAAGATCTTGAGGAACTCCAGCCGACCGATCTGGTGCAGCACCATGACGTCGAAGAGACCATCGGCCACGTCGGCGTCCGGACAGACCTGCATCCCCCCACCGAAGCACCCGCCGTTGCCAACGGCGACCAACATCGCGGTGGTGTCCACGGTGACGTCGTCGACCTGGACGGCATACGGGATGCCACGAAAGCGCGGCAGTTCCAGGGCCACTGCGGCCAGATACCGCGGGGTGCCGTGCAGCAGCCGGAGGGTCTTGCCGCGGTCGTTGACCAGGGTGTCGAAGCCCCCGCCGAGCACTCCGAGGAAATGGCGGTCGCCGGCCGGGGTACGAGTCACGCCGAGGTCGATCTGGCGGGTCGCGCCGACTGTGACCAGCCGCGCCATGGCGGCTACGTCACCACGCGGCATACCGAGGGTGCGAGCGTTGTCATTGCCCGTGCCCGCCGCCAGGATGCCGAGCGCGACGTCCTGCCCGGCGCACACATTGGCCGCGAGGTGGGCCGTGCCGTCTCCCCCGATCGCGACCAGGGTGTCGACGGCGCCACCGGCGACAGCAGCGGTGGATCGGCTCCGCGCGGTCCCGAGATCGGGGGCGGACAGGTCGATGACCTCGTGCCCGTCCCGGCGCAGCAGGGTGGTGAGCTCGGCGCCCAGGGCACCGGCCCCATGACGCCCCGAGTTGGCATTGGCGAGAATGCCGACTCTGCGGGTCGACAGCGGGGCGGCGGACACAGCGTGAGGTTACAGGGTCGACCCCTGATCGTCCGGGACATTGAGCCAGTCCACCGAGGCGTCTCGCTTGGCCCGGCGGCGGTCCAGCAGCCAGCCGATCCCCACGGCCACGAAGTAGAGCGCCACCATGGGCAGGGCCATGAGGATCATCATCCACGGGTCGGGCGTGGGGGTCATGATCGCCGTGAACAGGAAGCAGAGGAAGACCGCGACCCGCCAGCCCTTGATCATGATCCGCGACGGCAGGGCGCCCATCGCGTTGAGACCGACGAGGAATACCGGCAGGAGGAAGGCCAGGCCGAAGGCGAGGATGAACTTCAGCACAAACGACAGGTAGTCGGCGCTGCCGAGGATGTTGGAGCCGCTGTCGGGAGCGAAGGACAACAGAGTCTCGACGGCCCGCGGCAGCACGAGGTAGGACATGTAGCAGCCGGCCAGGAACAGTGGCACCGCGGCGGCGACGAAGGCGACCGAGAGCTTCTTCTCCTTGCGGGTCAGTCCGGGAAGGATGAAGGCCCAGATCTGCCACAGCCAGATCGGCGAGCTGACGATGAGCCCGACGAACAGGCTCACGGCAATGAAGATCGAGAAGGCGTCGGTGATCTGCGGGAAGTTGACCGTCGTCACCGCCCCAGCAGCCTTGCGGGCCGCCAACTCGCGGATCGGCAGAGTCAGGGTGTCGTAGAGCGTGGCGTAATACTTGCCGCCGACGATCGATCCGGCGAGGATCGCCAGGACCGACACCACGGTGCGTCGGCGTAGCTCACGCAGGTGCTCCCCGAGGGTCATCCGCCCTTCGGGGTCACGGTCGCGGCGCAGGCGCAGGCGCACGGTCAGCGGTGGGAGTCGGCTGGGCCAGCGGCCCGGGGCTCAGACCCGGTCGCCCGGAGTGGGGTCGGCTTGAGTGGGCTCGGACTGGCGCGGCGGCACCACATCGCCAGGCACCGTGTCCGTGGCGGCCGGGCTCGGCTTGGGGGTGGTGCCGTCGGTCTTCATCTCGTTGACCTCGGACTTGAAGATCCGCATCGACCGGCCGACGCTGCGCGCCATGTCGGGCAGCTTCTTCCATCCGAACAGCAGCACGAGCAGCAGGAGCACGACGATGAAGTGGCTCGGCTCGCGGAACAGGTTCATGGGTTGACGGCCTTTCGGTCTGACGGAGTCGTCTGTGAGTCTACGGGGCGCGCCCAGCCCGGGAGTGCGGCCGCCCGGCGGGCCTGACGCTCCAGCGCCAACGCCTGGCGCAGATCGTCCCGTTCCCTGGCCAGGGCGGACGCATCGTCGAAGACGGCGAGGGTATGCCGTCGGCTCGCCACCCCGGTCGGCTCCCCCGGCTCATCCGGTCGCTCGGTCCGTTCCTGCTCCTGCAGGCGTTCCTCGGCAGCCAGCCGCACGGCATACCCGAGGCTTTCGGCTTGTGCGAGCTGTTCGGACAGCCCGACCGCGCGATCGCGCAGCCCGCGCAGCCGGCGCCAGATCACCCAACCGGCCAGGCCCAGGCTGACCAGCCAGATGAGGACCCAGCCGAGCACTCTCATCGTCGGGCCTGCTCGGGATAGGCCGCCAGGGCGGCGCGCGCCTGGTCGTGAATCGCGGCGGCCACCTCGGGAGGCGAGGTGACAACCATGGCTCCGCCCAACCGCCACGCCAACCGGCGCACCCAGCCGGGGTCCGCGGCACGAACGGTCACCCGGCGTCGGTCACCCGGCAATTCCTGGACCGACTCGACGGGGTAATACTCGGCCACCCACCGGGCTGACGGTTCCAACTCCAGCTCGACGACGACATCCGCGGCGCCAGGCTGGTAGGGAGTAGTCGCGAGGTCACGAGGGCTCGCGTGCTCGGGCGGAACGCCATCGACATCGAGAACCTCGAGCTGCTCGACCCGGTCGAGGCGGAAGACGCGCACGTCCTGTGCACGGTGGCACCAGCCTTCGAGGTACCAATGGGCGTCGAGGTTGAGCACGCGCATCGGGTCGACCTCGCGCTCGGTCACCTCGTCCCTTGCCGAGGAATAGCGCAGCCGGATCCGGCGACGCTGGTGCAGCGCCTGCTGGGCTCGGGCCAAGAGTTCGCCGCCGCGATCGGCCGGCAGGTCGACGCGGACCCGGGTGACCAACCCGGCGGCCTCTCCCGTCGCCGTTTCCAGCTTCGCCAGCGCCCCGACGACGCCCTCGGGAGCCGCCAGGCCGGCACCCGCGCCCAAGGCCCGCAACCCCACCATGAGGGTGAGCGCCTCGTCGACGGTGAACCGCAGCGGCCTGGCGATCGCATCGGCGTTGCCGACGAAGACCCTCCCGTCCTCCCAGTCCGCCTCGATGAGGTCGTCGGGCAGATGGCCCGGGGTGCCGCACACAAACAGCAGCGCGAGGTCGGACTCCAGCTGCTCGGTGCTCACCCCGAACTGCTCGGCGGCGCGCGCCGTGGCCACCCCGGGGTTGGCCAGCAGCCACGGCACCATGGTGAGCAACCGCTGCAATCGGGTCGTCGCGCTCTCTTGCACGGGCCGTGCGTTCACGACAGCACCTGCTCGGAAGCACCCACACCGGTATGCCGTGCGGCCGCCTCCCGCAGCAACCGCACCACGGCGCCTTGCAGATCGGCAGGTGCCTCGACGACGACATCCGGACCGAAGCCGGCGACCTCGGCGGCGAAGCTGTCGACATCGCGGTAGTCGATGTCGATGAGCGACCACGTGTCGTCGATCTCGCCGATGCTCCGGGCCCGCCGGCGCAGCGTGTTCCCCACGCCGGCCCGCACCCGCAAGATCGCCGGGGGCTGGTCGACGACCTCTGGCTCGCTGGAACGCACGAGGACCCGCGGCACGTGGTCGGCGGGCACGGCATACGCTCCGGCTTTGCCGTGCGCCGTCACCGAGCCCGCGATGCGACCGAGCCGGAATACCCGCTCGGCGTCGCGGGCGGTGTCCCAGCCGGTGACGTACCAGCGACCGCGCCATTGGGTGAGCCCCCAGGGCTGGATGCTGCGTGCCGACAGGCTGCCGTCGGCCTTGCGGTAGTCGAAGCTGACCACCCGCCGGTCCTGGACGGCTCGGCGCAGGGGTTCGAAGCTCGCCTCCTGGGTGCGGATGCGAGGCTCGACGCCCACGACGGAGCGGTCGTCGAGGACGACGCCGGTGGCTGCGAGTTTGGTCAGCGCCGCGTTGGCCTGGGCGGCCAGGCTCGCCTGGCTCCAGATCCGACCGGCCAGCACCAGAGCCGACACCTCGTCGGGGGTGAAAGCGATCTCTGGCAGAGCGTATTCACGCCGGTCGATGCGATAACCGAGCTCGTCGTCGAAGAGCGGGTCGACGATCGCCGTCTCCAGGGGGATCCCGAGCTCACGCAACTCGTCCTTGTCGCGCTCGAACATCCGGTCGAACGCCTCGAGCGACGCGGTCGCGAGGTATTGCGGCACGGCGGTGCGGATGCGCGCCTTGGTCAACGGCATGCGGGTCGACAGCAGGGCGATGACAAGGTTGAGCAGCCGCTCGGTCTTGGCGGCGACACTCGGCTGGACGCTCACCCATGTGACGCTACCGGACGGCATACCCATCCCCGGTGAGGACGGGGCTGGCAGAACCAGGTCAGCGCACGTCGACGAGGTCGACGACGAAGATGAGGGTCTCGCCGGGCTTGATGACGCCGCCCGCGCCGCGCTGGCCGTACCCCAGGTGCGCCGGGATGGTGAGCTTGCGCCGGCCGCCGACCTGCATCCCGAGCAGGCCGCGGTCCCAGCCCTGAATGACCTGGCCGATGCCGACGCGGAAGGACAGCGGCTCGCCACGGTTCCACGAGGAGTCGAACTCCTCCCCCGTGGAGAAGGCCCACCCGGCGTAGTGTGCGCTCACCGTCTGCCCGGAGACGACCTGTGCACCGTCGCCGACGATGACATCCTCGATGACCAGGTCGGCCGGCGGGACCTCACCGGGGAAGTCGAGTTCGGGCTTGCTGCGTTCGGGATTCAGGGCCATGGCGGATCCTCTGATTGCGATTGGTCGTGGTGAAGCTCGGGCTGTGTGGGGGGGCACGGACCTCCGGCCCGGGCCGGACTGCTGGGTCAGTTGGCCGCGAGGATGTCGACGACGAAGACGAGCGTGTCGGTGCCGGAGATCTTGGGTGGGGAACCCGCGCTGCCGTAGCCCTCAGCCGGTGGCACGACGAGCAGGACCCGCGACCCGACCTTCTTGCCCACGAAGCCCTTGTCCCACGCCGGGATGACCCGGCCGGCGCCGACCTGGAAGGCAAACGGCGACCCCTTGGTCCATGACGAGTCGAAGACCGAAGCGTCCTTCCAGAGCGCGCCGGTGTAGTGCACCGTGACCTGCTGTCCGGCTGCGACGACTGCGCCGGTGCCGTCGATGAGGTTCTGCGCCACGAGTTCGGTCGGGGCTGCCGCGCCGGACGGCACCGTGATCGTCGGTCCGGCCTTTTCGTCGAAGGTGACGGTCGGTAGTCCGGCCACGGGGGCCACCGGAGTGCCCTCGGCCTTGGTCAACGGCCGAGAGATGGCCAGCACATCGACCACCCACACGGTGTTCTCGGTGCCGGACACCCCCAGGTCGGCGCGTCCGTCCGAGCCGAAACCATCCTTGGGGGGGATGATCACCAACACCCTGGATCCGCTCTGCACGCCGGTCAGGCCGGTGAACAATCCGGGCAGCAGTTGCTGCGCGTCCAGTCCCAGCGACTGTGGGGTCGAGTTGTCGTAGGTGGAGTCCAGCTGGGCACCGTCGGAGCCCTTGAAGATAGTGAAATGGGCCTTCACCGTCGTGCCCGGGCCGGCAGCCTCGCCGCTGCCCGCGGCGATGATCTTGCGCGCGGTCTGCGTGACCACGAGCGGCTTGGTGGCGATCGTCACCGTGGGCTTGCTGCCCGCCGTGCCGGTGATCGTGATGCCGTCCAGCGCCGCGAGATCGGTCGTGCTCCCGAGCGGTCCGGCCGGAGCGACCACGGCGGCTGATGTGGTGCTCGTGCCGGCGGGCGTCGTCGGCCCGGTCGTCGAGGAACTCTGCCCGCAGGCGGTGAGCAGGGCGGCGGCCACGACAACACTCAGGGCACGGACGGCATACGGAACGGACACGAGAACCTCACGGGGTGGGGGTGGCGAGCCACGCGAACGGCGCATCGCCAGACAACGACGGGCCACTCTAACCCGGGCGCCTGTGCGTAGGCACCTCGCGGTAATGCAATGCCCCGTTGCCGTGATTCGGGTATGTCGTGCTTCGGGTATGCCGTGCTACATCGACTCGATGAGCCGGGCCACCCGCTCGTCCTGCGCAGCAAAGGGGTCCTTGCACAGGACAGTGCGCTGCGCCTGGTCGTTGACCTTGAGGTGCACCCAGTCGACGCTGAAGTCCCTTCGCTTGGCCGATGCCGCTCGCACGAAGTCGCCGCGCAGCTTGGCGCGGGTGGTTTGTGGCGGGACGGCCTTGGCGCGGAACACCTCCAGTGGGTCGACCTCGTGAGTGACCAGGCCGCGCTGAGCCAGTCGGTGGAACAGGCCCCGTCGCCGATTGATGTCGTGGTAAGCCAGGTCGAGCTGCAGAATCCGCGGATCCTCCAGGGTCAGGGAGTTCTTCGCTGCATAGCGCTGTAAGAAGCGCCACTTGATCACCCAGTCGATCTCGCGCTCGACGGGAGCGAGGTTCTCGCTGCGCACGGCCTCCAACGCGCGGCGCCACAGGTCAAGCACGCGCGCATGGACTCCCTCGGTGAGTCCGGTCTCCTGCGCGAACCGTTCGGCCCAGGCGAAGTACGCCTCCTGGACATCGAGGCCAGAGACGCTGCGGCCGTCGGCACGACGCACCAGCCGCCGTCCCGTGATGTCGCTGCTGATCTCACGGATGGCCCGGATGGGGTTGTCGAAGGTGAAGTCCTCCATGGTCCAACCCGCCTCAGCTGCCCGCAGCACCAGATCGGTCGACCCCAGCTTGAGCAGCGTCGTCGTCTGGCTCATGTTGGAGTCGCCGACGATGACATGCAGTCGGCGGAAGCGCTCGGCGTCGGCGTGCGGCTCGTCGCGCGTGTTGATGATCGGGCGGCTCCGGGTCGTCGCGGAGGAGACCCCTTCCCAGATGTGCTCGGCTCGCTGGCTCACGGCATACGTCGCGCCGCGTGGCCCCACGACGACCTTCCCTGCACCGCAGACCAGTTGCCGGCTGATGAGAAACGGTATGAGCAGGTCCGACACGAGATGAAACTCTCCCGCCCGGCCGATGAGGTAGTTCTCGTGGCAACCATAGGAGTTGCCTGCGGAATCGGTGTTGTTCTTGAAGACGTAGATCTGGCCGTCGATGCCCTCCTCGGCCAGGCGCACCTGCGCCTCCTCCGCCAGCCCCTCGAGGATCCGCTCCCCCGCCTGCTCATGCACGACGGCGTCCACGATGGAGTCACACTCGGCCGTGGCGTACTCCGGATGGGATCCCACGTCGAGGTAGAGCCGCGACCCGTTGGACAGGAAGACATTGGAGGACCGGCCCCACGCGACGACCCGGCGGAACAGGTGCCGCGCCACCTCGTCCGGGGTGAGTTTCCGACGGCCGTGGTCGACGCAGGTGACGCCGAACTCCGTCTCGATCCCGAAGATCCGCCGCTGCATCCCCTCACCCTACGCAAGTCGCCGACCACCCCGTGGTGACCTGACCACGGGATATCGGCGACGTGCCCCGCGAGAGCGAATCTGCGATCATGACCGGCATGTCCGACTCGCTGCCGTTGGCCCCCGCTGCGCCAGCGTCTCGTGGCGGCACGTCGCTCCCGGAGGTCGGAGACGTCTCCCGGCAGACCATGCAGTTGCTGGCCCGAGCACAACTGCATGCCGACGCGCTGCGTGCCGAGGCCGACGCTGCGGTGGCGTCCGCCATGCACCGCGCCCAGGCGCTGACCATCGAAGCCGACCGACTCCACCAGCAGGCGCAGTCGCTGCACTCGGCAGCCTCGAGCGCCCACACGCTGGCCGAGGAGACGTTGGCGGCCGCCCGCGCCGACGCCGCCGCGATGTTGGAGGACTCGGCCGCCCAGGCTGCTTTGGTCGCCGAGGCAGCAGCCCGATCCAGCCAGTCCGAGATCGAGACCGCGCGAGCCCGCGCTGCGGAGATCCTCGCTGCCGCGCAGCTGGAGGCCCAGCAGGTCCTCACCGACGCCGAGCAGGCGGTCGAGCGGGGTCGGGCCGCGCTGGCCACCGAACGGCATACCCACGACTCCGAGGTGGGCCGACGCCTGCGGGAACTCGACGCTCGGGAGCACGAGACGCTCGCGCGCGCTTCGCAGGCCGCGCGGGTGCTGACCGCCGGGGCGCAGCAATCAGCTGCGGACCTGACCGCCCAGACTGCAGAGCACTCCCGGCTGGTGCGTGAGGCGGCCGACCAGTTGGCCGAGCAGACGATCCTCGAGTGCGCCGAACAGCGCCGGCTCGCCGCCGCCACCTCAGCCGACCTCGTGGCCACGGCCCGCTCCGAGGCACAGCAAGCCTTGGCCGCAGCCGAGGCCCACGTCGCGTGGGCCAACACCACGATGCGCTCGATCCTCGACGGCGCGGCCGCCGACGCTGCGTTGACCCGCACCCAGACCTCTCGCGCACTTGCCGACCATTCCCGCCGTCGCCGACAACAGCTGCAGTCCGTCCTGGCCCGCGTGAGCCACCTGACCCGATCTCGGCTGGAACAGGCGAACGACGAGGCCGCACGGCTGCGCGCCCAGGCCGGGGCCGTCCTCGAGGCAGCCGAGGCCGATGCCCAGCGGACCCGGCACACGGCGGCAGAGGACGCCACGGCGCTGCGGGCGACGGCCGAAGAGACTGCCCGCTCGCTGGTGGAGCGCGCTCAGACCCGACTGGCCGACGCCGAGGCCGGCGCTCGCATCGTCCGGGAGCGCACCGCCGCGGAGGTCGAGAAGCTGCACCGCGAGGCGCACGCCGACCGTCGCAGCGCACGGGAGGAACTCGTGTCCACCTTGGCCGAGGCTCGTTCGGGGGCCGATCGGCTTCGGGACGAGGCACGCTCGGCCGTGGAGGGTGCGCGCGCCGAGGTCGCTGCCCTGGCCGCCCGGCGCGACGACATCACGACCCAGTTGGCTCACCTATCGGGCGTCATCGAGGCGCTCGCCGTTCCCGAACCAGTCGGCGCAGCCGCGCTTCCCTCGGACAACTCGCCATCCACACTCCCCTCCGAATCACAAGGACACTCATGACCGACACCAGCCAGTTCCGGACCGTTCTTCGCGGATACGACCCGGCTCAGGTCGAGCACACGGTCCGCGAACTGCAGGCTGCGGCCGAGGCCGCTCGGCAGGAGGCCGCCGAATTGAGCGTGCACGTGACCAAGCTCGAGTCGGCTCATGTCCAGCTGCGCGAGGTGGTCGACGCCCGGGATGCCGAGATCGCGACCATGGCGCAAGCAGCCCGGAGTGCAGCTGCTCCGAGCTTCGCCGACCTGGGTGACCGCATCGGGTCGATGCTCACGCTGGCCGACGAGGAGGCAGTGCACATCCGAGCTACGGCGCAGCAGGAGGCGGCTGCGGCGAAGTCGGCAGCGTCCGAAGTCAGCGCAGCCCTGACGAACGAAGCGCAGCGCTATGCCGCGGACACCCGGTCCAAGGCCGAGGTGGACGCGGCCCGGCTGCTGGAGGATGCGCGCACCAAGGCCGACGACATCCTCGAGGCTGCCGCTCGGGAGGCCAGCGCCCGGCGGGAAGAGGCCGAGGCCGTTTACGAGCGGCAGCGCGCCAAGGCGGCGGCCGCTGCCGCTGACTTCGAGACCACGCTGGCGACACGCCGAGACAAGGCAGCGGCCGAGTTCACGGCTCAGATGTCGCACCACGAGGCATCCTTGGCCGCCATCCAGGAGCGGGCGAGCATGCTCTCCAGCGATGCCGAGGCAGCTCACGCCGACGCCCGCTCCGAGGCCACTGCTCTCTTGGAGCAGGCTCGGCACGAGGCGGCGTCGGTCGT
>JBGAQV010000130.1:0-6962 GCA_044220505.1 Dermatophilaceae bacterium
ATGGCGAATCGGCCACATCACCGCCGCCGCACTCGTCATCCTCACCATGAACAGAGGCCGCCGGTGAGAAAACCTCATTATGGCCGGGGGGAGTCAGCATGCCTCTCGAACACCTCGGGAGCAGTCCGGCGACCAGCCACGAACGCCTCTTCGTGCTTTGCCGGGGGGACGCTCGAGTTTGCGAAGAGGAAAGTGCCGTCACGGGCAACGATGATCGAAGCACCGCCGCGCACTGGCTGGAAGAACCTATACGCATCTGCGTCGTCAAGGAAGCGGTGCTCGACGGGCAGGTCAGCATTCACGCAGGACAGGTATCTCAGTGCGATCTGTTGCGCCCTGCCGAAGAGCTCTGAAACTTCATGTGTCACCTGAGAGTCCGCTCGACGCCGGAGATGTCGGTGAGGTCGGCACGGTCGGCGATGACCTGCCACACACCGGGACTGACCTCGGTGGCGCCGGCAGCACGCGCGCTCTCGGGCTTCGGGTCGGGCAAGAGCAGGCGCACTTGGCTGCCATCGCTGTCCAAGACCCGCACCTGCTCGTCACGCCAGCGGGCGCTCAGGTCAAGTTCGAAGATTGCGTCCACCTCGGTCAGCGGCACGACGGCCTGCCAGACGCCCGCTTGGACGGGCACCATCCCGGGGTGCTCGGCGAGGGAGATGAGTTCGACGCCGTCGTCGGTGAAGGCGGCCACGAATTCGCCGCCCCGCCACCGGGCTCGTGGGCCGAACAGGCCACGGGGGGGCAGATAGCCTCGGGCACCCTCCCACCCTCGGGCCAGTCCTCGATACGCGGCTTCACCCCTGGGTGCGGTGGCCTCAGCGTCGAGTCGCCACACCGCAGCTCCGATCGGCACTCGGGTCAGCTCGAGCCACCATACGGGTGCGATGTCGTGGCCTAGCCGGAGGAATCCTGAGGGGAAGGCCGGCCTGGCGGGTCCGCGGCGCGTGGTCGGATTGACCAGGCGCATCAGCGGTACGTGGGGAAACACCATGAGGTATGCCGCGTTGTCGGGTCCGACGAATTCGGTCAGCCCTTCGGCATCGAAGGCCGCTCGGATGTCGTCGGCTCCGGTGATGGACTGCAGCGGCGCGAAGGGTGCGACCGGTCCGACGAGGGTCGTCGAACTTTCGGCCCCGACGGCGTTCGCCTGGGAGATCGTCATCAAGGTGGCATACAGGGCATCGGGCTCGGTCACGCCGTTCCTCCGTTCGGGGATGCCGACCCGATCCGCGCGGGGCTGGTCGCAGGTGGCTCAGGCGCTGGCATGGGGATACTCCCGAATGTCCTCGTGGACGTCGGCCACGGCCGACGTGGGAATGGTCACCAGCGCCGTCCCGTCCGATCGGTCGTAGCTGCCGAGGTATTCCTCGATCCACGGCTGGTATTCGAACAGCTGGACCTCTACCTCGTCGCCCCTGAACTCCAGGACCTGGACCGGGCAGCCGAAGGCGCGACCCACCGTGCGGATCCGCTGGATCGGCTGTAAGCGCTCCGCCGGGACCCACCGATCCGTGGTGCCGGCGATCAGATACGCGTCGCCCCGGGACCGGTGGAGGCGGACCGGCATACCGTCGAGCATTCCGTACAGGCCGTTGCGCGGCGGGGAGGCACCCGCCCCCGACTCCGATGCGCCTGGGCCGCGAGCGGTCATCGCACCTTCACCCACGCCGAGTCACGCAGCACGCCGACGAGGCGTTCGGTGCCGCTCGTCGTGAACTCCCACATCTCCGCTCCGTCCCGCATGGTTGTCGAATCGCCGGCATAGTGCAGCTTGTACTCGGGCACGATGTTGTCGGCGGAACCGGTAAAACCATTGCCGGTGAAGGGAAGCGGATCGGTCGATGTGCCTCCCAATGCCGGGGCCTTGGGGACGTCGTAGACCGCGTTGTCCGATTGATAGCGGATGACTCGAACGGTCTCATCGCGCGCGCGAAACTCGGTGTCCGCATAGTCCAGGCGCAGGTTGTCGAAGACCTCCCGCGGCGTCCCGATGTGCACCGTGTCGGGCGTGTGGGTCACGAAGCCCCGCACCTCGTCGGGTGCCGGCCCCCTCGCCGTGCTGACGTTGTCGAGATATGCCTGGGCCTGGTCGTGCGGAAGCGCCTTCTGGAAGACGGCATCAGGATCCCCGGTGACCATTCGTCGACGGATCTCCGTCAACAGATCGGCCTCGGTCGGTGTCAGCGAACCCACCGGCTTGTTGATGACCTCCACCAGCTGGTCCCGCGTCCACGGTGGATCCACGCCATGACTGCTGAACAGGTCGGTGTCATGCAGCGAATCGTTCACCGAATGCCACGACGCGTCACGGGTGTCGATCTGGGCGCTGGAATGTCGCGTTGTATGCGGGGTGCCGTCCTCCATGGAGTATGTCCGGCCCAGCGGGAGGTCCACGTCGCGGGGGCGTCCGCTACCGCCGAGATTGATGAAGGCTGAACGGATATCGCGGATGAGGTCGTCGAGTTTGGTCAGTGCCGTGTCGAGTTTGCCGATGGACCGGATGAGGCCGGTGATCTTGGCGCTGATCTTGGCCGACAGCGCTGCGGCCCGTTCGGACACGACGGTGATGGCGTAGGGGATGCCGACCCCGGTGGCCGCCCAGGCCAATGCCGAGGTGCATGACCCGATGACTTGGGAGATGGTGTCGCGCACCAGGTCGTGGACGACCTGGACGAGGGTCGAGACCAATTGCAGCCCACCCGCGATAGCCGCGCTGGCGGTTCCGAGCGTGGACACCGCCTTGGCCAGGTGGTCGGCCCGCTGCTGATATGCCGTGACCGCTTCGCCGTACATACCGGCCAGGTCCGAGGTGGCTCGATGGAGCAGGACCTGAGCCTGTTCCTGCAGCGCCGCGGAGGTGTTGGCCCAGGTCTGGGCAAACCCGATGACCCGCCCGGCGTCCCCGGTGAGGTCGTTGAGCCAGGACTTGAGCGGGTCGATGTGGTCCAGGACCCACCCGACGCCCCAGGCGATGAGGCTGCCCAGCGGGTCGATGGCGGTGGCGACGGCATCCAGGGCGGTTCCCACCCCGGCCAGTGCGGCGTCGACCCAATTGCCCTCGTGGATGGCGGTCGACAGGGTGACGATGTCGTCGATGAGGCCGGTGCCGGAGGTCGCGGTCGCCGTGTCGACCGGTCCGGCGACCAGAGCGTTGGTGCTCACTGCGGACCGAGCGTCGTGGAGTAGTCGCGGCGGGTGGCTCGATACGTGCGCTGGGCCTGCTGATCGGCGGCTTCGTAGTTGGCGGCCATCGTGCGCAGGTTGCGCGACAGTGCGTCGAGTTCCTCGGCGACGTGGCCGATCGCGATGGGCGAGCGGGGAGCACATCACCCCGAAGGCGCTGCCGTCGATCGTGGTCGCGGCGGCCGACGCACCCTGGTGGACCCCGGAGGCGCACTGGGCCACCCGGCCGCTGTGCTCGCGCAACCCTTGGGCGTCGATGCTGTAGGTCACGCTCATCCGAGTACCTGCCCGGGTCGCGCGATGAACGGGTTCTTCGGCTCCAGGTCAGGTGTCACCCCGAAGCGCTTGCTCAGGTCGGCCACCATGAGGTGGGTCACCTCGCCGTCCCGGCCGAACTCCGCCACGGCCGACCGTCCGGTCTCATCGGCGACCGCCTGTTTGGCCGCGGTGATGGCTGCCAGGATCGCGCCGGACAAGGCGGCCGGGCCGCTGTCCAAGGCCGCGTCGGTGAGCTGCAGCCCGGTCACAACGCCCGCGTTGTTGACCGAGACCCGCACCGCACCGCGCATCGCGGTGCCCTCACCGGTGACCTGCTCGATGCGTCCGGCCCAGGCCTTCATCTGCTCGGCGTGTGCCTGAGCCGCCCTGACCTGGTCCTCGATCCTGCGGGTCATTCCTTCGACATCCATGACGTGCCCCTACCACGGTGGACAGCAGAACAATGTGCAGATCTTCTCGCCGAGTCCCGGGTATCGCCTCGAAACACCGATGACCGGCCCGACCCGGTCATCCTGACACACCGGCTCCCGGTATGCCGGTCCTACCGTCGGGGACCGTCGCGTCCGACCGCCCCAGCTGGCCTCGGGGCCACCTCGTCGAGTCGCAGCGTGACCCACCGGGCGCGCCCATAGGATGGCGGTATGTCCTCACTCTCTCGGGCGGATGTGGCGCACTTGGCGGCGCTGGCTCGTATCGACTTGTCCGAGGCCGAGCTCGACCGGATGTTGGGTGAGCTGACGGTCATTCTCGACGCGGTCGCGACGGTCCAGCAGGCGCCCACCGAAGGCGTCGCACCGATGAGTCACCCCATGCCGTTGACCAATGTCACCCGAGCCGACGAGGTCGTCCCCGGCCTCACAGCGCAGCAGGCGCTCTCCGGCGCACCGGAGGCCGAGTCCCAACGCTTCTCCGTCCCCCGGATTCTCGACGAGGACTGACTGATTCGTGTCGGCAGCCACCCACCCCCCCGGCCGCACGGCATACCGCACTGTTCTGCCCCTGGAACCACCCTCTGGAACGAACCGAAGGTCGCATCTGTGAACCACCTCACCCGGGCCAGCGCCGCCGAACTCGCCGACGCCCTCGGCCGCAAGGAAGTCAGTTCGGTCGAGGTGGTGCAGGCCCATCTCGACCGGATCGAGGCTGTCGACCACGCGGTCCACTCCTACCTGCACGTCGATGCCGAGGGTGCGCTCGCGACCGCTCGCGCCGTCGACGACGCACGCGCCGCCGGCGACACCGACCTGCACGTCATGGCCGGGGTGCCGATCGCCGTCAAGGACGTCATGACGACCAAGGGGCTGCCGACGACGTGCGGCTCCAGGATCCTGGCCGGCTGGGTGCCGCCCTACGACTCCACGGTCGTCGCCAAGATTCGCGCGGCAGGGATGCCGATCCTCGGCAAGACCAACCTCGACGAGTTCGCCATGGGCTCATCGACGGAGCACTCCGGCTTCGGTCCGAGCCACAACCCTTGGGACCTCGACCGGATCCCCGGCGGCTCCGGCGGCGGCTCCTCCTCGGTGCTCGCGTCCTTCCAGGCACCGTTGGCCACTGGCACCGACACCGGCGGCTCGATCCGCCAGCCCGCGGCCGTCACCGGCACGGTCGGCACCAAGCCCACCTATGGCGGGGTCTCTCGTTATGGCCTGGTGGCCCTGGCCAGCAGTCTCGACCAAGCTGGCCCCTGCGCCCGCACCGTGCTCGATACGGCACTGCTGCACTCGGTCATGGGTGGCTACGACCCCAAGGACTCCACCTCGATCCACGCCCCGGTGCCGCCGGTCGTGCGGGCCGCCCAGCGTGCCGACGTCACCGGCATGCGCATCGGGGTCGTCAAGCAGCTCACCGGCGCGGGCTATCAGGCCGGGGTGCAGCAGCGCTTCGACGAGGCCGTGGCGCTGCTCGTCGACGCCGGGGCCAGTGTCGTCGAGGTCGACTGCCCCAACTTCGACTACGCCCTCGCGGCCTACTACCTCATCCTCCCCAGCGAGGCATCCTCCAACCTGGCCAAGTTCGATGCGATGCGCTACGGCATCCGGGTGCTGCCCGAGGGCATCGACGCCCCGAGCGCCGAGCAGGTGATGGCCGCGACCCGCGACGCCGGCTTCGGCGATGAGGTGAAGCGCCGCATCATCCTGGGCACCTACGCCCTCTCCTCGGGCTACTACGACGCCTACTACGGCCAGGCCCAGAAGGTCCGCCGGCTCATCGCCCAGGATTTCGAGCGCGCCTTCGGTGTCGCCGATGTCCTGGTCTCGCCGACCGCTCCGACGACGGCCTTCCGGATCGGCGAGAAGCTCGATGACCCCATGGCGATGTATCTCAACGATGTCGCCACTATCCCGGCCAACCTGGCCGGGCTGCCAGGGATGTCGGTGCCCAGCGGGTTGGCTCCCGAGGATGGGCTGCCCACCGGGTTGCAGATCCTCGCCCCCGCGATGGCCGACGACCGCCTGTATGCCGTGGGAGCGACGCTTGAGCGCGCGCTCGTCGCCCGCTGGGGCGGGCACCTGCTGGCGCAGGCCCCGGTCTTGCCGAGGAAGGAGGCCTGACATGGCCGACACCCAGACCACCGACGCGGTGCGCAGCTACGAGGACACCGTCACGGCATACGACCCCGTGCTGGGGCTGGAAGTCCACGTCGAGCTCGGCACGGCGACCAAGATGTTCTGTGGGTGCCCGACCGAGTTCGGGGCCGAACCCAACACCCAGGTCTGCCCGGTGTGCCTCGGCCTGCCGGGCGCCCTGCCGGTCGTCAACGCGGTGGGCGTCGAGTCGGCGATCCGGATCGGCCTCGCGCTCAACTGCCAGATCGCGACGTGGTGCCGGTTTGCCCGGAAGAACTACTTCTATCCGGACATGCCGAAGAACTTCCAGACCAGCCAGTACGACGAGCCGATCGCCTTCAACGGTTGGCTGGACGTGCAGCTCGACGACGGGTCGACCTACCGTGTGCCGATCGAGCGGGCGCACATGGAGGAAGACACCGGCAAGTCCACCCACGTCGGCGGCTCGACGGGGCGCATCCACGGCGCGGATTACTCGCTGGTGGACTACAATCGCGCCGGCATCCCGCTCATCGAGATCGTCACCAAGCCGATGGTCGGCCTGGGGGAACGGGCGCCCGAGATCGCCAAGGCCTATGTCGCGACGCTGCGCGACCTGCTGCGGGCGCTCGGGGTGTCCGACGTCAAGATGGAGCAGGGCTCGCTGCGCTGCGACGCCAACGTCTCGCTGCGCCCGAAGGTCGGCGACGACCCAGGCGCGCCGGAGCAGCTCGAGGTCACGTTCGGCACGCGCACCGAGACCAAGAACGTCAACTCGCTGCGCTCGGTCGAGCGGGCGGTGCGTTACGAGATGACCCGGCATGCCGCGGTGCTCTCCGAGGGCGGATCCATCGTCCAGGAGACCCGCCACTGGCACGAAGACACCGGCATCACGACCTCGGGGCGGGTCAAGTCCGACGCCGAGGACTACCGCTACTTCCCCGAGCC
>JBGAQV010000131.1:0-6824 GCA_044220505.1 Dermatophilaceae bacterium
CGGTCTTTGCCCAGCGTTTCCACGAGGAGGCGCAGCTCACGGCCGGCCTCTCCCACCACAACATCGCGACGCTCTTCGATTACGGCGAGCATGACCAGTTGGCCTACATCGTCATGGAACTCGTCGAAGGTCACTCTCTGGCAGTCGAATTGCGCGAGCGAGGCGCGATGGACGTGGCCCGCGTGCGCTCGATTGTCGGCCAGATGGCCCTCGGACTCAACGCCGCGCATGAGGCTGGCGTGGTCCACCGTGACATCAAGCCGGCCAACGTCCTGCTCACCGACGACGGCGCGGTGAAGCTCACCGATTTCGGCATAGCCCGGGCTGCGGGCTCGATGGGGCTGACCCGCACCGGCGAGGTGCTCGGCACCCCTCACTACCTCCGCCCCGAGCAGGCACTCGGCCGACCCTCGACCTCGGCCAGCGACCTCTACTCCCTCGGCGTCGTGGCCCACGAACTCCTCACCGGCAAGCGGCCGTTCGATCGGGACACGCCGGTCGCGACCGCGCTGGCGCATGTCACCGAGCCGATGCCGACGCTGCCCTCGACAGTGCCTGTCGACGTCGTCGAGGTCATCAGCCGCTGCCTGTCCAAGGATCCGTCGACCCGACCGACCTCGGCCCGCGAAGTCGCCTCCGACTTGGGCATGTCCTGGGTCGAGATCCGCCTGCCGCGCATCGGCGACGGCCCGCACCCCCACCTCAGCCCACAGCCCGGTATGCCGCCCGGTCCCGCACCCGACGGCACCCCCCCAGGCCCGATCACCGCGGGCACCGTGGCCGTCCGACGCGAGCTGCCCCCGGAAGCGCGTCTTCTGGACGTCATGGTCCGCCCCGGTTCACGCATCCTCGAGGTCGGCGCTCGTGCCGGGCGCGTCGGCGGGGCGATGAGCCTGCTGGGCCACTACGTCGTCGGCACCGACGTCGACCCGGCCGGCATCGCGGCCGCCGAGACGGCATACCCCGATGCCCGGTGGTTCGTCATCGAACCCGAGCGACTCCTGCTCGAGGACCTGGGCGAGAGCGTGCCATTCGACGTGATCGCGTGGATCAACAGCAGCATCCTCGACGTCGAGCCCGTCGAACGCTCCGAAGTCTTCCGCCGCCTGGCGATGTGTTGCGCCCCGCGCGGCCGGATCGTCGTCGAGTTCCGCAGCGACGCGGGCTACTCCTACCAAGCCTTCCGCGACGACTTCCTCGCAGCCGGGTTGATCCCGGACGTCGGCTTCTCGGGCTGGGACCTGCGCCCGTATGCCGTCGACGCCCTTTCGACGGTCGTCCTGCTCTCCCGCCGCTGACCTCTTGCGCGCTGAGTCGGCGCGCCTCGCAGGGTCAGGGCTCGTAGCGGTAACCCATCCCGGGCTCGGTGATGAGGTATCGCGGTCGGGCTGGGTCGGGCTCGAGCTTGCGACGGAGTTGGGTGAGATAGACCCGAAGGTAGGTCGTCTCCTTGAGGTACTGCGGGCCCCACACCTCTGCCAGCACCTCTCGTTGGGTGACCAGGCGTCCTGGGTGGCGAGTGATGACCTCGAGGACGTGCCACTCGGTCGGAGTGAGGTGCACTTCTGCGGTTGCTCCCACCACCGCGCCTGCCGCGGCGCCCGCCGTGGTCTCTGGCGCCTCGCCGCGCGTCGCAGTCACGGTGACCGTCTTGGCAGCGAAGTCGACCTCGAGGTCGCCGAGGCAGATGCGCGTCGTCGGCAGTGGCCGGTCTCGGCGCCGGGTGATCGCCCGCAACCGCGCGAGTAGCTCATTGATGTCGAAAGGCTTCGTCACGTAGTCATCCGCGCCGGCGTCGAGGGCTTCCACCTTGTCGCGGCTGTCGGCGCGGCCGGACAGCACGAGGATGGGGATGCTCGTCCAGCCCCGCAGCCCGAGGATGACCTCACACCCGTCCATGTCCGGCAGACCCAGGTCGAGCACGACCAGGTCCAGCGGGCGGCGGCCGACCAAGGCGAGAGCCTCGGCACCCGTGGATGCACAGGTCACGTCGTAATGACGGGCCCGCAGGTTGATGTCGATGGCGCGCAGGATCTGAGGGTCGTCATCGACGACGAGAACGCTGGTCACCGCTCACCCCCAGGGTCGGAGGTGGCGCGCTCCCGGGTGCCGGGGGGGATGACTGCCGGGGCAGGGGTGGCGACCGGCAAGGTGGCGACCATCGACAGCCCGCCGCCCGGGGTGGATTCGGCGCGCAGGGTCCCGCCCATCGCCTCGGCCAGCCCTCGGGCCAAGGCCAGCCCAAGACCAAGGCCGTTGGCATTGTCCCGATCACCTCGACGCTGGAACGCCTCGAACAACGTCGCGCGACGGGACTCCGGCACGCCTGGACCGTGGTCCACCACCCACACTTCGACAGTGGCGCCCACAGCACGGGCCGACACCAGCGGAGGGCGGCCCGCGGGGCTGAAGCGCAGCGCATTGGTCAGGAGGTTGGCGAGCACTCGTTCCAGTAGAGGGGCATCGGCCCAGACCTCAGCCAGATCGTCAGGGACCTGGATCGTGACCTGAGTGCGATGCGGATCCACCTCCCGCACGGCGTGCGCGACGACGTCCTCGACCGCGATCGCGCGTGGAAACCACCGACAGCGCTCCGGCCTCGAGACGGCTCAAGTCCAGGAGGTTCTCGACCAGTGAGGTGAGCCGGTCGATCGATGTCTTGGCGGTCGTCAGCAGTTCGCGTTGCTCATCGGGGCTCCAACTCACCTCTGCAGACCGCAAGCCCTCGACCGCGGCCTTGGCTGAGGCCAGCGGGGTGCGCAGGTCGTGTGAGACCGCCCGCAACAACGCAGTCCGGGTCGCGACCTCGGCTCCCGCCTCCGCCGCCTGTCGGGAACGCCGGGTCACCGCGCCGACCAGGCTGCTGGTGACCATGGCGACGGCGACGAAGACCACCAGTGCCACGACATGGTCACGATCGGCGATGGCCAGGGTGTGCAACGGTGGGGTGAAATAGTAGTTCAACAGCAGCACCGCTGCGACCGCGGTGACCAGCGAGGTCAACCAGTCACCGGCGAGAGCGACGACGAAAACGGCAAGCATGAAGATGAGCAGGTCGCTGGGCAGCGTGAGCGAAGCCTGGAACGGCACGAGCACGATCAGCAGCAGCGACAGGAGCACCACGGCGAGGATCAGGGCCGGCAATCGGCGGCCCGGTAGCCGGGATGCGAGGTGCGCCAGCCGCGCCGGCAGCCCGAACTGCCCGGGCGCGGCTCGGCCGCGCGACCTTTGGACGTGAGCCGACGGCATACCCCATTGTCGGTCCGGTTTGCGGCCGAGCGCGTGAGGCCCCGGGAAGGAATGCGCCATGGTGGGCTGCCGCGCGACTCTCACGGCAGGATCCGGTACTGCGGGTTGGACATCGTCGCCTGGCCGTGCAAGGGGGCAATGCGACCGGTGATCTCGAGCGTGGTGCCTGGAGCCAGCCCCCGCCACGTCGCGTCGGCCGTAGAACAGGAGGGTCATCTCGCCGGTCTGGTCGGCGACCCGGTAGGTGACCGATGGCGCGTTGGCGACCGCCGAGAGCTTGCGGGTGACGATGCGGCCGGTGACCGTGACGACCTGTCGGGTGGCGGCCGCGCCGATCCCCACGTGGCCCGCTTCTGGTCCGGGCAGCGTGATCTGTTCCGTCTCGCTGGGGTCTGCGGAGCGGGCTGCACCCGACTCGAGCCTCGCTCGTGCTGCCGCAGCCGAAGCCCGCGCCGTTGCCGCAGCCGAGGCGTCGAACGGGACGATCGTGGCCGCGGCTCCCGGCACCCGCGACACCGCACGCGCGATGCGATCTGCGGTGCGGTCGTGCAGCAGGCGAGCGAGCGGACCGTATACCCGGCGCGGCAGCAGGACGGTGACCTGGGCCAACGGGTTGTCGCGAACCAACCGGAAGGTCAGCTCGACCGCAGCCCGGTCGACCCGCCGGTCCGGGCAGTCGATGAGTTCCAGCGCGAGGTCGGTGCCGTCCTGGGTGTCCCACAGGCGCTGCAGGTCCTGGGCGTGGCTGCTGTCGAGGACAAAGTGCACCGAGTGGACCTCTTGGGGTCGAAGTCCGCGGGCATAGCGCAGCGCCGACAGGACCGCGAGGTCGACATTGTCGACGAGGACGAGTACGACGTTGAGCCCGGTGATTCCGCGTGGACGACCGGCGGGGGCATCGGCCAGGGCGACCGCCTCCCGTTCGTAGGCGCGGTGCAAACGCAGCAGCCCGAAGACCATGGCCGGGAAGACGACGACGACCAACCAGGCGCCCTCGGTGAACTTCGTGACGGCGAACACCGCCACGACGACCGCGGCGACCGCACCAGAGACGGAATTGAGGGCCATGGCCCGACGGCTCCTGGCCCCGGCGTGGGTGCGGTGGTAGGCCGCCATGCCGAACCCCGCCAGAGTGAATCCGGTGAACACCCCGATGGCGTAGAACGCGACGAGCTTGTCGACGTGGGCACCGGTGCCGATGAGCAGAGCGAGTGCCACGACGGTGAGCAGCAGGATGCCGTTGGAGAAGGCCAACCGGTGGCCGCGCTTGCGCAGCCAGCGTGGTAAGAACCCATCTCCAGCAACGAAATTGGCAAGGAAGGGGAAGCCGGTAAAGGGCGTGTTCGCTCCGGTGTAGAGGATGAGCATGGTGGCCAGCTGCACCATGAAGAAGAGCGCGTGACCCACCGCGGTGTCCGGCAACACCGCGTGGGCCACCTGCGAAATGACCGTGGGGGACCCCGACTCATAGGGCACGGCATGGGTGAGGTGGGCCAGCCAGGACACCCCGCCGACGAGGATGCCGAGGATGGTGCTCATGATGACCAGGGTGCGGCGCGCGTTGCGCCCGGATGGCGCGTGGAAGACGCTCACCCCGTTGGAGATGGCCTCGAGTCCGGTGAGTGACGAGCCCCCGTTGGCGAAAGCCTTGAGCACGACGTAAAGCCCACCGACGGACAGCAACGTCCCTCCGCCGCCCACCGGGAAGGCACCCTCGGCTGTCAGGGGGTCGTACTGCGGCAAGTCGCCGGTCACCTCCCGATAGACGCCCGCTGCGAGGACCATGGCCATCGCCGCGACGAAGAAGTAGGTGGGGAACGCGAACGCTCGCCCGGCCTCCCGCAACCCGCGCAAGTTGCCATAGGCGAGCACCACGACCACCGCCACGGTGATCCACAGCGAGTAGTCGCTCAAGCCCGGCAGCGCCGAGGTCAGGGCGTTCGTGCCTGCCGCGGCTTGCACGGCTACCGTGACGATGTAGTCGAGCATGAGCGCGACGGCGGCCACCTGCGCGACGACAGGACCGAAGTTCTCACGGGCTACGACATATGACCCGCCGGCCTTGGTGTAGATCATGACGACCTGGCGATAGGTCATCGTTACGACGACGAGGACCGCCAGCACGACGAGGGTCAGCGGCAGCAGCACGTCATAGGCCGCCATCCCGAAGACCGGCAGCATGACGAGCAGCATCATCTCGGAGCCGTAGGCGCTGGAGGAGATGCAGTCGCTGGACAGCACGCCCAGCGCGAGCGTCTTGCTCAGCTTCTCGTCCTCGACGGCGTCGTTGGTGAGGGCCTTTCCGAGCAGCGCCTCCTTGAGCTGATACCCCCGGTCTTCGGGCACGTCGATGCGAGGAGTCCGCTCCAGTGGACCGGGAGCGGGTGGACGGGCGGCCACTTCCGCGGTTGAGAGGAATGCAGGGCGGGGACGGTCGAGCAGTCGCACGGCTCAACCTCACCCGGCCGGACGGCATACCTGCCCCGTCTTTGCGCGCCCGTAGCGCCGTGGGTGCGTTCCTTTACGCGTCCTTGACGCCCAAGGCGTCGGGCGGGAGGCTCGCGGCGGCGCCTTCGACGGTGAGCCCGGTGATGCGGCCCTCGCCGTCGAGGGTGACGGTCAGGATGCCGTGCGGCAGGTCAAGGAGTCGCTCGTCAACGCCAGCGGGTGCCTCGCTCGCCTCGGTCTCGGCACCACAGGCCAGGTATGCCGTGTCGCTCGCCTCGTCGTGCCGCCATCGTGGCGGACCGTCACGACGAGCGGATCGCGTTGCCTCAGGCCGACTTTCGGGAAGCTCGACCGGCCCGAGCAGGTGGATCCACCGGTGATCCTGCTGGCCCGGCAGCCGCTCGAGCTCGCGCACCAGCGGGGTGGATGCGCTCGCCATGGCCTGCAGTGTGACCTCGACCGCGGCCCGATCCGGGAAGGCGTGCAGGCGCTCACACCGGGTCTTGAGCTCGCCGGGAGCCTGAGCCCCGCGCAACAACAACACGGTGAGCAGTGCGCGTTGGTCGTCTGGCAGCACCAGGGTTTCCAGGAGTCGCTGCTTGTATTTCACCGCCCGCGCACCCGAATCGGCCCGCACCAACCGCACGAGCTGACGGGACTGCAACCGCAGGGTCACCTCGACAAGGTCGTTCTCGCTGTAGTCGACGACCGGGTCGCGGCTGGTCGACTGGTTGCACGCCAACCGCAGCGAGTTGAGGGTCAGGGGGTAGCTCGCGGGGACGGTGATCTCCTTCTCCATGAGCGAGCCGAGCACCCGTTGCTCCGAGGGGTCCAACAGCGGCAGGTCCATAGGCCATGTTGTATCCCAGCCTCGCGGTCAACGTCGATATCGTCACGCCCATGAGTGACACGACGGTCCTGCTGTTGCACGGGCTCGGGGGGAATGTCGCCGTGTGGGACGGCGTCCGTGGGGCGCTCGGCGACGTGCCGGTCGTCGCCCCGGACCTGCCCGGGCACGCCGACGGCCCGCGCCTGGCGCGCTACGACATCGGCCTGATGGCTGCCTCCCTCGCCGCCCAGCTCGATCCCACGCTCCGGTATGCCGTGCTCGGCCACTCCCTCGGTGG
>JBGAQV010000132.1:0-6703 GCA_044220505.1 Dermatophilaceae bacterium
ATGATCCCCGCACTGCGGCTAGAGACGTCACCGGCATCGAACGCCGCCCGGGTCGTCGCAAGCCCTTCACCAGCCAGGGAGGTCGCCAAGACCACGTCCCGGGCCGCGTGAGCCCCATCGCCACGGGTTGCTGACGCGACCCACGCCGACGTCGAGGAATGCCCGGTCCGACGATGCACCTGCTGCCGGTCAGCAGCAGCGACAAGAGCTAACCGCAGGGCTTCCACCCGACGAGCGATCCGCTCCACCTCACCAACATCAGCAGCACCGACCACCACACCCGCGCCGGGGTCAGCCAACCGGGCCTGGACCTTGTCCACGAACGCGTGCAGCGCCCCCGTCGGCACCCCCGCCACGGCAGCCGGTTCTCGCGAAGCCGACCCACCCGCAGGCGACCCGCCTCGCGGTACCGCGCCGGACGGCTTACCGCCGCCTGGCTGCGAGTCCAACGGAGTGATCGTCATAGCACGAGCGTACTACGACGAATGTTCGAGCACAAGGGAAAAACGCCTCGCAGTGAGGCCTCCATAGTGAGCGTTCAGCCGAGGCTGATGGGTTTGACCAGGTCGGCGATCACCAGCATGAGGGTCATGGCGATGAGGACCGTCGACACGGCATACGCGATGGGAAGCCCCTTGGCGACGTCGACATACCCCGGATCCGGACGCCCGAGCAGCCGCGCTCCGGTGCGCTTGATGCCCTCCCACAGCGCACCCACCACCTGGCCACCATCCAGCGGCAGCACCGGCAGCAGGTTGAAGAAGAAGAGCATGAGGTTGAGCCCGAAGACCAGCCAGAGGAACTGGTAGATCACGCCCTTGGGCCCGTCTCCGCCGAGCTGACCCGACGCGATCTCGCCACCGGCCCTCCCAATGCCGACGACCGAGACCGGCCCTTCGGGGTCGCGATCGCCGCCGCCGAGCAGGGTCTGGGCGACGCCGACCAGCTTGGCCGGGAAGGTCCCGAGGGCCGTCACGACCGTTCCGAGCATGTTGCCGAGCAACTCGGGGACGCGCGTGATCGGCTGGGCAACGTAGTCGCGGCTGGCGGTCGCGCCGAGGTAGCCGACCATGTCGGTCACCAGCGTGCCGTCGGCGGTCGTCTTGGGCCTCCCCTCCGGCGTGTATGCCGTGCGCGCCACGCCCACGATCGGGGCGGTGAGGGTGAGCTGCTCGCCGGTGCGCTCCACCGTGAGCGTGAGCGAGCGCCCCGCGGCGGCCCGGATCAACGTGGTGACCTCCGACCAGAGGGTCACCGGTCGACCATCGACGGCGACGATACGGTCACCAGCCCGGAGCCCGGCCACGACGGCCGGGGGCACCGCGTCGCCGACCACACACGAGGGCTCGGGCTTGGTCACCGTGGGAGCCGTGGACGGCACGCACTCCGCGACGCTGGAGACGGTGGGCACCAACGTGGGCACGCCGATACCGCTCACCAGTGCCGCCAACAACACCACCGCCAGGACGAGGTTCATGATCGGCCCGCCGAGCATGACGATGACCTTCTTGGGCACCGACAGCTTGTAGAAGACCTTGTCCTCGTCGCCGGGCTGGACCTCGTCGACCGCCTCGGCCCGCGCCTGTTCGACGATGCTCATTCGTCCGGTCGTGCTCGCCCGCAACAGGGCCGGGTTGTCGCCGGGCTTGGGCGGGATCATCCCGATCATCTTGACGTAGCCACCGAGCGGGATCGCCTTGATGCCGTATTCGGTCTCCCCGCGGGTGCGCGACCACAGCGTCGGACCGAACCCGATCATGTACTTCGTGCATTTCACGCCGAACCGTTTGGCCGGAATGAGGTGGCCCAACTCGTGCAGCGCGATCGACACCCCGACGAGCGCGATGACGGCCAGGACGCCGAGCAGATAGGTCACCGAGGTCATGAGATCCCCTCATCCAGCCCGAGAACGGCTCGAGCCCGGGCACGCGCCCACTCATCAGCGCGCAACACGCTCTCAACGTCCAAGGTGGGGGCGTCGATTCCGGTGCCGGCCCGGCATACCTGGCTGGCAATTCCGCGTTCGTGGTCGTCGACCACCCGGGCGATGGTGTCGACAATCTCGGTGAATCGGATGAGCCCGTCGTGGAAGGCGTCGACACACACCTCGTTGGCCGCGTTGTAGACGGCGGGCATCGTCCCTCCGGCGGCACCGACGGCATACGCCAGGGGCACCGATGGAAAGGCGACCTCGTCGAGCGGGAGGAAGTCCCAGGACTGTGCCGCGGTCCAGTCGCAGGGGTCGTCGACATCGGCGAGACGCTCGGGCCACGAGAGCCCAAGCGCGATCGGCACGAGCATCCGTGGTGGACCCGCCTGGGCGATCGTCGACCCGTCGTGGAACTCGACCATCGAGTGGATCTGCTGTTGCGGGTGGATGACCGTGGTGATCCGCTCGAAGGGGATCCCGAAGAGCAGGTGCGCCTCGATGATTTCCAGCCCCTTGTTGACCAGGGTGGCGCTATTGGTGGTGACGACCCGGCCCATGGCGAAGTTGGGATGGGCCAGCGCTTGCGCAGGGGTGACGTCGTGCAGCTCCTCACGCGACCGCCCGCGGAAAGGTCCCCCGCTCGCGGTGACGATGAGCCGCCTGACCTCGTCCGCGCGACCGCCACGCAGGCATTGGGCGATCGCGCTGTGTTCGGAGTCCACGGGGACGATCTGTCCGGGGCGCGCTGCGGTGGTGACGAGTTGGCCACCGACGATGAGCGACTCCTTGTTGGCCAGGGCCAGGGAGTTGCCGGCCGCGAGCGCTGCGAGAGTGGGAGCCAGACCGATCGAGCCGGTGATGCCGTTGAGGACGACGTCGGCCGGGCGTGCGGCCAGCGTCGCGTTCGCGTCGGGTCCAGTGAGAATCTCTGGTCGGTATGCCGTCCGGCCGGCTTCCCGCGCCGCCTGCCCGATGGCGCGCTCGACGTCAGCGGGATCCGCGGCGGCGACACCGACGGCCTCGACCCCCAGCTCGACAGCCTGTCGGGCGAGCAGGGAGAGGTTGCCGCCGCCTGCGGTCAGTGCAGTGACCCGGAAACGGCCTGGATTAGCCCGCACGACATCGATCGCCTGGGTGCCGATGGATCCGGTCGATCCGAGCAGGACAACGGCACGGGGTTCACTCACCCAGCCATTCTCACCCAGTCCGGGGCAGCCTCGCGCCAGGGATCACCCGTCAACGGTCACCTGTCATCGGTCGACGACGGTGACGTGCAGGTCGTCGCGCTCGGCTTCGATGTCGAGCAACACGGCGAGGATGGCGCCATATGCCTTCGGGTCACTTTCGTGCAGTCGGCCCACTCGGTCCCAGACCAGCTCGATCTCACGCCCGTGCTCGTCGGCGAGGTCCCGGAGTGCGTCGGTCAACGCGTCCAGGTTGAGGCCGAACCACTCCGGCAGCGCCAGCCCCTCGGCGAATGCGACCAGCGACGAATGTTTGTCCACCCCGCCCTCGACGATTCGCACCACCCGCCCGGCCGCCCTGGCTCGTGCGACGAGCGCCCGCACGCTCGCGCTGCCATCGAAATGCTTCACGACTCTCCCCTGGCGCGCCCGTTCAGGCGCCTTCTCGAACGCGACGGAACGACCCGTAATGGTCATCCGTGTAATACAACTCCCCCTCGCGTCCGCGGATGATCCGGCGGGCCCCACGATCCCCGGATCCCGGCGTGACGACGGTGTACTCACGGTAGTAGCCACTTGCCCGATTTGGGAGAGTTGACTCCCGATTTGAGAAGGTCTGGTCGTCATTTCGTGGGTATGGATACGGCCCGCCGGCACGGATCAACTCGAGGGTCGTCCTGGCCTCCTTCGGGAGCGCCGATTCGGCCACCCATCGCAGCCCGCTCTCGCGGTCGATCGAGTCGTTCGTCGACCCGGAAGCCGGGACCTTCGTGGTCGCTTTCGTGGTCGCCTTCGTGATCGCGACCCCAGCCGATCGAGCGACCGACGGGGTGCCGGACGGCGCGGCCGACGGACCGCCGCGCCAGACCCATATGAGCGCGACGAGGAGCACGAGAACCAGTCCGACCCCGACGAGCTGGACGACCTGGCGGGTGTTGCGACTCATCCGGCGCGCCGGCGGGCCACCGCTCACGGGCCGGCGATGCCGACGTACTTGACCTCGAGGTATTCGTCGATGCCCTCGAAGCCGCCCTCCCGCCCGAAGCCACTGGCCTTCACCCCACCGAAGGGCGCCGCCGGGTTGGACACGACGCCTTGGTTGACTCCGACCATCCCGAATTCGAGGGCCTCGCTCACCCGCAGCGCGCGCGACAGATCACGGGTGAAGACATAGGCGATGAGCCCGTATGCCGTGTCGTTGGCTCGCGTCAGTGCTTCGTCCTCGGTGCGGAAGGTCGAGATCGGCGCCACCGGCCCGAAGATCTCCTCGACCGCGATGCGCGCGTCGGCAGGCACATCGGTCAGCACGGTCGGCTGGTAGAACCAGCCCGGGCCCTCGGCAGGCCCCCCACCGACGACGACGCGCGCCCCACCGGCCACCGCCTCTTGCACGAGGGAGTCGACTCCCTCACGGGCCTTCTGATCCACGAGCGGACCGACGTCGATCCCGTCCTGGGTGCCATCGCCCACAGTCAGCGCCGACATCCGGGCGGCGAACTTCTCCGAGAACTCGGCTGCCACCGATTCGTGCACGAGGAACCGGTTGGCGGCTGTGCAGGCCTCCCCGATATTGCGCATCTTGGCCAGCATCGCCCCGTTGACCGCGGCATCGACGTCGGCGTCCTCGAAGACGAGGAAGGGGGCATTGCCGCCCAACTCCATCGACAATCGCAGCAGCCCCTGGGCCGACTGCTCGACCAGCTTCTGTCCCACGCCGGTCGAGCCGGTGAAGGTGAGCTTGCGCAACCGGGGATCGCGAATGATCGGCTCCATCACCTCGCCGGTGTGGGCGGTGGTCACGACGTTGAGCACGCCCGGGGGTAGACCGCACTCCTGCAGCAGCTGCGCCAGCAGGAGCATCGTCAAGGGCGTCTGGGACGCGGGCTTGACGACCATCGTGCACCCGGCCGCGATCGCCGGCCCGATCTTGCGAGTGCCCATGGCGAGCGGGAAGTTCCACGGGGTGATCATCAGGGTCGGCCCGACCGGCTGCTTCATGGTGAGCAGGCGGCTGGCTCCGTTGGGCGCCACCGAGTAGCGCCCGTGCACGCGCACCGCTTCCTCGCTGAACCAGCGGAAGAACTCGGCCCCGTAGGCAACCTCGCCGCGCGCCTCGGCCAGCGGCTTGCCCATCTCCAGGGTCATCAGGAGCGCGAACTCCTCGGTCCGAGCGACGATCTTCTCGTATGCCGCCCGCAACAGTTCCCCGCGATCGCGCGGCGGCACCTTGGCCCAGGAGGCTTGCGCGGCGACGGCCGCGTCGAGGGCCGCCATCCCATCGGCCGGCGTACCGCTCGCCACGTGGGCGAGGATCTCTCCCGTGGCGGGGTTGTCGACCGGGAGGGTTGACCCGTCAGAGGCAGCACGCCACTGACCCGCGATGAGCAGGCCCGTGGGCACCGAGTCGAGCAGAGCAGCGGGGTTGACGGCCATCGTCTCTTCCTGTCAGGTTGCCGAAAGTGTTGTCGGAGTGTCGATTTCGTGGGGATGTGCCCGCGCCAGGCTGGGGCCGGGTGGTGCCGGGGACTAGACCGAGGCGGCGAAAGCCTCGTCGAGGATGTCCAGCCCTTCGACGAGCAGGTCGTCGCTCATCGACAGCGGCGGCAAGAATCGGAAGACATTGCCCAAGGTGCCACAGGTGAGCGTCACCAGGCCGCGCTCGTGGCACGCCTTGTTGATGGCAGCAGTGAGGGCGGCGGCGGGCTCCTTGGTCTCGCGGTCGGTCACCAACTCCATGGCGATCATCGCTCCGCGGCCGCGGATCTCGCCGACCTGGGGGTAACGCCCGGCCAGCCCGTTGAGCCGGTCGGTGAGCAAGGCCCCGATCGCCCGGGCCCGCGACCTCAGGTCCTCGGCTTCCATCGTCTCGATCGAGGCCAGCGCCGCTGCGCAGGCGACCGGGTTGCCGCCATAGGTGCCGCCGAGGCCACCGGGGTGGATGGTGTCCATGATCTCGGCCCGTCCGGTGACCGCCGACAACGGCATACCGCCGGCAATGCCCTTGGCCGTCGTGATGAGGTCGGGCACGACGCCTTCGTCATCACACGCGAACCAGTCACCGGTGCGGCAGAAGCCCGACTGCACCTCGTCAGCGATGAAGAGGATGTCGTGCTCGCGGCACCAATCGGCCAGCGCCGGAAGGAACCCGCGCGGCGGGGTGATGAACCCACCCTCACCTTGAATCGGCTCGATGATCACGGCGGCGGTGTTCTCTTCACCGATCTGCGCGTGGATCTGATCGATGATGTAGTCGAACGCCTCCTGCGCGCAGTGCTGCGGACCGCCCGGCCAGCGATAGGGGTAGGCCATCGGCACCCGGTAGAGCTCACTGGCGAACGGCCCGAACTTGTGCTTGTAGGGCATGTTCTTGGCGGTCATCGCCAGGGTGAGGTTGGTGCGGCCGTGGTAGGCGTGGTCGAAGGCGACGATGCCGTCCTTGCCGGTGTAGTGCCGCGCCACCTTGACGGCGTTCTCGACGGCCTCGGCTCCGGAGTTGAACAGGGCGCTGCGCTTGGCGTGGTCGCCCGGCGTGAGCTCGTTGAGCTTCTCGCAGACCTGCAGGTATTCCTCGTAGGGCGTCACCATAAAG
>JBGAQV010000133.1:0-6641 GCA_044220505.1 Dermatophilaceae bacterium
CGCGGCTGCTGGCTGATCGCCTGCCCGTCCCACGCAGAGAAGAACCGGCTCGAGGTGAGAAACACCGCCGCGCCGATCGCGGCGGCCAGCGTGCGCAGCACACCGCCGACGGCCGGGGCGACCGGGACCGCACCCAGGCCTTCGCCCCTGGCGCGAGCCGCCTCGGCGTGCTCGTCCTCGATGAGGAAGCCCTCGGCATACGCCAAACTCACCGCTCGGTTGGTGCTCATGCCGCCCACCTTAGCCGCGCAATTGGCTCGGTGCCGGGAGGCCGGTCGGCACCCGTGAACCCCGGAAACCTTCCGACCCGCCGTCAACCCGTGCGGCACGGCTGGGGTATGCCGGGAAACCTTTGGACTCGCCGTCAAACCCCGACCGTCCAGCCCCTCGGACGACCCCGGCATCGTCAGGGGAATACCAGGGGTGGCCCGGATAGTTGGCTCGCCCACAGGCGCGTCACAGTTGCATCGTGGGATACCCGGGAACCCTGGGCTCACCTCGATCGTCAACCGCACGACGCTTCCGAAAGGCGACCACACCCTCGTGACCGACATCCTCGTCTCGACCGACAGCCCCGCGGCTGCTGCCGCGCCCCATGCTGGCCAGGTCCCGAGTCACGACGCCTGGACCCCGCCGACCTGGGAGCAGGTCGTCACCGAACACTCTGCTCGCGTCTACCGCCTCGCCTACCGCCTCACCGGTAATGCCCACGACGCCGAAGACCTCACCCACGACGTGTTCGTCCGGGTCTTCCGTTCGCTGCACTCCTACCAGCCCGGCACCTTCGAGGGCTGGCTGCACCGCATCACGACGAATGTCTTCCTCGACAAGATGCGCCGCAAGCAGCGCATCCGCTTCGATGCCCTGCCCGACGACGCCGCCTCCCGAATGGCCACCCGCGAGCCCGGCCCCGAGCAGGTCTACGACCAGACCCACTTCACCGACGACGTCCAGCGAGCACTCGACTCGCTCTCCCCGGAGTTTCGGGCCGCGGTCGTGCTCTGCGACATCGAGGGCTTGTCCTACGAAGAGATCGCCGCAACGCTCGGCATCAAGCTCGGCACGGTGCGCTCGCGCATCCACCGGGGCCGCGCCGCATTGCGCGAGTCTCTCGCCCACCGGGCACCCACCGCGACGCCGGTCGAGGCCCCGCCGCGTCCCGTCGGCACGATCCGCCCCACGCCCGCGGTTTCGGGGGCCCGGTGACACGACACCTCACCGACGAGCTGAGCGACTACGCCGACCGCCGCATGAGCGGGCCGGCGTTGCTCGCGTGGGATCGTCACGTGTCGGTGTGCGAACACTGCCGGTATGCCGTGGCCGCCGAGCGCCGCATGCTCAGTTCGCTGCGCAGCGGACCGCCGTCGGTGTCGCCGCACTTGCAGTCGATGTTGCTCTCGCTCGCGGACAGCGCGCCAACCGTCGCAGGCCCCAGCCCCGCGCCGGGTCATCGGGCCCCGTGGGCCTGCGCGGTCGCCGGCGATGCCGCGCCTGACCGTGGCCCGGTGTCCCCCATCCCGACCGCGCTAGCTGCGGTCACCCCCTTCCGGCTGCCCACCGTGGCGCCCGCGGCCCCCGCCTTGCACCGGTCGCTGCGCAGGGCGGCCGCACTGGCCGGACTCGCGGCGTCCGCGACGGTCGCGGCGGCGTGGGCCGTCGGGGTAGCCGGGCCGGCTCAACAGCCCACGTTGAACCCGAGCGCACGCCTGACGTACCCGACCTTCGGGGCAGACACCACCAGGCTCGCTGTCCCCGCCATCGCCCCCCTCACACCGGGCACTCACCGGGAGCCCCTCACCAGCCCCGCCGGCCTGACCAACGCCATCCCCGACACCCCGGAGCGTTCCGACCGATGAGCCAGACCCCCGACCGTCCCCACGAGACCGAGGACGGCAGGGAGCTGCCGCACCCGTCTGCCTGGTTCCAGCCTGAGGTCACCGAGTCGTCCGCGCCCCCTGCACTCGCTTCGCCCGAGGCTGCGCAGCCGGCTGGCGCGGCCACCGCGGCTCATGCCGGTCTCACCGAGCCGATCGCGCAGATTCCGGTGGCACCGGCCCAGCCCGATGGAGTCGCCGCCCAGACCGGATACGGTCAGGCACCCAGCCCGACCCTTCCGGTGCCGACCTGGCAACCCGGCAACACGGCATACGAGCCGGGCGCGCACCCGGGGTCCTGGCAACCGACCAGCCCGGCCTACCTCGGGACCATGCCCTCATATGCCGCGCCCGGATCGGTCCAGACCAGCGCCGCCAAGGCGACAACGGGCGCGCGCGGGCTGCTCGCGCTTGCCGCGGCGGTCGGTCTGGCGGCGGGGCTGGTTGGTGGAGGGGCCGGGGCCTTCCTCGTGAACCGCTCGACGGCGCCGACGGTGAGCTCGCCCTTGCCGGCCCCGCAGCCGGGTGCGACCCTGCGGCCGGACGGGAGCATTGCCAAGATCGCCGCGACGGCACTGCCGAGTGTCGTGACGATCAAGATCTCGACGGCCCAGGGCGCCGGCACGGGTTCCGGGTTCGTCATCGACGGGGCCGGTCACATCCTCACCAACAACCATGTCGTGTCCTCAGCCGCTGACGGCGGAACGATCGCGGTCGAGCTGTCCGACGGCAGCAGCGTCGATGCCACGATCGTCGGGCGTGATGCCTCCTATGACCTGGCCGTGCTCAAGGTCGCGCGCACCGGATTGACTCCGTTGGCCTGGGGGCGGTCGACCGAGGTGGTCGTCGGTGACGGGGTCATCGCCGTGGGCGCGCCGCTCGGGCTGGAGGCCACGGTCACCAGCGGGATCATTTCGGCACTCGACCGACCGGTCGTCGCCGGTGACGGCAACGAGTCCAGCTTCATCAACGCGATTCAGACCGACGCAGCGATCAACCCCGGCAACTCCGGTGGCCCGTTGCTCGACATGAACGGTCGCGTCATCGGGGTGAATTCGGCGATCGCCCGAGACCCGGGGTCGGCGACCGGCGTCAGCGGCAGCATCGGGGTGGGCTTCGCGATCCCCAGCGATCAGGCCGCCCGCACGGCTGAACAACTCATCACGACCGGCAAGGCCGTGCACCCGGTCATCGGCGTGCGCCTGGACGGCCGCTTCGAGGGCAGCGGTGCCAAGGTGCTGACCCCCGGCGGGGTCACCGAGGGGAGCGCGGCTGCCAAGGCGGGTCTGCAGGACGGCGATGTCATCGTCGCGTTCGACGGCAAGCGGGTCACCGATCGCAACCAGTTGGTCGTGGCGATTCGCGCTCGCACGGTGGGCGAGACGGTGACGTTGACCATCGAGCGCGACGGGCAGCGGGTGGACCTCCAACTGACGCTACAGTCGTCCGGTAGCTAGCCTCGTTCGCTGCCGGCAACGGGCCTGATCGGGCAGGAGGAGGAGACGGTGTTCGATATCAACGGGTACGAGTTCATCGTCCTGCTCTTGGTGGCCGTCGTCGTCCTGGGCCCGGAACGACTGCCGGAGTATGCCGCCAAGCTCGGCCGCACGGTGCGTCAGCTGCGCGTCATGGCCGAAGGCGCCAAGGCTCAGCTCAAGGACCAGTTGGGGCCGGAGTTCGACGATCTCAACTGGCGGCAGTACGACCCTCGACAGTACGACCCTCGACGGATCGTCCGTGAAGCCCTGATGGACCCGGTGCCGACCGCGGCAGCGGCCGCCGCGGCTGCTGCCGCGGCGGCGGTGGGCACCGACCTTGGCGCAGCGGCGGGCCCGTCACCCACGGTCCACGACCCGGTCAAACCCACGCCCTGGGACCCGGACGCTACCTGAGCGTTCCAAACCGTCCTGGGCGTGATCGCGGGTGGACTAGGTGTTCTACGCCGCAAGGTTGCGTTCAGCGCTTGATCGGGGAGACCCCGAGCGAACGTCCGGACAAGCCGCGGGCGCGACTGGCCAGGCCGCGGGCCACCGCGCGCAGCGCCACGGCGGCGGGGGAGTCCGGCTCGCCGAGCACGACCGGCATACCCTCGTCTCCCCCGATGCGAAGGCGGGTGTCCAGCGGGATCTGGCCCAGCAGCGGCACCTCAGCACCGATCGAGCGGGTGAGGGACTCCGAGACTGCCTTGCCGCCACCGCTGCCGAAGATCTCCTGACGGGAGCCGTCGGGCAGTTCGAGCCAGGACATGTTTTCGACGACGCCGACGACCCGCTGGTGGGTCTGCAGGGCGATGGCGCCAGCGCGTTCGGCGACCTCGGCGGCAGCCAGCTGCGGAGTCGTGACGACGAGGATCTCGGCCGTCGGCACGAGCTGGCCGATGGAGATCGCGATGTCACCGGTGCCGGGGGGCAGATCCAGTAGGAGCACGTCGAGATCGCCCCAGAAGACGTCGGAGAGGAACTGCTGCAGCGCGCGGTGCAGCATCGGCCCGCGCCACACGACCGGCTGGTTGCCCGGGACGAACATGCCGATCGAGATGACCTTCACCTCGTGCGAGATGGGCGGCATGATCATGTCGTCGACCTGGGTGGGCGCTGTGGCCACCCCGAGCATGCGGGGGATCGAGAAGCCGTGGACATCGGCGTCGACGACGCCCACGCGCAGGCCCTCGGCGGCCATGGCGGCAGCCAGGTTGACGGTGACCGAGGACTTGCCGACACCGCCCTTGCCGGAGGCCACGGCATACACGCGGGTCAGTGAGCCGCTGCGCGCGAAGGGGATCTCACGTTCGGCGACCCCACCGCGCAGCTTGGTCTTGAGGGCAGCGCGTTGCTCGTCGCTCATGACGTCCAGGCGCACCAGCACGCCGGTGACACCCGGGACCTTCATGAGCGCGGCTGTTGTGTCGCTGCGCAGGGTGTCCTTCATCGGGCACCCTGCGACGGTGAGATAGAGGTCGAGGACGACTGCACCGGACTCGTCGGCGGCGACCGCCTTGACCATCCCGAGCTCGGTGATGGGCTTGCGGATCTCGGGGTCGTTGACCGTGGCAAGCGCGGCCAGCAGGGTCTCGGTCGTGGGGGCAGTCATGCTCGCCATCCTAAGTCGGTCGGCGGGTGGGAGCGGATGGCCGCCGGTCGTTGAGCTCATCGAGGAGTTCGCGCAGTTCGGAACGGATGAAGTCGCGGGTCGCAGTCTCGCGCAGGGCGATCCGCAGCGCGGCGACCTCTCGGGTGAGGAACTCGGTGTCGGCGAGATTGCGCTCGTCGCGAGTGCGGTCCTGCTCCAGGAAGATCCGGTCGCGGTCGGTCTGCCGGTTCTGCGCGAGCAGGATAAGCGGCGCGGCATACGAGGCCTGCAAGGAGAGGATCAAGGTGAGCAGGGTGTAGTTGAGTTCGCGCGGATCGAACTGCAGGGCAGTGGGCGCGAAGGTGTTCCACGCGAGCCAGGCCACGACGAAGACCGTCATCCCGATGAGGAACTTCGCGGTGCCCATGAAGCGGGCGAACCGCTCGCTCCACACGCCGAAGCGCTCCTGGGTGAGCGTCGGCGTGCGGACCGAGACCGGCAGTCTGCGGCGTTGGCGGTCGCGCGGCAGCTCGAGGGCGTCGAGTGGTCGACGGCGGGGATTGGGCGTGGTCATCAGGTCGCCTCCCTCGGGTGGGTGGTGCTCCGGCGGTCGGCCGGGCCGGCCGAGTCGGCTGGGTCGGCCGGCCCGGCTTCGGACTCGTGACCCCGCCAGTCCTCCCGCCAGTCCTCGGGCAGGATGTGGTCGAGGACGTCATCGACCGTCACGGCGCCGACGAGATGCCCGTCGGGGTCGACGACGGGAGCGGCGACCAGGTCGTAGGTCGCCAGATGGCGGTGCACCTCGTCGACGCTCGCCGAAGGCAGCAGCGGGTCCACCCGGTCGAGTGCCGCGCCCACGGGGGAGTGCGGGGGATCGCGCAGCAGCCGCTGGATATGGACGATCCCGAGATAGCGGCCGGTCGGGGTCTCCAGAGGCGGACGGCAGACGAAGACCGTCGTCGCGAGGGTCGTCGGCACTTGCTCCCGGCGCACCAGGGCGAGCGCCTCGGCGATGCTCGCCTCCGGGCCGAGGATGATCGGCTCGCTCGTCATGAGCCCACCGGCGGTGTCCTCGGGGTAGCTGAGCAGGCGGCGCAGCGGCGCGGCCTCGTCGGGTTCCATCCGCGCCAGGAGCGTCTCCTGCTGGTCGGTCGACAGCTCGGCGAGCAGGTCGGCGGCGTCGTCGGGTTCCATCGCCTCGAGCACGTCGGCAGCGCGCTCGGTGTCGAGCCCGGCGAGGATCTCGACCTGGTCGTCCTCGGAGAGCTCCTCGAGGACGTCGGCGAGCTTGGCGTCGTCCAGCGCGGCAGCCACTTGGGCGCGGCGTTCGGGGGACAACTCGTGGATGACATCGGCCAGGTCGGCGACCCGCAGGTTCTGGTATGCCGCGAGCAACAGCTGGGCGTCTTGGCTCGGACCGTGGATCTCCAGCCCGCGGACCCGGTCGAGGGGCACCAGCGCGGTCTCACCGCGGCGCCGGGAGAAGGACAGCCGGCGGCCGGACGGAAGGACCCGGCAGACGAAAGCCTTGTCGACGATCCACTCGCGGCGGTGGACGGTGACGTGCAGATCCTCGACGGTCGCGTCGGCACGGGGCACCACCAAGAAGGCGGTGGCCAGCTCGTCGGGCCGGTCCACGATGGCGTGCACCAGCACCCAGTCGGCGTGCTCGATGCCGGTGACCCACTCCCACCGTCC
>JBGAQV010000134.1:0-6533 GCA_044220505.1 Dermatophilaceae bacterium
AGAGTGGGGACTTCTACTTGGCCACCAACGGGGACCTCACCTGGCCACCAGTGGGGACTTTCCCATGGCCATGGACACAGCGCCGCACCTGCGAAGTAGAGTGCGGCCCATGGCAACGGTGCTACACATCGTCGGTGAGGTGCTGGTCTCGGCGCAGGAGAGCCGTCCCGAGTGCTGGGTGATCGACGGACGGATCTCGTATGCCGCCCCGGTCACCTCCGGGGCCGACGTCCAGACCGTGCGGGGCTGGGCGCTTCCCGGGCTGGTCGATGCGCACTGTCACGTCGGTCTGGATCGCAACGGACCCGTCGACGATGCGACGAGTGAGACTCAGGCGCTCACCGACCGGGCTGCCGGCACCTTGCTCATCCGCGACGCCGGATCGCCGGCAGACACCCGCTGGATCGACGACCGCGAGGACCTGCCGCGGATCGTCCGTGCCGGCAAGCACATCGCCCGCACCCGACGCTATATCCGCAACTTCGCCCACGAGATCGAGCCGGACGAACTCGTCGCTCACGTGCGGATGGAGGCCCGGCGCGGTGACGGGTGGGTCAAGCTCGTGGGCGACTGGATCGAGCGCGACCGCGGCGACCTCGCGCCCTGCTGGCCACGAGAGGCCGTCGTGGCCGCCGTGGCTGCCGCGCACGAGGAGGGCGCGCGGGTGACCGCGCACTGCTTCGGCGAGGAGTCGCTGCACGATTTCGCCGCGGCAGGCACCGACTGCATCGAGCACGCCACCGGTCTCGACGAGGAATCGACGCGAGCCTTCGCGGCGCAGGGGATCGCGATCGTGCCGACCCTGGTCAACATCACGACCTTCCCCGAGATCGCGGCCCCTGCGGCGGAGAAGTTCCCGGCGTATGCCGCGCACATGATCGACCTGCACGCCCGGCGTTACGAGACCATCCGTCGCGCGCACGAGGCCGGGGTCTCGATCTACGTCGGCACCGACGCAGGCGGCGCGTTGCCGCATGGCCTGGTCGCCCAGGAGGCGCTGGAACTCGCCCAGGCCGGGTTGACCCCTGTGGAGGTGCTCTCGGCGGCCTCCTGGGGGGCCCGGGCCTGGCTCGGCCGTCCCGGGCTCGAGGAAGGCGACCCAGCCGACCTGGTGGTCTATGACGCCGACCCTCGGGCGGACCTGCGCGCGCTCGGATCTCCTCGGACGATCGTGCTGCGGGGTCGCCCGGTCTGACGCACCGTCACCGGCCGGTCTGGCCGCGGGTGTGTCGGCCGGTGTGTCGGCCGGTGTGATGCCGGGCTGCCTGTATGCCGGAATGCCCGCTTTCGTCGCGTGCGCCGGGAAGGATCACGCTCAAAGCTCCAAAACTTGGTAAAGATTCGTGCGAGAAGCCTGGTTCAGGGCGATGAGGTGGGACACACTCCCGCGTAGAGGTGGCGGTCACGCCGTTCGGGGCCTCTCACGCGAAGGGTTCACATTCATGAGACCACTGCGCCCACGCGCACTCGCTGCCATGACAGGAGTGGCAGCGCTCTCCCTCGCTCTCGTCGCACCCACCGCATTCGCGGCTCCCGGTGCGCCGGGTCCAGCGGGTGACAACGGGCTCGGCAAGCACGACCGGGAGTTGCTCGCCCAGGCCAAGGTGCAGGGCAAGAAGACGATCACCCTCATCGTCTCCACCGGCACCAACAAGAACGCCACGGTCGCGTCGGCCGTCGCGGCCTTGGGCGGCAGCGTCGGCTACCGTGACGACGCCATCGGCTACCTGAGGGTCACCGTGCCCGTCGCGGCCGCGGCCCAGGTGGCGGCGATCGCGGGCGTCGAAGCGGTCGATGTCGACGAGGTCGTGCCGCTGGAGGACCCCCGTCCAGACGGGCAGACCGGCCCGGTGCCGTATGCCGCGCCCGGCGCATCGACCCCGAAAAGCAACCCCTACATGCCGATCCGGGACACCGGGGCCGTCGACTTCGTGACGGCTCACCCGACGTGGGACGGACGCGGCACGACGATCGCGGTCATCGACTCCGGGATCGACCTGGCCCACCCGGCGCTGCAGACGACGACCACCGGCGAGCGCAAGATCGTCGACTGGGTCACCGCGACCGACCCGACCTTCACCGGGACGGCCAACAACGACAGCGACCCCACCTGGATCCAGATGGGCACCCAGGTCAGCGCCAAACCCGCCTTCATCAGCGGCGGAGTCACCTACACCGCTCCCAAGGCCGGCAGCTACCGCTTCGGGGTCTTCGACGAGCGCCATCCCGACCTCGGCGGCGAGCTCGGCAACGACGTCAACCGCGACGGCAACCCGGCTGGATCCTCGGGGCTCTTCGGGGTCCTCTGGGACGCGACGAGCAACACCGTCTGGGTCGACACCAACCAGAACGGCTCCTTCGCCGACGAGTCCGGAATGACCGACTACAAGGTCCGCTATGACGTGGGCTACTTCGGCACGGACCGGGCGGACACGGCATACCAGGACCGGCTGCCGTTCGTCGTCCAGACCGACGGCAAGAACAAGGTCGTCAACATCGGCATCGTCTCCGGCGCGCACGGCTCGCACGTCGCGGGCATCACCGCCGCCAACGGCATGTTCGGTGGCGCGATGACCGGTGCCGCCCCGGGCGCCAAGCTCGTGTCGGTGCGGGTCTGCCTCTTCGTCGGCGGGTGCACCTCGCACGCGTTGCTCGAGGGCATGATCCTCGCGGCCAAGCAGATGAACGTCGACGTCATCAACATGTCGATCGGTGGTCTGCCGGCGCTCAACGACGGCAACAACGCCCGAGCGGCGCTCTACGACAAGCTCATCGAGACCTACAAGGTGCAGATGTTCATCTCGGCGGGCAACTCCGGCGCCGGGCTCAACACCATCGGCGACCCGTCGGTCGCGTCCAAGGTCATGAGCGTGGGCTCCTACATCACCAACGACACGTGGCAGTCCAACTACGGCTCGTCGACGACCAAGGCCGACAACATCCACCCCTACTCCTCGCGTGGCCCGCGTGAAGACGGTGGCTTCAAGCCGCAGATCCTCGCGCCCGGATCGGCCGTCTCGACGGTCCCGACCTGGCAGAGCCCGGCCGGGGCTTGCCTGCCCTATGCCTGCCCGCCCGGTTACGCGATGTTCAACGGCACGTCGATGGCCTCCCCCCAGGCTGCCGGCGCGGCCGCGTTGCTCGTCTCGGCGGCCAAGGCGACCGGCACGCAGTACAAGCCGGCTCAATTGCGCCAGGCGGTCAACTCCAGCGCGCGCTTCATCGACGGCTACGGCGCCTACGAGCAGGGCAACGGGCTGATGAACGTCCCCGCTGCCTGGGCGCTGCTGGCGACCCAGGCCAAGGTCGTCGATGTGCAGGCCCGAGTCGCGGTCAACACCGTGATCTCCGGCTTCCTCGCCACGCCCAACGTCGGCACCGGGATCTACGACCGAGAGGGCGTGAAGGCCGGCGACAGCTATGTGCGCACCTACACCTTCACCCGCACCTCGGGTGGCGGCGGCACGATCAGGTATGCCGTGAAGTGGGTCGGCAACGACGGCACCTTCGCATCGGCAAGCTCGGTCGCCCTGCCGCTCAACACTCCGGTGAGCTTCCCGGTCACCGTCACGGCCGGCAGCTCCGGCATCCACTCGGCGATCCTCAACCTCGACGATCCCGCCAACCCCGGGGTCGAGGCGCAGACGATGAACACCATCGTTGCGGCCGACCAATTCACCGCGGCCAACGGGTATGCCGTGACCAAGAGCGGCACCATCGCTCGCAACCAGTCGACGAGCCACTTCTTCAACGTCCCTGCGAACACGCCGGCGTTCAAGGTGGACCTCACCGGCGGTGGCACGACGGCTGGAGCCGGTCAGATTCGGTTCCTGCGCTTCCACCCCTATGGGGTGGGCATCGACGCCAACTCGACGCCGTACTGGTACAACCCGCCGGTGCCGACCTGCGCGGGCACCACCCAGTGCAGCGCGGCTGCTGCGGTGAGCCGCACGGTCAGCAACCCGCAGCCGGGTGTGTGGGAGGTCGCGGTCGAGATGCGCCGCACCTCCGACGCGATCGAGGCGCCGTACTCCATCACGGCTTCGGTGCTCGGGGCGACGGTCACCCCGATCGTCATCCCGACGGCCCAGGTGGGCGTCCCGGTCACGGCGGAAGCGACGGCGAAGAACATCTACGGCACCTTCACCGGACGCATGGTGGGCGGCACCCTCGGCAGCGCGCTGCGGGCCACGCCGACCATCTCGACCGGGCAGGTGCACACGACGACGGTCGACGTGCCGGCGGGAGCCAGCTCCTTGCGGGCGACCATCGGATCGACGTCGGATGCCGCCGCAGACCTCGACCTGTACGTCTACGGACCGACGGGCGCGCTCGTCGGGCAGTCGGCCGACGGCGACAGCGAGGAATCGGTGACGATCGCCGCACCCCCGGGCACGTACACGATCGTTGTCGACGGCTACTCCGTGCCCGCCGGCTCCACGACGTACACCTACGTCGATGTCGTGACCGCGGCCGCCTATGGGTCGGTATCCGTCACCGACACCAATGCCGAACGGTTGAGCGGGGCCAGCTGGACTGTCCCGGTTATCGTGACGGCAGGGGCTGTCCCGGCGTCCGGCCGGGTGTTGCTCGGTGCCGTGCGGGTCGCGACGAGCGCCAACGTCATCGTCGGCACCGGCGATGTGCTCGTCCAGGCTGTGACGCCGTGACCTGGTGAACGTCATCACCCAACGGTGACCGAGGGGGAGGGGCCAGCCGGCTCCTCCCCCTCGTGCGTGCGGGCGCTGGTCAGGCGCGCTCGCTGCCCCGCCGGTAGGCTGCCGCGATGGCGCTGTCACGACCGGGGGGACGGGTGCGCGTGGCGCCGGTCACCGCCGGTGACCTGCCCGCGCTGACCACCGCCACCGAGGCATCGCTGCAGCGGATCACGCAGTGGGGGCCATCCGGACTCGACAGCCTGCCGACCCTGGTCGCCGACCAAGGCCAGTCGCGGCTCACCTTCCTCGTCCATGTCCACACCAGCCTGCGAGTCGCCGCTGCGGGACATGGCATTGCCGCCCGGATCAACCTCAACAGCATCGTCCGCGGCCGGGGATCGACGGCCACGCTCGGCTACGACGCCTTCGATCCGTATGCCGGTCGCGGCCTGCTGCGCGAAGGCCTGGCCCTGGTGGTGGACCATGCGTTCGCGCGCGAACCCGACGGTCTGGGACTGCACCGTCTGGAGGCCGGGGTGCAGCCCGGCAACGAACGCTCGGCTTTGTTGCTGCGGTCGCTGGGCTTCCAGCCGGAGGGTTTCTCGCCGCGCCTGGTGTGGGTGCCGACGCTGGGTGATCCAGCCGATGGCTGGCGCGATCATGACCGATTCGCGCTCACCCGTGAGGACTGGCCGGGCTCGGCTCACCTGCCCCAGGTCGCCTACCGGGCTCCGGTCCGACGCAGGATCGGCTGTGTCGTCAATGGACCTGAGCACTCGGCGCGGGACGGCGTGGCAACTCGTCTGGCGGTCGAGTTGGGCGTGCCGGTGCTGCGTCGGGCCTGGCTCAGTGATGATGTTCTCTTCCACGTGCTGGCTGAATCTCCTTGTGGCGCAGTTATTTCCGGGTGCTTCACCGACTCCGACGAGGCCTGGGCGCGGGCTGGCTGGACAGGTGCGGGATACGACCTGGCCCGCGTGCCGGAGGTGCGGTGCGCTCTCGGTGAGCCAGGTGGGGAAGGTGAGCGGACGGCATACCGGCTCGGTGTGGGACCGCGCTGGGAGGTCCGGGGCGAACTCGACGACCGGGAGCTCGCGGCCCTTGCGGTGCGGATCGCTGCCGGCCAGCGGTAGGCGACGGGTTCGGTAGGGGTAGGCCCGATCTGGCAGAATGGCTCGCTGTACCCGTCTGGGCTGGGCGTTGATCCCTGCCCCGCTCGGATGCCTACACACCGAGCCACGGCACCCCGCGTGTTCCTCTCGCGGTCTGGCCGTGCCTCACAACCGAAGGATGCATCGACTGTGGCTGTGAAGATTCGTCTCAAGCGGATGGGCAAGATCCGCGCTCCGTTCTACCGCGTCGTGGTTATGGACTCGCGCACCAAGCGTGACGGCCGCGCGATCGAGGAGATCGGCAAGTACCACCCGACCGAGGCGCCCTCGGTCATCGACATCAACGGCGAGCGTGCGCAGTACTGGCTCGCTCAGGGCGCCCAGCCCACCGAGGCCGTCGTCGCGCTGTTCAAGGTGACCGGTGACTGGCAGAAGTTCAAGGGTCTCCCGGGCCAGGAGGGCACGCTGCGCGTGGCCGAGCCCAAGGCCGACAAGCTGGCCCTCTTCGAGGCCGCCGCCAAGGACGCCGCGAACGAGCCGGCGAAGGAGGCGACCACCCCGAAGAAGAAGGCCGCCGCCAAGGCCGAGGAGCCGGTCGAGGTCGTCGAGGTCGTCGAGGTGGCTGAGGCCGCCGACGGCACCGTGGTCGTCGACGACGTCGTCGCCGCGGTCGAGGCCGACGGCACCGTCGAGGTCGTGGAGGCCGTCGAGGTCGTCGCCGCCGACGGCACCGTGGAGGCCGTCGAGGTCGTCGCCGAGGAGA
>JBGAQV010000135.1:0-6462 GCA_044220505.1 Dermatophilaceae bacterium
ACAAGGGCCTGCACTACGCCCAGGGCTGGTACACGATGGACGTCATGGCCAAGGGCATCGAGAAGGCTCTCGGCTCCAGCGACAAGCTCACCGGTGAGGCCATCAAGGCCGCCCTCGAGTCGATGGACAAGATCGACACCGGCGGCGTCGTCGGCACCGGCACGGTGAAGTTCTCGGCCGACTCGCACCGCGGCTCGACCGGCTCGGGCATCTACCAGGTCACGGGCGGCAAAATCACCGAGATCGCGGCCAACCAGGTCCCGTGACGTCCTCGTGACGTCCTGCTGATGCGTCCTCCTGACGAAGGAATCGATCGTGACTGACACGACTGGTGTGACGGGGGTGGCCGGTATGCCGGCCGCCCCCGGCGCCGGGGCTGCGGTGGCTTCCGAGCTGCTCACCCTCAACAACATCGAGGTCATCTACGACGACGTCATCCTCGTGCTCCGCGGGCTCTCGCTCGCGGTGCCCGAGGGCAAGATCGTCGCGTTGTTGGGCTCCAACGGCGCGGGCAAGTCGACCACTCTCAAGGCCATCTCGGGGCTGTTGCCCACCGAGCACGGCGAGGTGACCGACGGGTCGATCCTGTTCCAGGGCAAGGACATCACCCACCTGGATGCGGCTGCCCGGGTCAAGTTGGGCCTGTCCTTGTGCATGGAGGGGCGGCACGTTTTCGAGCACCTCACCGTGCAGGAGAACCTGCTCGCCGGCGCATACTTCCGCGGCGGCGGCGAGGCCGAGGACCTCAAGCAGGTCTACCGGTTGCTGCCGAAACTCGGCGACATGACCGCCCGGGTGGCCGGCTATCTGTCCGGTGGCGAGCAGCAGATGCTCGCGATCGGCCGGGCGCTGATGGCCAAGCCCAAGCTGCTCATGCTCGACGAGCCCTCGCTCGGGTTGGCGCCTCTGCTGGTCAAGGACATCTTCGGCTTCATCAAGCAGATCAACGACGAGCTCGGGCTCACCGTGTTGGTCATCGAGCAGAACGCCCGCCGCGCCCTTGAGGTCGCCGACCACGGCTACATCATGGAGCAGGGTCGCATCGTGCTCGAAGGCTCGGCCCAGGACCTGCGCGAAAACCCTGACGTCAAGGAGTTCTACCTCGGCCTCGGCGATTCGGGCAGCCGCAAGTCCTTCCGCGACGTCAAGCACTACAAGCGGCGCAAGCGCTGGCTCTGAGGCCGCTGGTGCCGAGGCCCTCGGCCTCGCCTTGGGCTCTTGGCCTATCGGGTGACGTCCACCCTCAGCTTCGCCGTGCCCAGCTGACCCCGTCCGGGGCGCACGGCATACCGAAAGGGAGTCCCTCATGTCCGGTTCGCTGCACGAGGCCGTGACGGCGTATGCCGCCGCGTTGGCTCCCGATGTCGCGCGCACGGTGAGCCAGGCGCGCTCGGCCGTGCCGGCGTTCGACGCGCGCTGGGGCGACCGGGCCGGGATCGACGAGCTGCCGATCCTCACCAAGGACGACGTCTTGGCGCTGCAGGCCGCCGAGCCGCCCTTCGGTGGGTTGATCGCGCCGAATGCACTGGTGCGCAGGGTCTTTCAGTCGCCCGGACCGCTCTATGAGCCGCAGCTCGACGGCGTCGACCCGTGGCGTTGGGGACCCTCGCTCGCGGCCGCGGGGATCGGCCCGGACGACCTCGTGCTCAACTGTTTCGGCTATCACCTCTCGCCTGCTGGCGCGATGTTCGAGGAGGGTGCGCTGGCCCTCGGGGCCCGCGTGTTGCCCGGCGGGATCGGCAGCCAAGACCTGCAGGCGCGCGCGATCGCCGACCTGGGCGTCACGGCATACACGGGGTTGCCGAGCTACCTCAAGGCGATCATCGACCGCTTCACCGAGCTGGGACTGGACTCCTCGCGCTGGCAGCTGTCCAAGGCGCTCGTGACGGCCGAGCCGCTGCCGGACTCGCTGCGCGTGCTGCTGCAGGAGCGGGTGCCGACCGTGCTCATGGCGTATGGGACCGCGGAGACGGGGCTCATCGCCTTCGAGACGGAGCCAGGCGGCGGGTTGGTCCCCGCGCCGGGGCTGCTCGTGGAGATCTGCGATCTCGACACCGGTATGCCGGTGACCTCCGGTGAGGGTCAGGTGGTGGTCACGCTGCTGCGCGCCGACTACCCGATGGTGCGGTTCGGCACCGGGGACCTGTCGGCCTGGCGGCTGGGTCCGGATGGGTCGCCGCGGTTGGTCGGTGTGCTCGGGCGGGTCGGAGCTGCGGTCAAGGTGCGCGGGATGTTCCTGCACCCGCGCCAGGCGGCGGCGGCGCTCTCGGATGTGACTGGGGTGGCGGCCTGGCGGTTCCTCGTCGACCGGGTCGACCATCGTGACGAGCTGACCTGCGAGATCGTGTGTGCTGACGGCGCGGACGCTGACGATGTGGTCGATCGGGTGACCGCGTTGGTGCGGGCTGGGCTGCGCTTCGGGTGCGCGGTGACTGCGGTGCCGGCGTTGCCGGAGGGTGCCGGCACGATCGTGGACCGCCGCGACTGGTCGTAGGGGGCTGGGCTGACCCTGGTCTCGGGCTTGACGCTGCTTCGGTGAGCTTGGCCGCGCTCCGGCGAGGGTAGACCCTCAGCGAAGCGCGGCTACCCTCAGCGAAGCAGGGGCTCAGGGGCTTTCACGACACGGAGCGGGCGCCCCGACCATGATCGAGGCGCCCGCTGAGTTGTGAAGGGACCGGTGTGGGTCAGTCCTTACGAGCCGTGCCGGAAGCCGAACCGCTGGGCGGTGTCGACATCGGTGAACCACACGTCGACGTGGATCTGGTCGTACCACTGGTCACCCGGCGCCTGGCACTGCATCCAGGCCCGGTTGGCCTTCACCGGGTGCCCCAAGGGCATGGCGCCGTCCCACACCGGAGCGGCCGAACCCCAGCCGTAGCCGCCGTCGACGACCTCTTCGATCGTGGACACCTCGCGCCGAGTTGGGGCAGGTTCCCCCGACCCGTGATCCTCATCGTCATCGTCCGACTCGTCGTCGTCATCGTCATCGTCTGACTCGTCGTCATCATCGTCGTCCGAGTCGTCGTCGGACTCATCGTCATCTGACTCGTCGTCGTCATCGTCCGAGTCATCATCGTCATCTGACTCGTCGTCGTCATCGTCCGAGTCATCGTCGTCATCTGACTCGTCGTCGTCATCGTCCGAGTCATCGTCGTCATCTGAGTCGTCGTCAGACTCGTCACCAACGGCCACAGCCGCCTCGGACTCTGCGACGTCGCCAGCCTCGGGCTGGTCAGCCGCCTCGGTGCCTTCGAGCACTTCGTCGGTCACGGGCTCGGCGTCAACCGACGGAATGTCCGTCGACGTCTCCACGGCGTCGGCCTCGTCAGCGTGCCCAACTGCCGCAGCCGTGGCGCCGGCAGCGCCGACTGCCAGTCCAGCGGCGGCGATCTCGTCACGCTTGGCGGCCATCTTGCGCAGCAGCGCTGCGACCGGGTCTTCCGCAGCCTCAGGTGCGGCCACGTCGGACGACTCCCCCACGGCTGCATCCCGCTCGGCGGCCCAGTCCGCGAACGGCGCCGCCTCTTGCTCGGTCTCAGCAGGCAGTTCGAGAGCCCCGAACGCATCGGCTGCGCCATTGTCAGAACCGGCTTCGCCAGCCGCGTCGACGTCCGCTGCACCCTCGGCGACACCTTCGCTGTCGATGTCAGCGGCGGCCGACTCATCGCCGGCGGCGGAATCGGCGGCTTCGACATCGAGAATCGACTCGTCGACCTCAGCGAGTTCGATCGGCTCAGCGATCTGCGCCTCATCGGCAGCGGAGAGATCGGACGCGTCGACCTCGTCGCCCGCATCCCACGCTCCGTCGGCGACGGCCAATTCGCCATCGGCGTCGGCGGACTCGGTGGCTTCGACATGAAGGACCGACTCATCTACCTCAGCGAGTTCGATCGGCTCGGCGATCGGCGACTGGTCCACGTCGGCAAGTTCGATGGGCTCGGCGATCGGCGCCGCGTCAAACTCAGCGGCCTCGGCAACGTCGGTGGCCTCCGGTCCTACCTCGGCATCGCCGCCGGTGACGGCAACGGCCACGGTCTCGGCTTCTGCCCCGGCCGGCACGGCGGGGACCTCACCCTGGTCAACGCCCTGCTCGGCAACCTCGATGATGTCGGCGACCGATGCACTGCCGTCGAGGTCCAGCTCAGTGCCCGATTCGCCATCGACAACGACCTCAGCGACCCCAGCTAACTCTTCGGCCCACTCCGCTGCCTCCGGGCTCTCAGCAGATGCGTCCGCACCGGCTTCAGCACCGGACTCGTCACCGCTCCCCTCGCCTGGGGTGGCCTCTGCCGCGTTCTCATCCGAAGCCGCAGCCTGTCCGGCGAGCCAGCCTGCACCAGCGGCGGCAGCACCACCCGCGATGTACCCCGACCCACCGAAGGTGCCGAACTCCCGATTGCCAGACTGCGCTTCGCCCTCGATGCGAGCCCGAGCGGCCGCGGCCGCCTCATCCGCGGGTGACGGACGAACCGGCCCTTCGGCAGGCGTCCACACGTCTTCGACGACAGCCTGCACGGCGGGGGCTTCGGTCTCAGTGACCGTCTCCGCGACCGTCTCAGCCTCGGACTCAAAGGCCGCCTCGGATACGAGCTCGGCCTCCTCCGCCTCAGTCGCTTCGGTGGCCTCGACACCGGCCGCGTCGTCGGCCGCCACGGCGTCTGCGGCCTCCGGACCGGCGCTGCCGGTGGTCTCGAGGGGCTCGGTCGGCGCGTCGTCATCAGCAACCTCGTCAGAAGCATCAGCAGCGGCATCGCCAGCAACATCACCGGCGCTCCACGCCAGCGCGGGGGTATCCGACGCGGATGGGGCCGGCACGTCCTCGGCAGCCCACTCCGCCATCTCGCCAGTCACCTCGGGCTCGGCCTGCGCGATGCCCGCCGCCTCTGCAGCCAGGGCGGCTGCCGACGGATCGACGTCGTCCGCGCCGTCGATGGCGTCCGCGGCGAGCACCGGGTCGACGTCGACTTCTTCGGCGATACCAGCTGCGTATGCCGCCTCGGCGGCTTCCGGGATGACGGCCACGCCCGGGTCGACCACGAGGTCTTGATCGGCCTCAGCGTCGGCCTGGATCACGGGCTCGCCCTCGGCCACCGCCGGCTCCTCGGCCCCAGCGGGCTCCTGCTCATCCGCACCGCCCGAAAGCTTCGCCGCCGCCACGGCAGCAGCGCCGGCCAATCCGGCAGCCGCAACGTCAAAGCCCCCGCGACCAGACTCGGCTCGCTCAACAGTCACCGCGTCGCCGATGTCGGCCACCTGCGGGATCGGACCCGGGTCGACCACCGAGGCCGCGGGCGGAAGGGGAGCGGACGGCATACCGGAGCCGCTGTCCCACGACGGCACCGGCGGCAGCGCAGGCGCCTCCGGCCGCTGGAACTCGCTCGTGTCAGGCGGGGCCACTTCGCGCCGCCGACGGCTGGCGCCCAAGAGCAGCCAGAGACCGATCAGCAGCACGACCGCGACCAGCACCAACAACAGGACGTTTCTGGGCATGTCCACTCCCTGTGAGGTGACGGTAAGCACGCAAGGCAAGCGCGCCCCGAGTGCAACATACCCGAGCTTGCGCGCCCAAGGCCGCGGCACGGCATACCGGACAGGTATGCCGTGCCGCAGAGTGAGCGCGCGGGGTCAGTGGCCGAGCAATCCCAGCTTGGCAGCGGACTTCTCGCGCATTTCGATCTTGCGGACCTTGCCGGTGACCGTCATGGGGAATTCCTCGACGATCTCGACATACCGCGGGATCTTGTAGTGCGCGAGCTTGCCGGTGGCGAAGGCGCGGATCGACGCGGCGTCGACGGGCTGGGTGCCGGGCTTCATCCGGACCCAGGCGCAGAGCTCCTCGCCGTATTTCGGGTCGGGCACGCCGATGACCTGGGCGTCGAGGATGTCGGGGTGGGTGTAGAGGAACTCCTCGATCTCGCGCGGGTAGATGTTTTCGCCGCCCCGGATGACCATGTCCTTGATCCGGCCGGTGATCTGGACGAAACCGTCCTCGTCCATGACGGCCAGGTCGCCGGTCATCATCCAGCCGTCGATGACGGATTCCTCGGTCTTGTCCGGCTGCATCCAGTAGCCGAGCATGACCGAGTAGCCGCGCGTCAGCAGTTCTCCCGGCGTTCCGTGCGGTACGATGCGGCCTTCGCCATCGACCACCTTGACCTCGACATGCGGCTGGATGCGGCCCACCGTGGACACGCGCCGGTCGAGCGGATCGTCGGTGGAACTCTGGAAGCTGACCGGCGATGTTTCTGTCATGCCGTAGGCGATGGTGACTTCGCGCATGTTCATGCGGTCGACGACCCGCTTCATGACTTCCACCGGACAGGGCGAGCCGGCCATGATGCCGGTGCGCAGGCCGGACAGGTCGTAATCCGCAAACTGCGGGTGATCGAGCATGGCGATGAACATGGTCGGCACGCCATGCAAGGCGGTGCAGCGTTCGGCTGCCACTGCCTGCAGGGTCGC
>JBGAQV010000136.1:0-269 GCA_044220505.1 Dermatophilaceae bacterium
CACCGACGACGCGTGCATGGTCCAGTTCAGTGCCGGCCAGTCCTCGCGGATGGTCGCCCAGTGGACCACCTATCGAGCCGGGTGACCCCGTGACCGGCTGACGAGCCGACCGTCCGGATCGACGGGCCGCCTCCCCCGGGTCACCGGGTGGGAGCGGCCCGTCGCCGTGCTGTGCGGGTGTCGGCGCGGGGGGGTGGCGTGGGCGGGTGGTGAGCAAGCGGGGGGGGTTGGCGCGCGCCGGCGCGGGGGGGGCGGGGGCCGGGGCGGGG
>JBGAQV010000136.1:279-6425 GCA_044220505.1 Dermatophilaceae bacterium
GGTGACCCAGCGCTCCGGTATGCCGCCCTCCCGCACTCGGCGCGCGGCACCCGACCCGTTCCCGCCGCTGCCGGTCCGCCGGGTGCAGCAGCGAGCCGATGCCGAGATGCCGATGGATGCCTGGCCGGCGACTTTGGCGCCGATCGCCCAGGTGCTTCGAGACGGGCTGGACCTCGGGCCCGTGACGGTGCTCGTCGGGGCCAACGGCAGCGGCAAGTCGACGCTGGTCGAGGGCATAGCCATGGCGTTCGGATTGGCGCCCGAGGGCGGGTCGACGGGCGCTCAACACCGCAGTTATGTCAGCGAGTCGCCGTTGCACGAGGCGCTGCAGATCGTCCGAGGGCCGGGAGGAAGTCGGTGGGGCTACTTCGTGCGCGCCGAGACGATGCACGGGCTGATGGGCTATCTCGATGCAACGGCCCGCGACTCATACACCCGGGATCCGGTCTTCCATCGGTTCAGCCACGGCGAGTCGTTTCAGGCGTTGATGACGACGAATCGCTTTGCTGGAGAAGGGTTCTTCGTCCTGGACGAGCCCGAGGCCGGGCTCGCGTTCGAGGCTCAGCTCACTCTTGTGGGGCAGTTGGCCCAGCTCGGGCGTCGCCGAGGGGCGCAGGTGCTCGTCGCCACCCACTCGCCCGTCATCGCCGCCCTCCCCGGGGCGCAGATCCTGCAGCTCGACGGCAGCGGGCTGCGCCCTGTCGAGTGGGACCAGCTCGCGCTCGTCGATCACTACCGCAGGTTTCTCGCCGCTCCTGAGCGCTATCTGCGACACGTCCTCGACGACGCCTGAGCCCCCAGAGGGGTCGTGAGTGAACCAGCTCTCGTCCAGCGAGTTATGTGCGGTCGATCGCGCCTTCCGGCCCTCGTTGCACCGCACGCACCGAAAGACCCTCCGGGAGCGCGGCACCACCGGCCGCCGGAGCCCGTTTCACTCGCGCGGGTGCGGTCGAAGGCGCGTCCCATCCCACGTTCGACCGCACCCAAGCAGCGGTCTCACCGCCCGCCCTGGGTGGCACAAAGGGGCGGCCGGGCCAGCGACGCGGTTGTCCACAGACGATCAGTCGGCAGTCCCACTGTCCACAGGCCCGGGTCCCTCGTCCGCGTGAGCTGGGCAGCTTTGCCATGGTGAATCCCGTGACTCATGCACCGCCAGCTCCACCACGCCGCTCGGCGTCCGCTCGGCGGCGTGTCCGGGCCACGGTGGCTGCCACGCTGGCGCCGCTCCACGCAGGGGTGATGCATCGGGCCGAGCTGCTTCGATTCGGGGTCACCCGGCACGACGTGCGCACCGAGATCGAGGCCGGTCGCTGGGTGTCGCTGGGGCGGCATACCGTTCAAGCACACACGGGCGAGCCCACGGAGGCGGCGCGACTGTGGCGGGCGGTGTGGGAAAGCGGCTCGGGGGCGCTGCTCGACGGGCCGGCTGCCTTGGTCGCGCAGGGGATGACTGGCTTCGCCGTGGACATCATCGACGTGTCGTTGCCGGTGGGAAGCACTGTGCGCCGGGTGCCCGGAGTTCGGGCCCAACGGCGGCGGGCTCTCGCGCCCGCCTTCCCCGTGGGTGTTCCCCGGGTCCGGCCGGAGTGGGCCGCGATCCACGCGGCTCAGGCTGCTCGGTCCGACAGAGCGGCCGCCCTGATGTTGGTGTTGCCGATCCAGCAGCGGCTCATCGACCCGCGACGGCTGCTCGAGGCCTGGCGTAGCATCCGAAGGAGCCCTCGGAGGGTGCTGATCGACGGCATCATCGGCGACGCGGTTGACGGTGCACGGTCCCTGGGCGAGGTGGATTTCGCGGCGCTGTGTCGTTCCCGCGGGCTGCCGCCGCCGAAGCGCCAGGCCGTGCACCAATTGCCCAGCGGTCGGGCCTATCTCGACGCCGAATGGGAAGCGGGGCTGGTGGTCGAGATCGATGGGGGCCACCACGGGCTGGCGCTCAACCCGCTCGACGATGCCTGGCGGGCCAACGAGGTGGTCATCGAGGACCGATTGGTGCTGCGACTGCCGCTGCTTGGGCTGCGCTTGGACGCAGGGCGCTTTATGGACCAGGTCGCGCGGGCCCATGCGGTCGCGGCAGCCCGTCACAGGTCAGCGGCTGCGACTCGCTCGGCCGGCAGCGTCATGGTCGCCTGACCGGCGTCCTGTTTGCTTGACCGGCGTCCTGAATGCTTGACCGGCGTCCTGATTGCTTGACCGGCGTCCTGATTGCTTGACCAGCGTCCTCATCCCCTGACCAGCGATCCTCATCGCCTGAGCAGCGTCCTCGTCGCCTGACCAGCCCACCACGGCCGCGGCCATGGCTTCCGTGCGGTCGATCGCGGTGACTGGACCGCGTTGGACCGCACACCGCAGCCCGAGCCCCGAGCGCACCCCCGGTCATCGGCCAGACGGCGACCCGATCAGTCGACCAGATCCAAAGCAACGTCGAGGATCGGCGACGAGTGCGTCAAACCCCCGACCGAGAGGTAGTCAACCCCCGTCAGTGCATAGTCGCGGGCCACCTCGAGAGTGAGCCCTCCCGTGGCCTCGATCTCGACCGGCTCGGCCTGTCCACGCAGTGCCGCCACGGTCTCACCGAGCAACTCCACCGACATGTTGTCGCACATGATGAACCTCGCGCCCGCGGCATACGCCTCCAACGCCTCGGCCACGGTGGTGACCTCGACCTGGATGTCGACCCCGGGGAAGGTGCGGCGCACGGCGGCATACGCCTGGGCGAGCCCGCCCGCGGCGATCTTGTGGTTGTCCTTGATCATCGCGCAGTCATACAGGCCCATCCGCTTGTTGGTGCCCCCGCCGGCGCGGACGGCGAACTTCTCCAGGTGGCGCATCCCCGGAGTCGTCTTTCGAGTGTCCAGCACCATCGCGCCGGTCCCCTCCAACCGATCGGCCCAACGGCGCGTGTGCGTGGCGACCCCAGAGAGCCGACAGACGATGTTGAGCATCGTCCGCTCGCCGATGAGGATCGCGCGGACCGGCCCGGAGACTCGGGCAACGACATCGCCGCGCATGACGGCGGTGCCATCGGCCACCAAGAGGTCAACCTCGGGCGGCTCGCACCCGATGAGGTCAGCCACCGCGGTGAACACCTCCGCCACCACCGGCACCCCCGCGACAACTCCAGCGGCGCGGGCCACGACATGCGCGGTTCGACACTGATCGGCGGGGATGGTCGCCAGTGTCGTCACGTCGAGGTGGCCTGGGCCAAGGTCCTCATCCAGCGCAACGCGGACCAGTGCGCGGGCGTCGGCCGCGGGGAAGGCGAGATCGGTGGTCACGAGAGATCCTGCGGTTCGGTGGGGTGGAAGGAGGTTGCAAGTATGCCGTCGGGCTGGCGCACGACAGCCAGGTGGCCCAGCCAGGTCATGTCGTCGCGATCGGGGAAGTCGCTGCGCACGTGGCCTCCGCGGGTCTCTTCGCGCAGTGTCGCAACGTGGGTCAGGAGTTGGCCCAAGTGCAGGAGGTTGGTCGTCTCCCACGACTTGGGGCCCCCCTCGACCCCGTCGTCAGCACTCGCGAGTGCGGCCAGCGCCGATGCGGTGGCGGCCATGGACTCGCCCGAGCGCACGACGCCAGAACCGTCGGTCATGGCGTGTTGGATAGCTCTGCGGTGCGCCGATCGTAGGAGCACCGTGTCGGGCAGTGCGGGTCTGGGCAGGCGCTCCTTGCGATCATCCGCGTCGGTGCCCGCCGCCGCCTCGGCCTCGGGGGCGACTGCCGGCCCGGGGGCCACGGCAGGCCCGGTGGCCACGGCAGGCAACTCGCCCCGTTCAAAGCGCTCGACGATGTCCTTGGCAATCCGGTGGGCGAAGACCAAGCCTTCCAGCAACGAGTTGGAGGCCAATCGGTTGGCTCCATGCACCCCCGTGCAGGAGCACTCGCCGCACGCGTACAGCCCGGCCAGCGACGAGCGGCCGTTGAGGTCGGTGCGGATCCCGCCGCTGGCGTAGTGCTGCGCCGGAGCCACCGGCAGCAACGTCGTCGCGGGGTCGAAACCGTGAGCGCGACACGAGGCGACGATCGAGGGAAACCGACGCTCGATAAAGTCGGCCCCCAAATGGCGGGCATCGAGGAAGACGTGGTCGGTGCCGGTCTGGGCCATCTGCCTGACGATCGCCCGAGAGACGACATCGCGCGGCGCGAGGTCGGCCAACGGATGAACGCCCTGCATGAACCGGGCCCCATGGACGTCCACGAGGAACGCCCCTTCGCCTCGGACTGCCTCCGAGATGAGCGGCTGCTGCCCCGTCGAGTCGTCGCCGAGGAACAGCACCGTGGGGTGAAATTGGACGAACTCGGTGTCGGCCAGGACCGCCCCGGCCCGCAACGCGATCGCCATCCCATCCCCCGTTGCCACCGGCGGGTTGGTCGTCGACGAGTAGATCTGCCCAAGTCCGCCGGTGGCCAGCACCACAGCCCGGCAGTGCGCCGCGCCGACCCCGTCGATTTGACCCTCGCCGATGACATGGATGGTCGCCCCACAGACCCGGCCATCGTCTGCCTGAAGTAGGTCGACGACGAGGGCGTGCTCGATGATCTCGATGCCTGGGTCGTCCTTGACCCGGTGCAATGCCTCGATGAGCGCGCGGGAGATCTCCTTACCGGTCGCGTCCCCCCCGGCGTGCAGGATCCGGTCCCGGTGATGCCCACCCTCGCGCGTCAAGCTGATCGATCCGTCGCTGCCGCGATCGAATTCTGCCCCGAGCGTGACGAGTTCACGAACCCGTGTGGGGCCCTCATGCACGAGTTCGGTCACGGCCGCGACATCGCAAAGCCCGACTCCGGCCACCAGAGTGTCACGCAGATGCTCGGCCGGAGAGTCGTCGTCGGCCAGCGCCGCCGCGATGCCACCCTGGGCCCATGCGGTCGAGCCCTCGGTGAGCAGCGTCTTGGTCACCAGCAAGACGGTGGACCCACGCTCACGCAGCTGCAGGGCCGCGGTCAGCCCGGCGATTCCCGAGCCGACGACGATGACGTCCGCGGCGGTCGTCCAGCCCGGTTGCGGCGCGCGCAGCCACCGGGGGATCCGGATCGGGGTCACTCGTCGTCCTCCCACACCTGAGGCCCACCCTCGGGCCGATCCACCGTCGGCGCGACCTGCGCCCCCGGATCGTGGGACACGCTACCGCTGCGCAGAGCATCCTCCAGAGACGTCAACACCAGCGGGGCCAGCGCCCGGGCGGGCGACGGTATGCCGCAGTCCGCCAGCACTCGTCCGGCCGCGCCCAACACCCCTTCGAGGCCGTCGCGAACGGCACCGAGCGCAGCGGCATACGCGGGGCGGTCCTCCTCCTCGACCCAGACAGGCTCGCCTCCCATGTCCAACACCAGCGCCTCGCCCAGGGGTCGCAACGACTTGAGCGTCGTCACCGCGAACAGGGCGGCGCCAAGGCGGTCGCCGTCGCTTGGCGCCCCGGACAGGGCAACCGCAGGGTGTAGCGCCAAGGGGAGCACGTCGTGGCGGGCCGCCGGCTCGAGCACGCCGATCCCGTGTCGGGCACTGGTGTGCACGACGATCTGGGCAGGGTGGAAGGCGTCGGCTGCAGCCAGACCAGCCACCAAGCCCGGCAGCGCGTCGTCGGTCACGGCCAGGAGCACGACGTCCGCGCCGGTGACGACGTCGAGGACCTCCAGAATGGGCACGCCGGGCAGCACGGCTGCGGCGCGTTCGCGCGACTGGTCGCTCACCGCCGACACTGCCACGACGAGATGGCCGGCTCGAGCCAGGGCGGCGCCCAGGACCACTCCGACCCGACCGGCGCCCACGATGCCGACCCGGAGCCGGGCCGAGGGCATCGATGGCGTGCTCATCCCAGCAACCTACCGCCGTTGACCCGGGGCCGCGCACGAGTAGGTTCATGCCCATGGGGATGGTCAGCTGGATCCAGGCCTGGCACGAGGCGCTGTATGGCGTCCGGGGCTTCTATCGGACCGAGGTGCCTGCCCGTGGCTTCGCCGCCGCCACCCACCCGCCCCTGGGCGCCGTCCTCGCCGAAGCCATCTGGCACTACGCCGACCTGCTCGAGCTGTCCGGTGTCGTCGACATCGGCGCCGGCCGCGGTGAGCTCATCGGCGCGTTGCATGCCCATCGTCCAGACCGGCCGCTGCTGGGCGTCGACGTCGTCCCCAGGCCCGACGCACTCCCC
>JBGAQV010000137.1:0-6374 GCA_044220505.1 Dermatophilaceae bacterium
TCTTCTTTTGGACGGGTGACAGCCGCAAGCTGAACGTCGACGACACGAAGGTCTACCACCTCGGCTCGATCAACCTGTCACTCCTGCAGCTCCTCGTCATCGTCATCTCGGCGATCGCGCTGCTGGTCATCGCGGCGCTGGCCATCTTGATGACGGGCATCATCGGCCCGCCGAGCGCGGTCATGGCGGTGCTGGCGCTCAAGCACAACTCGACCGACCCGGCCCGGGCGACCAAGCTCGCGACCCGGGGATGGATCGTTTTCGCCATCAACGCGATCATCGGCCTGGCCCTGATCGTCGCGTTCTTCTGGGTGCGGGCGAATCGCTGACGGATGACTGACGGACCGCTGATCGTCCAGAGCGACAAGACGCTGCTGCTCGAGGTCGATCACCCGTCGGCGGAGTATGCCCGGCGGGCGATCGCGCCGTTTGCCGAGTTGGAGCGGGCCCCCGAGCATGTGCACACCTATCGGGTGACCCCGCTCGGGCTGTGGAACGCGCGGGCCGCCGGGCACGACGCCGAGCAGGTCATCGACGCGCTGCTGCGCTACAGCCGGTATGCCGTGCCGCAGCCGCTGCTCGTCGATATCGCCGACACCATGTCGCGATATGGCCGGCTGACTCTGGACAAGCACCCGGTGCATGGCCTCGTGCTGCACGCCACCGACCGGCCGGTGCTGGAAGAAGTGTTGCGGCACAAGAAGATTCAGCCGATGCTGGGTGAGCGGTTGGACCCCGACACGGTGCTGGTGCATCCCTCCGAACGCGGGCATCTCAAGCAGCAACTGCTCAAAATCGGCTGGCCGGCAGAGGATCTCGCGGGCTATGTCGACGGTGAGGCGCATCCGATTGCCCTGCGTGAGCAGGGTTGGTCGATGCGGCCTTACCAACGGCATGCGGTCGAGGGGTTCTGGCACGGCGGTTCGGGGGTGGTCGTGCTGCCCTGTGGTGCCGGGAAGACCATCGTCGGGGCCGGCGCGATGGCTGCGGCCTCTGCGACGACCCTCATCCTGGTCACCAACACCGTGGCCGCCCGGCAGTGGAAGGACGAGCTGCTGCGCCGCACCTCGTTGACCGAGAACGAGATCGGCGAGTACTCCGGCACCCGTAAGGAGATCCGCCCGGTCACCATCGCGACCTATCAAGTGCTCTCGGTGCGCCGCAAGGGCGTCTACGCCCACCTCGAGTTGTTGGATGCCCGTGACTGGGGGCTGGTCGTCTATGACGAGGTCCACCTGCTGCCGGCTCCGATCTTCCGGATGACTGCCGATCTGCAGGCCCGGCGGCGGCTCGGGTTGACCGCGACGCTGGTGCGCGAGGACGGCCGCGAGGCCGACGTCTTCTCGCTCATCGGGCCGAAGCGATTCGACGCACCATGGAAGGACATCGAGGCGCAGGGCTACATCGCGCCCGCCGATTGCGTCGAGGTGCGCGTCACCCTGCCGGAGGCCGAACGGATGGCGTATGCCGTCGCGGAGCCCGACGAGCGCTACCGGCTGGCGTCCTGCACTCCATCGAAGGAGCGGGTCGTGCAGACCCTGGTCGACCGGCATACCGGCGAACCCACCCTCGTCATCGGGCAATACCTCGACCAACTCGACACCCTCGCCGCCCGCCTGGACGCGCCGCTCATCACCGGCGAAACCCCGGTCGCGCAGCGCCAGAAGCTGTTTGCGGGCTTCCGGGCCGGCGAGATCCCCCTGCTCGTCGTGAGCAAGGTGGCCAACTTCTCGATCGACCTGCCCGAGGCGTCGGTGGCGATCCAAGTGTCGGGCACCTTCGGGTCACGGCAGGAGGAGGCCCAGCGGCTCGGGCGGCTGCTGCGACCCAAGGGCGACGGGCGCACCGCGCACTTCTACTCGGTGGTGTCGCGCGACACCGTCGACGCCGACTTCGCCGCCCATCGGCAACGCTTCCTCGCCGAGCAGGGCTATGCCTACCGCATCGTCGACGCCGAAGAACTCTGACCGTCCGTCGAAGCGCCGAGGCAGCCGCTGGTCACCGGTCGAATCCGGAGGCTCAGTGACGACCCCCATGGCCGCCGATGTGGGGCGCTATCGGTCGAGGCGTTGCAGCTCGTGGCTGACGCGATCCATGAGGTCGGGATAGGGGTCGACCAACGACGCTCGCTGGCGCTTCGCGGCGAGGCCGACCTCACGCACCGGCCCGTCGGCGACATAGAAGCGCCCCTTGGTCTGGCCCTGTGCTGCAAGCAAGCCCGCGTCGACGAGGTGCTTGAAGTCGCGGCTCGCCGTGCGTTCCTCGATGCCACTGCGGCGAACATAGCCTGGCCGGCGCACGCGCAGTCCCATGGCTGCGTCGAAAACCGGGTCGAGGGTGCGCTCGGGCAGACCCCGTTCTGCCACGAGTTCGAGCAGCGCCGTGCCGACGGTCTGCGCCTCGTCGAAGCGTCGCGCGACGGTCTGCGCCTGCATGTGGTGGGCGCGCAGGCAGAACTTCACCCAGAGGTGGGCGTCGCGCTCGGGCTGCCAGCTACCCGCGCCGGTCAGCGCGAGGATGCGGTAGTAGTCGTCGGTGTTGGCCCCGAGCCACTCTTCGATGCTGCCGAAGATCGGCTCGACGGGGTGGTCGCGGGCCAGGACGAGGGTCTGCAAGGCCCGCCCCATGCGACCGTTACCGTCGCGGAAGGGGTGAATCATGACGAGATTGAGGTGCGCCATGGCTGCCTGCACCACAGCCGGCGCGGGGTCGGGGCGGTTCATCTCGGCGGTGAGGGCATCCATGAGCGTGGGCACGAGGCCAGGATCCGGGCCGGTGTAGACGCGCTCGCCCGTGCGCTCCTGCTCGACGAAGATCTCGCCCGCGCGATATCGGCCCGGACTCTTGTGCGGCACGTGCTCGAGGAGCATGAAGTGCATCGAGCGCAGAGTGTGTGCGTCGAGGCGGAAGTCGGAGTCGGTGGCCATGTGCAGGACATAGGCCAGGACGCGGCGGTAACCGATGATCTCCGCCCAGATCTGCTCGTCAGCAGTCATGGGCTCCTCATCGTCGACCGCAGCGAGGGCATCCTCGGCCGACACGACATACCCCTCGATCGAGTTCGACCCGCGGATGGCCTTCGCTTGCGCGGAGCGGCGCAGGCCGCCGGTCCAGGTTCGTGGGGTGCGCAAGTATGCCGTGAGGCGAGTTCGCAGCTCGACGAGATCGTCGAGCGCCCGCTGGTCGGTGAGGTCGAGGTTCGGTGTGCCAAACAGCGCTGCCATGTCTCTATGTCCTTATCATTGAGACACCACTCTCCCATGGGGCCACGGATTGGCGCAATGATGAGGACATAGAGACATGGCCCCGCCGCCAACGCCTTCACGCTCGGCCGCGGCCTGCGAGGATCGACAGGTGACCTTCGCTGACGGCGGGCTGGCGCTGAGCCGTTCCTACTTCGCCGACCTTGTCGAGCCGACGATCCGCCAGCACCTGCCCGAGCTGCGTTACGCAGCCGCGCGGCTGGGTTTCGGGTCAGAGGTGCTCGGCCTCGACGATGAGATGTCCCGCGACCATGACTGGGGCCTGCGCCTGCAGGTGTTCGTGCCCAAGCCCGACGTCACCCACCTGCTGTCGATGCTCGACGAGCACCTACCGACCGAGTTTCGCGGCCACCCGGTGCGGTTCGGCTTCTCGGGCGACCCGGCCGTGCGGCTGCGCATCGATGTGGAGACCGTGGACTCCTTCGTCGCCAAACGCCTGGCCTTCGACCCTCGGCATGGTGCCTGCGCGATGGACTGGCTCAGCCTCACTGGTCAAGCCGCCCTCGAGATCACCGCCGGAGAAGTCTTCCGCGACGACATAGGCGAGCTGACCGAGCTACGGGAGGCCCTGTCGTGGTACCCGCAGGATGTCTGGCGCCATGTCATCGCCTGCGACTGGCAGCGCATCGATCAGGAACTGCCGCTCATGCAACGCGCGGGAGATCGCGGCGACGACCTTGGCTCTCGCGTCATCGCCGCACGCCTGGTCGACACGACCATGCACCTCGGGTTCCTGCTGTGCCGACGGTGGGCGCCCTACCCCAAGTGGCGTGGGACCCTCTTCAGCCGGCTGCCGTTGCCTTCCGAGGTCGCGCCTGCGCTGAGCCAGACGCTCACGGCGACGAGCTGGCACGAACGGGCCGCCTGCCTCGCCACCGCCTTGGACGCGCTGGCCGACCATCAGGGACAGCACGGCATACCCACCGCCTGGCCCGCTTGCGTGCCGTACTACGACCGGCCCTATTGCCAGGTCGACGACCGCATGGTGACCCGACTGCTCGACAGCATCCGCGATCCCGCCGTGCGGGCACTGGCACCTGGCCTGGGCAGCATCGAACAGCGCTCCGACAACGTCGACTTGCTGACCAGAGCCACCCGCCGGCGCGCGGCCCTGACCCAACCCCTGCGAGCATCCGACGCCTGAGGATTGGCGAGCGCCCTAATCCGTGGACTGCACGTGGACCTGCGCTCCCGCCCGGTTGAACAGGCTGAGGATCTCCGCGCGTGACCGACCGGTGCTGCCGAACCAGTGCGGGCGCTGGGTGTCGAACTCGGCCGCCTCACCTTCGTGCAGGACGAGGTCCTGCCCGCCGAGGATGAGTCGCATCTCCCCGCTCAGCACATAGAGCCACTCCGACCCCTCATGTCGCCGCAACTCGGGGCGCTCGCGGCGCGCGGGGAGCGTGATCTTCCATGCCTGGACGCCTCCCGTGCGGCTCAACGGGACGACGGTTCGACCGTGCACCCGGCGGGCCTGCAGACGGATCCGGGGGTCGACCTCATCCGGCAGCCCGATGAGATCATCGAGCGCAACCCGGTGCACTCGCGCGATGGCCAGCAACAACTCAAGGGTGGGTCGTCGCTGGCCGTTCTCCAACCGCGACAGCGTGCTCGTCGAAATGCCCGTCGACTCGGCAAGCGCAGCGAGAGTGAGTCCACGCTCTGACCTCAGCCGCCGCAACTGCTCCCCGACCCCGTCGAGCACCCGGGCATCACTCTCATGCTGATCTGTCATCTGCCGATCTGTCATCGCCGCATGCCACCACGACATCCCGGTTTCGGCAAGACCTGTTGCTGCGACATTCGGAGTGCCGCGACGATCGCGCCCATGTCTCGCCCACGCCTGGCCCTGACCGCCCTTGCGACCGCCACTCTCGTGGCCGCACTCGGGTCGAGCATCGCGACCGTATCCCTACCCGCAATCGTCGAGGACCTGGCGGTGGAGGTCGGCCAAGCGCAGTGGGTCACCCTTGCCTACCTGCTGGTCAGCACGGTCCTGGTCCTGCCGGCCGGCCCGTTGGGTGACCTTCTCGGCCGCCGGCGCCTCCTGCTGTGGGGCCTGGCAGGGTATGCCGTCGCCGCACTGTTCGCCGTCGCCGCCCCTGGGCTGGGGCTGCTCGTCGCCGCTCGCGGCCTCCAGGGTGCCGCCGCAGCCGCGGTCGCCGCGATGTCCCTGGCGCTGGTGCGCGACACCGTGCCCGCCGGCACCTACGGCCGTGCCATGGGGGTGCTCGGAGCCTCGACTGCGTCTGGCATGGCCCTCGGACCAGCCGTCGGAGGAGCGCTGCTCGGAGTCGGCGGGTGGCGCGCCGCGTTCGTCGTGCTCGCCGTGCTGCCTCTCGGCGGGCTGGCACTGGCCGTGGCGGGCTTAGGTCCCGACAGATCCGCCCTGCATTCACTCACCGCACCCGACGTCCGCGCCCGACTCGACCTGCCCGGAGCGGGCTTGCTCACCGTCGCCTTGATCGCCTACGCGACGGCAGCGACCCTCCAACCGGGCGGCGCGACAGGCACACTCGCACTCATCGTCCTGGCCGGGCTGGCCGGGCTCGCCTTCGCCCGACACGAGCGCCACACGGCATACCCCATGGTGCGGCTGGCGGATCTGCGCCGGTTACGCCTGCTGCCCCAGCTCGCTTCGGCTTTCGCTGCGGCGACCCTGATGATCGCGTATGCCGTGACCGCACCTCTGCTGCTCGCCCTCGGACTGGGCCTGCCCACCTGGGCGATGGGCCTGGTCCTGGCCGTGAGTCCGGTCGCCGCGATGGTGACCGGGTGGCCGGCCGGCCGCCTGGTCGACCGTCGTGGAGCCGGGTGGGCCGCACTCACTGGGCTCGTCGCCATCGCAGCGGGCGGGACGGCCCTCGCGCTGCTGCCCGCCTGGTTGGGGGTCGCCGGCGTGCTGCTCGGAGGACTGGTTCTTGCCCCCGGCAACCAGCTCTTCATGGCCGGCAACGCCACCCTCGTCATGACCGCGACCCCCGCCGCCGAGCAGGGCACGGCCTCCGGACTGGTCAACCTGGCTCGCAACCTCGGGTCGGTGACCGGCGCCTCGGTCATGCTCTGGATCTACACGGCAGCAGCCGCCCGCGAAACCACCCCCGCGACGTC
>JBGAQV010000138.1:0-6007 GCA_044220505.1 Dermatophilaceae bacterium
GGGGCACCCGGCCCGCTTCGGTATGCCGTGGGGCTAGGACGCGACCCGCTCGGCCGCGGGCGACGCGTCGCCGGCGATGGCCAGGTCACGCCGCTTGGACACGACGACGGCGACGACAACGATCGCGAGGGCGATCAACGCGATGCCGAACCGGATGCCTGCGTTGGCGCCCGACCCGACGCTCAGGACCACGATGGCCGGGGCGACGAGCACCGAGACGAGGTTCATCACCTTGATCAGCGGGTTGATGGCCGGGCCTGCGGTGTCCTTGAACGGGTCACCGACGGTGTCACCGATGACGGTGGCAGCGTGGGCCGGTGAGCCCTTGCCGCCATGTGCACCGTCTTCGACGATCTTCTTGGCGTTGTCCCACGAGCCACCGGAGTTGGCGAGGAACACGGCCATCAGGCAGCCCGAGGTGATGGCGCCGGCGAGGAAGCCAGCGAGCGCGCCGATGCCCAGGCCGAAGCCGACGATGATCGGGGTGAGCGCCGCGAGCAGACCCGGGGTCGCGAGCTCGCGCAGCGAGTCACGGGTGCAGATGTCGACGACCTTGCCGTATTCGGGCTTGGCGGTGCCCTCCATGATCCCGGGGATCTCGCGGATCTGACGGCGGACCTCGAAGATGATCGCGCCGGCAGCGCGGGTCACGGCGTTGACCGCCAGGCCGGAGAAGAGGAACACGACCGAGGCACCGAGCAGTGCACCGACGAGGGTCGTCGGCGAGACGATCTCGGTGATGAACGACAGCGGCAACTCGCCGGCGGACTTGATGCCGATCTCGCGAGCGGCGGTCTCCCAGGCGTCGGTGAACGATCCGAAGAGCGCGGTCGCCGCGAGGACGGCGGTCGCGATCGCGATGCCCTTGGTGATCGCCTTGGTGGTGTTGCCGACGGCGTCGAGGTCGGTGAGGATGCGCGCGCCCGCGGCGTCGATGTCGTGCGACATCTCGGCGATGCCCTGAGCGTTGTCCGAGACCGGGCCGAAGGTGTCCATCGCGACGATGACGCCGACCGTGGTGAGCAGGCCACAGCCGGCCAGCGCGATGAAGAACAGCGACAACGAAGCCGCGCCGCCACCGAGGGTGAACGCGCCGAACACGGCTGCGCCGATGATGACTGCGGTGTAGACGGCCGACTCGAAGCCGACACCGATGCCGGCCAGGACCACGGTGGCCGGGCCGGTGAGCGAGGTGCGGGCGACGTCGTTCGTCGGGCGGGCCTCGGTGCCGGTGAAGTGACCGGTGAGCCAGAGGATGACGCCCGCGAGGACGATGCCGAGGATCACGGCCATGGTGGCGCGGATGCGCAGCCCGGAGACGAGGACCTCACCGGTGGCCGAGGTCAGCGCCTGGGGCAGGTAGAAGAACGCGGCGGCCGTCGACAGGACCGCAGAGATAACGGCCGAAATGTAGAAGCCGCGGTTGATGGCGGCCAGGCCGTTTTCGTTGCCCTTCACCTTGGTGATGTAGACGCCGATGATGGCGGTGATCGCGCCGATGGCCGGGACGATGAGCGGGAAGACCAGGCCGGTGACACCGAGGGCGACCGAGCCGAGGATGAGCGCGGCGACGAGCGTCACGGCATACGACTCGAACAGGTCTGCCGCCATGCCGGCGCAGTCGCCGACGTTGTCGCCGACGTTGTCGGCGATGGTCGCTGCGTTGCGCGGGTCGTCCTCGGGGATGCCCGCCTCGACCTTGCCGACCAGGTCGGCGCCCACGTCGGCGGCCTTGGTGAAGATGCCACCGCCGACCCGCATGAACATCGCGAGCAGCGCCGCGCCGAAGCCGAAGCCTTCCAGGACCTTGGGGGCGTCGCCCTTGTAGAGGAGCACGACGAGCGAGGCGCCCAGCAGACCGAGGCCGACCGTGGCCATGCCGACGACACCACCAGTGCGGAAGGCGATCTTCATGCCGCCCTCACGGCTGCCCGCGCGGGCCGCAGACGCGACCCGGACGTTGGCCTTGACCGCGAGCGACATACCGAGGTAGCCGATGGCCGCCGAGAAGAGCGCGCCGATGACGAAGAAGACCGAGCGACCGATCTTGACGTTCATGTCGGCCGGCAGCAGGAAGAGCAGCAGGAAGACGAGCACGACGAAACCGCCGAGCGTCTTGAACTGCCGGTTGAGGTAGGCCTGAGCGCCCTCCTCCACCGCGGCGCCGATCTCCTGCATCCGCGGGGTGCCGGCGTCGGCCGCGAGCACTTGGCCGCGGAACATGGCACCCATCACGAGGGCAATGATCGAGATGACCAGGACCGCGATGACCAGGGTCAGGTTGAGCCCCTCCAGGGCCACCTGACTCGCGGCGGGGTTGATGGCGAGCATCCAGTTCCTCCTTGACGCCGCCACCGGCGGCGCACGGGGTCGGCGCCGAGGGCATCCTCGGCGGAGGCACTTCCGTGTGTCCGGGCTGAGGCTACCGGTCGAGGCCGCTCGTGGGCGACCGGTCAGAAGACTCGTTGCGGTGTGACGCGCGCTACAGGCGGGTGGAAGCGGTTACACCGCTTCCACGGGTGAGAAAGGGCCAGCTGCCGGTATGCCGGCCCGCTGCGGCCGGGCGCGTGGAGCGGCCTTCAGTGGACCTTGCTGACCTCGAAAACCTGGTCGAGCCCGGTGATGACGAGCACCTTGAGGACCCGATCGCGTGCGCCGACGACCCGCATGTCGTTGCCGTTGGTCCGCATGAGCTTGAGCCGGCCGACGAGGACGCCGAGACCAGTGGAATCCAGTAGGGTGACACCCTCGATGTCGACGACGAGCTCACGAGCGCCCCTGGCTATCTGCTCGTCGAGGAACCGGCCCAGCGCCGGGGCCGTGGCCAGATCGATTTCACCGGTGACGTGTACGACGCACGTGTCACCGTAGGTCTGGTTCGACAGCTCCAGTTCCACCGCCACCCCTTGTTGTCGTGCCTGTGTTGTCGTGCCTGTGTTGTCGTCGTGCTTCTGTGCCGCTCGGCCTGGGCAGGTCCCTCCGTGCCGTTGCCACCGTGCTGCACACGTCACCGGCCGTACTGTTGAGCCGATGTCCGCGCCTCCAGATCCGCCGGTGGACCCGCTCGACGGAGTCCCTTGGCAGGCTGACGACCCAGCACGGTTACTGGTGAGTATTGCAGCCGGTGACCGTGCGCGTCGACTACTTCACGTCGAGCGCTTCCCGGCGCGGGGGGCAACGAGCGCCGAGCTGCCCGAATGGACCGACCCTGCTCTCCTTGCGGCCCTGACCGGGGCGGGCATCCCGCAGCTATGGGCGCACCAACGCGAGGCTGCCGAACGGCTCCGGGCGGGCGAGCACGTCGTGATCTCGACCGGCACAGCGTCGGGCAAGTCGCTCGGTTTCCTCCTGCCGGTGCTCACCTCGGTGCTGGCCGGTCGCGGTGCCCCGTCGGGACGTGGGGCGACCGCGCTCTACCTCGCTCCGACCAAGGCGCTGGCCCATGACCAGCTGACCCGCGTCGAAGCCCTGGCCCTTCCCGGGGTTCGCGTGGCTGCCTACGACGGCGACACCCCGCCGGAGGAGCGGCGCTGGGTGCGTGACCACGCGGCATACGTGCTGACCAATCCCGACCTGCTGCACCACTCCCTCCTGCCCGGCCACGAACGCTGGGCACCGTTCCTGCGCGCGCTGCGCTACGTCGTCGTCGACGAGTGCCACATCTATCGGGGCGTCTTCGGCTCGCACGTGGCGCTCGCGCTGCGGCGGTTGCGCCGGGTCGCGGCGCGCTATCGCGCGGAACCCACCTTCGCCTTCGCGTCGGCGACGATCGCCGACCCGGGCGCACACGCCTCTCACCTGCTCGGTATGCCGGTCCGTCCCGTGCAGCGCGACGGCTCGCCTCGGGGTGCACTCACCGTCGCCCTCTGGGAGCCGGCCGGCGCCGAGTCACCGACGAACGCCGCTGCGGAGGATGGACCGCGCGCGGGTTCTGACGGCGGACCACGCGCCGGCTCGGACGATGTGCCGCTCGCCGAACCGGCCGGCGACCTCACGCCGAAGCGGCGCAGCGCGGTTGCCGAGACGGCCGACCTGCTCGGCCGGTTCGTCGACGCCGGCGTGCAGACGGTCGCGTTCGCCCGGTCCCGGGTGGGGGCCGAGGTCATCGCGAGCGTCGCGGCTCGGGACTCCAGCGGCTATCGGCGAGCCGTGGCGGCATACCGGGGCGGTTATCTGCCCGAGGAACGCCGCGCCGTCGAACGAGACCTGCGCGAGGGGACCCTGCGCGGGCTGGCCGCGACGACCGCGCTGGAACTGGGCATCGACATCTCCGGCCTCGACGCCGTGGTGCTGGCCGGGTGGCCGGGCACGCTCGCGTCGTTCTGGCAGCAGGTCGGGCGGGCCGGACGCACCGGGCGGCCGGCGCTTGCGGTGCTCATCGGTGCGGACGACCCGCTGGATCGTTACCTCATGGGCCATCCGGAGGCGATCTTCCAGCGCCCGGTGGAGGCAGCGGTCGTCGATCCCGAGAATCCACACCTACTCGCCCCCCACCTGCTGTGCGCCGCCGCCGAACTGCCGCTCACCCCGGTCGACCTCGAGCTTTTCGGCGTCTCGGCCCGCGGACTCGTCGACCGATTGGTGGCCGACCGGGTGCTACGGATGCGGCCCACCGGGTGGTATTGGCCGCGGCCGGATCGCCCGTCGGGCTGGTTCTCGTTGCGCGGGATCGGGCGCAGCATTCGCATCGTGGAGCGATCGTCGGGCCGGGTCGTGGGCCTGGTCGACGAGGCCCGCGCCGACCACACCGTGCATGCCGGCGCCGTGCACCTGCACCAGGGCGCCACCTTCGTCGTGTCCGAACTCGACCTCGAGGCCGGACATGCCCTGGTCGTCGCGGGCGACCCGGGGTGGAGCACTCAGGCCAGGTCGATCAGCCGCTTCGATCTGGGCGAGGTCCGCGAGCGTCGGCAGCACCCCGATCTGACGGTTGCCTTCGGCGAGGTGACCGTCCACTCGCAGGTCGTGTCGTTCCTGCGCCGCGGCCCGTCGGGCGAGGTGATCGGGGAGCATCGCCTCGACCTGCCCGAACGCACCCTGGCTACGACGGGCGTCTGGTGGACCCTGCCCGAGGCCGTCTTGACGGACCTCGGACTCGAGCCGCGGCAATGGCCGGGGGCGCTGCATGCTGCCGAGCACGCGCTCATCGGGATGCTCCCGCTCGTGGCCACCGCCGATCGGTGGGACGTCGGCGGCGTCTCGACCGCGTTCCATCCCGACACGGGGCTGCCCACCGTGTTGGTGTATGACGGGCATCCCGGCGGCGCGGGCTTCGCAGGACGCGGGTATGCCGTCATCGGCGACTGGGTGCAGGCGACGCTCGACACCGTGCGACGGTGCGACTGTGAGGCAGGGTGTCCGGGCTGTGTGCAGTCGCCGAAGTGCGGCAACGGGAACTCACCCTTGGACAAAGCCGGCGCAATCGTCGTGCTGGCCGCCGTTGTGAGCAGGTTGGGTCTCGCTGAGGGGTGAGGGTCGGGGCGCCGGGCAAGACTGACGGTGGCACCGGATGGGTAATCTCATCGCAGGGACACGCTGTCGCGTGATCTGGGGTCCGGCTGCGGCTGGGTGCATCGTGGAGGTTGCTCATGGTTGCCGTCGGTCTCGTCCTCGTGTTGATCGGCGTCGGTGGCGGCGCGCTCTTCGCCTGGCTGGCTCTCCAGACCAGCGACCGGGTGGGCCTGGGCGCTGACGGTCTGGTGCAACTCACCGTCCAGCCGATCACGGTCTTCATCGCCGGTGCTGCCGCGATGCTGCTGCTGTGGATGGGCGCACGGCTCATGGCGGCCGGGGCCAAGCGCAAGGCCGCCCAGCGGCGAGAGCTCCGCGAACTCAAGCAGGCGGCTCCGACGCGCCCGACCGAACCCCAACGTCCCGCAACTCGGCCGGCCGAGCCCACCGACCGCAGTCTCTGACTGATCCCGGACGCGCTGGGGTTCCCCCCAAATCGTGGAGGGCTTGCTTTACGCGGCTCTCGGGGTGAGGGCCGTGGTCTCGTAGTCGATGG
>JBGAQV010000139.1:0-5609 GCA_044220505.1 Dermatophilaceae bacterium
CGCCATCGTCCCAGCTCAGGAGCACTTTTCACATCACCGGCACACCCTCACCACACCAGCACGGTGAAATCTCGAGGTTAGAACGGCGAGGAGGCCTCAGTCGTGCCGCTCGACCTCGTCGGTGATATCGACGATCTCCTGCGCCTCGGCGGCGGCTTCGCGCGGGGTCAGGGTCGCCTGGCGGCGGTGGCGCCACCACTCGACAACCATCGGCAACACCGACACGAGCACGATCGCCACCAGAGCGGCTTCGATGTTCTTCTGCAGGAACGGGATGCCGCCGAGGAAGTAGCCCAGCAGGGTCACGCCGGTGGCCCACAGCACCGCCCCGACGAACGACCAGGTGAAGAAGCGGCGCCGGTCCATCTGCCCGGCACCTGCGACCACGGTGATGAACGTCCGCACGATCGGCACGAACCGGCCGATGACCAGCGCCTTGTTGCCATAGCGCTCGAAAAACTCGTGGGTCTTGTCGAAGTACTCCTTCTTCGTGAACCGCCCGTTGCGCCGGAAGATCGCCGGCCCCACGGCCCGCCCGATCTCATAGCCGACGACATTGCCCGCGAACGCCGCTGCCGACAGCAGCAGGCAGGCCAGCCAGATCGACATGTGGATGCCGGCCTCCCCGGCCTCCGCGCGGTTGATGAACATCCCCACAGAGAACAGCAGTGAGTCCCCGGGCAGGATCGGGAAAAGCAGCCCGCACTCGATGAAGACGATGGCCGCCGACACCCAGAACATCTGCGCGCCGAAGCGCTCCAGAAGCCAGGCGGGGTCCATCCAGTCGGGGCCGAGCGAAGGTGGGGTCACGGCATACGAGGGTATGCCGTGCTGCTGGCACCCAGCGAATCCCCGACCCCTACGATGACGAATGGCCGACGCTCGGCACGAGCTCGGGGTTCGGATCGACCGAAGGGGTCACTCAGTCATGTCGCGCATCTCGCGTTCGCGTTTCGCCGCCGTCGCCGGATCGGCCGTCCTGCTCGCAGCCCTCACCGCCTGTGGCAGCTCCTCGTCCGGGAGTGGAGCCGGCACCACGACCAAGGCCGGCGGGGCTGCCACGACCTCGGCAGCCGACACCTGCGCCAAGGGATCGCTGGCCTTGGCGACGCCCGGCAAGTTCACCGTGGGGACCGACGACCCGGCATACGAGCCGTGGTTCAAAGACGGCAAGCCGGCCAACGGGCAGGGCTTCGAGTCGGCGGTCGCCTTTGCGGTGGCCAAGAAGCTCGGGTTCGAGGCGGCCGACGTGCAGTGGGTGACCGTCCCGTTCAACAACGCGATCACGCCGGGTAAGAAGGCCTTCGACGTCGACATCAACCAGGTCTCCATCTCGGAGGAGCGGCGCAAGGCGGTCGACTTCTCGACGGGCTACTACGACGTGGCGCAGGCCGTCATCACCTACAAGGGCTCGCCGATCGACGGCAAGACCACGGTCGCCGATCTGGCCGGAGCCAAACTCGGCGCCCAGGTGGGGACGACCTCCTACAAGGCGATCACCGACCAGATCAAGCCGAGCAAGACCCCCGGCGTCTATGACACCAACGACCTCGCGGTCCAGGCGCTGAAGAACAAGCAGATCGACGGGATCGTCGCCGATGTGCCCACCGCGTTCTATATGACGGCCGCGCAGCTGGACAACGGGGTGATCGTCGGTCAGCTGCCTGCGGCCGGCGGAGCCCAGGAGCAGTTCGGGATGGTGCTGGGCAAGGGTTCGGCGCTGACGCCGTGCGTGTCCAAGGCGGTCGATGCACTGCGCGCCGACGGCACGCTGGCCAAACTCGCCACCCAGTGGCTGACCAACGCCGGTGCTCCGGCTCTCAAGTAGCCCGGGCCGGCGGCCCCGGCAACTCGCGGCGCCGCACGGCATACCCGGTCCACACGGCATACCGGTTCGACGATGACCAACCACGCTAGCCACGACGCCCCGCCCGGCGCTCACCCAAGCGCGGGGCGGGCGCGCCCGTGGTCTCCTTCTGCGCTGGAACTGGAGCGGCGGGCCTACCGTCGCTCTCGGACGGTGCGATCGGCGGCCATCGCATCGATCAGCACCATCGTCGTCGTCGGAGTGCTCGGCATCGTCGTCACCTCATCGTCGGGCTGGCCTCGCGTCCAGGAGACCTTCTTCGACTGGGACAAGGCGGTGGCCTCGTTCCCGGCGGTGCTCAACGGGCTGTGGCTCAACATCCGCGTGCTGCTCGTGTGCTCGGTCCTCATCACGGCGCTCGGCCTGACCATCGCCGTGATGCGCACGCTGCGCGGTCCGGTGTTCTTCCCGCTGCGGCTGTTCGGGGCGGCGTTCACCGACCTGTTCCGCGGGTTGCCGTTGCTGCTGGTCCTGCTCCTGCTGGGTTTCGGGGTGCCCGCGCTGGCGCTGGACGGCGTGCCCCAGGAGGCGGTCTTCTGGGGCTGCGCGGCGCTGGTGCTGAGCTACTCGGCATACGTGGCCGAGGTCTTTCGCGCCGGTATCGAGTCGGTCCACCCGTCGCAGCGGGCGGCGGCCCGGTCGCTCGGGCTGACCCACACCCAGTCGTTGCGGTTCGTCATCGTGCCCCAGGCGATCCGGCGAGTGCTGCCGCCGCTGCTCAACGATTTCGTCTCGCTGCAGAAGGACTCCGGCCTGATCGCCGTGCTCGGCGTCGTCGATGCGATCCGCGCGGCTCAGATCGAGACCGCCCGCGACTTCAACTTCACCCCGTATGTCGTCGCCGGGGTGCTCTTCGTCTGCCTCACCATCCCGATGGCCCGGTTCACCGACTGGGTGGCCCGCAAGCAGGGCTTCCAGGGCGGGGGGCTGGTGTGAGCCTGCTGTCGATCACGGGGCTGCGAAAAGCCTTCGGCCCCAACGTCGTTCTCGACGCCTTCGACCTCGACGTGGCCGCGGGTGAGTGCGTCGTGCTCATCGGCGCCTCCGGATCGGGCAAGTCGACGCTGCTGCGTTGCGTCAACCTGCTCGAGACGGTCGACGACGGGGTCATCACGCTCGCCGGACAAGACATCACCGATCCGCGGGTCAACCCCGACCAGGTGCGGGCCCGGATGGGGATGGTCTTCCAGGCCTACAACCTCTTCCCGCACCTGAGCGTCCTGGACAACATCATGCTGGCGCCGGTCCGTGTGCACCGACGCCCGAGAGCCGAGGCCAGGGCGGCGGCGTTGGCCATCCTCGAGCGAGTGGGACTGGCCGACAAGGCGCGCGTCCGCCCCGACGAACTCTCCGGTGGGCAACAACAGCGCGTGGCCATCGCGCGCGCCCTGGTCAACTCCCCGGAGCTCATGCTCCTGGACGAGGTGACCTCAGCCCTCGACCCGGAGCTCGTCGGCGAAGTGCTCGACCTGCTGGTCAGTCTCAAGGGCGAGGGGATGACGATGGTGCTGGCCACGCATGAGATGGCCTTCGCCAAGGAAGTCGCCGATCGGGTCTGTTTCCTGCACGGCGGTCAGATCCACGAGGAGGGGCCACCCGCCACCTTGCTCTCCGCGCCCACCAAGGAGCGCACGCGCGCCTTCCTGTCCCGCTTCGTCGGTCTCTAGGGTCGCCTCCGGGAAGCTGCGACGAGACCCGGTTGCGCCGGGAAACCAGGCGACTGGTGTCGGTCGGTCTGACTAGCATCCTTCGGGTGAGCAGCGTCGAACCCGACCAGTCCGCCCGAGGCGGCGCCCCCGCGGGCAGCGTTGTCCCCGCGGGCAGCGTTGTCCCCGCGGTCAGTGGCGCCCCCGCAGGGGGCGATGTGCTCGTCAGCGCGCGGGGCCTGACCAAGACCTTCGGCGGCTTCACCGCCGTCGACGGCATCGATGTGGCGGTGCGTCGTGGGGAGGCCTTCGGATTTCTCGGACCCAACGGGGCGGGCAAGTCCTCGACGATGCGGATGATCGCGGGTGTGTCGCCGGCGACCTCGGGTGAGCTGCGAGTCTTCGGGCAGGACCCGGCCAGTCAGGGGCCGGCGATCCGGGCCCGGCTCGGCAACTGCCCGCAGGCCGACATGCTCGACGAAGAACTCACCGTCGAGGAAAACCTCTGGATCTACGGTCGCTACTTCGGCCTTACCAAGGCCCAGACCCGCGAGCGGGCCACCGAATTGCTGGAGTTCGCGCAACTCACCGATCGGCGCAGCGACAAGGTCGAGCCGCTGTCCGGGGGGATGAAGCGTCGCCTCACCATCGCCCGCAGCCTGATCAACAACCCCGAGCTGTTGCTCCTCGACGAGCCGACGACCGGCCTGGACCCACAGGCCCGGCACATCCTCTGGGATCGGCTCTTCCGGCTCAAACGCCAAGGCGTGACCCTCATCATCACGACGCATTACATGGACGAGGCCGAGCAGCTGTGTGACCGTCTGGTCGTCATGGACCGCGGACGCATCGCCGCCGAGGGCAGCCCCCGCGACCTCATCGCGCGCTACTCCACCCGGGAGGTCGTCGAGTTGCGCTTCGACTCCGACGACCACGCCGACCATCTCGATGCGGTGACGGGTGCGGCGGCGGCCAGCCGGGTCGAATTGCTGCCCGACCGATTGTTGGTCTACACCGACGACGGCGACGCGACGAGTGCCGACCTGCACTCCCGTGGCGTCGTGCCGCTGTCAACGCTGGTGCGCCGATCCACCCTCGAGGACGTCTTCCTGCACCTCACCGGCCGGACGTTGGTCGACTGATGGCCCAGCCCAGCACACCATCGGCACTGACCGCGGCGACCCAGGGTGCCGATCTCGGCCGCACCGGCCGCACCGGCCGGAGCGTGCACGGCATACGGGAGCCGTTGTCCCTCGCCGAGCGGATCCGGGCCGTCGTCGGCTACTTCCTCACGGTCTACCGGCGCACCTGGCGGGGCTCGATCATCGGGAGGTTCGCCACGCCGCTGTTCTTCCTGCTCGCCATGGGCCTGGGGCTCGGGTCGCTCGTCGACGCGAAGGCCGGCGGGGTCGGTGGGCTGTCCTATCTGCACTTCGTCGTGCCGGCGATCGTCGCCACGCAGGCGATGTGGGTGGCCATGGGGGAGTCGACCTATCAGGTCATGGGCTACTTCAAGTGGAACAAGATGTATGCCGCGATGCTCGCGACTCCGCTGCGGGTCGGCGACGTGCTCTTCGGCCACCTGCTGACGGTCGTCTTCCACCTTGCCACTGCGACAACGATTTTCGTCGGTGTGGCGGCGCTCTTCGGCGGTTTCCCCGGTTGGGGGGCGCTCTGGTGCATCCCGGTCGGGGTGGTCACCGGACTCGCCTTCGCGGTGCCGGTCTTCGCTTACACCGCGAGCCAGGAGACCGAGGACGGCTTCAACGTCCTCTTCCGGCTCGTCGTGTCGCCGCTCATGCTGTTCTCCGGCACGTTCTTCCCCATCGACCAACTGCCGGTCTGGCTGCAACCGATCGCCTGGTCGACCCCGCTGTGGCACGGCGTCGAACTCGCGCGTGGCGCGGCCACCGGGGTGGTCTCCAGTCCCGTCTCGGCGTGGGTGCACGTGGCGGCGCTGCTGTGCTTCACCGGCGTCGGTGGCTGGCTCGCACTGCGCCTGTTCACCCGGCGGCTGGTCGCATGAGTTGCCCTGTGTCAACCTTGGCTGTTTCAGGCGGCTTTCGCGGCGTGTTCGTGGAGGACGCGTTGGAGTG
>JBGAQV010000013.1:0-41027 GCA_044220505.1 Dermatophilaceae bacterium
GTCCCATCCCCGAGGAGCGCATCCCGCCCATCGGCGCGTCGATGCTGGCGAAGGTCGCGCCGAACGCCTCGTTGACGTTGACCGTGCCGCAGTGGATGCGGGTGGCCAGCGCGCGTGCCCGCTCGACATCGCGGCTGTAGATGGCGGCGTTGAGGCCGTAATCACCGCTGTTGGCCAGCTCGACGGCCTCGTCCTCGGAATCGAAGGGGTAGACCGAGATCACCGGCCCGAAGGTCTCGTCGCCGTGACAGGACATCGCCGGGGTGACGTCCTCGAGGATGGTCGGCTCATAGAAGTAGGGCCCGAGGTCGGGACGGGCCTTACCGCCGGCCAGGATGCGCGCGCCATGGGCGACTGCGTCGCGGACGTGCTCCTGGACGACTGCGAGCTGGTCGGCCGAGATGAGCGAGCCCATGTCGATGCCCCACCCGTGACTGCTGCCCAGGCGCATCGCCTTGGTGCGCGAGACGAACTTGGCGACGAAATCGTCGTAGATCTCCCTCGCGACGTAGAGGCGCTCGGTCGAGACGCACAATTGTCCGCCGTTGGAGAAGGCCGCACGCACGGCTCCCTCAGCTGCGCGGTCGAGGTCGGCGTCGGCGAGCACGAGGATGGGGTTCTTGCCGCCGAGTTCCAAGGAGCAACCCGTGAGTCGCTCCGCGCACTGGGTGGCGACGAGCTTGCCGGTGGCGGTCGAACCGGTGAAACAGAGATAGTCGGCGTGCTCGATCATCGGTGTGCCCAGTTCACGCCCGGACCCGAGGAGCACCTGCCAGGCCCCAGGGGGGGAGCCGGCCTCGCGCAGGAGTTCTACGCCCAGCAGTGCGCTCAACGGGGTGTGGTGATCGGGCTTGGCCACGACCGTGTTGCCGGCCGCAAGCGCAGCCAGCCCGTCGACCATGGCCATCGTGAAGGGGTAGTTCCACGGTGAGATGATCGCGACGACGCCCTTGGCGACGCGGTGCTCATCGATCCGGGTGAGGAAGGGCACGACCCCGTCGCGACGCTTCGGCCCGAGGTGCTTGTGCAGCGTCCGCGCGTAGTAGCGGGCGGTGAGCGCCACGTGTAGGGGCTCGTCGAAGGCGTGGATCCTGGCCTTGCCGGACTCCCAGCAGATGAGGTCCATGATCTCGTCCTGGCGGTCGAGGATGAGGTCGTGCAGCCGCATGAGTAGCCGCTCTCTCTCCTCGAAGCTGGTCTGGGACCAGGCTTGCGCGGCATCGCGGGCGATGTCGAAGGCGACGGCGACGTCCGCGGCCGTAGACGTCGGCACCGCACCGATAGGTTGTCCGGTGGCCGGTGAGGTGATGACGACTTCCTGGCCATCGGTGTGAACGACATGCTCGGTGAGACGACGGACGTAGGCCCGGTCAAGGGCATAGGTGGCGCGGAGGACGTGTTCGGGGTCGAGCGGCGCTGCGGCTGCCTTCGCCGCCCTGGGCTTGTTGGCTCGGGGGCTCATTACTCAAGAGTAGGCACGGAGCGGGTGAGCGCGACATGATGTGAGGACGGTCACGAAAAGCGGCGGGACGAGAGTCCAGGGCGCCAGATGGTGAGCGCGCCACACTCAGGAAAAACGTGGCTTCTCGATGCCTCGCCGCCGTTCGCGGCGGCCGGCCGACACGACCTTCGAAGGCGGAACCTGGATGAGCACCCCGATAGCGGCGTCGGATCTGACCTGGCTGCTCATGGACCGGCGCAACAATCTCATGCACGTCCATGGCCTGCTCACCCTCGAGGCCACTCCCGATTGGGATTTCGTCCGGACGGCGGTCTTCGACCGAGTGGTCTCCAAGTACCGGGTGCTCAGCCAAGTGCCGGTCAAGCGCGGCCGGCACTGGACCTGGGAGGACGATGTCGACTTCTCCCTCGACCGGCACGTCTTCCGCGTCGATCTGCCGGACAGCAGCTACGAGACCCTGCAGGGCTACATCTCATCGCAGTTCTCGGTGCCCTTCGACCGGTCGCACCCCATCTGGGACATGCAGCTCATCGTCGGCCCGGAGCAGGACCGGGCCGTCTTCCTGACCCGGTTCCATCACGGACTGGGCGACGGCATACGGCTGGTGCAGTTGCTCTTGGGCATCTGTGAAGGAGCCGGCGAACACGCGACACCCACGGCCGTGGGGCTCAACAAGGACGGCGGGCCCAGCGGGCCACTCGACGTCGTGCGGCACCTGGCCGAGACCACGGTCAAGGACGGCCTCGACGTGCTCACCCACGGCAAGGAGGTGGCCCGCGATGTCACCCACGGCGTCATCTCCGCCCTTGACCCGTTGGCGCTGCCACGGCACGTCGAGACGGCCTTCGAGTTCGTCAAGCACCCGGTCAAGCTCCTGGATGTGTTGACGTCTTACACCTCCGAGGACAACGAGGTCTCCAACTCGTGGCGGGAGATCGGGCGGCTGTTGCTGTCCGAGAAGGCCGATGCCGAAGCGTGGAGCGGGCGCCCCCAGACGGCCAAGTCGGTGGCCTGGAGTTCGGGCATCGACCTTTCGGACGTCAAGGCCATCGCGGCGGCCTTCGAGGGCACCGTCAACGACGTGTTGATGTCGGCGGTCTCGCTGGCCTTGAGCGACTATCTGCGCGAGCGCGGGGTGCAGGACATCCACGACCTGGGCTGGATGATGCCGGTGTCCCTGCAGCCGATCGACGGCGACCTGCCGGACACGCTGGGCAACCACTTCGCGGTCGTGCTCTTCTCGATGCCGCTGGGGATCGACGACCCGGCCGAGCTCATCGCGGAGATCCACGAGCGCACCACCCGGCTCAAGCACAGCGCCGAGCCGATCGTCGCTTTCGGGGTCCAGAAGGTCATTGCCGAGGCACCCAAGAAGGTCGCTCGGGGGATCACGGACTTCTTCTCCCGCAAGACGATCGGCCAACTCAGCAATGTCCCCGGACCACGAGCCCAACTGCGCTTTGCCGGCATACCAGTGCAGTCGGTCTGTGCTTTCGTCCCGACCTCCGGAGACCAGCCGATCGGGGTCTGTGTCTTCAGTTACAACGGGTCGGTCGCCGTTGGCGTCTCGGGCGACAGCCGGATGATACCCGACCCCGACCACATCAGCCAGGGCGTCGGCCGCCACGTCAGGCGGCTGCTGGCCGCCGCACGCACTCGCTCCGCAGCCTCGTCCACACCCACGTCTTCCCAAGGGGCCTGACCCGCATGTCGCGTCGCACTCGTCTCGTCGTCGTCAACATCACGCTGCAATCTGGGGAGTGGGACTTCGACCGGGTTGTCACGTTCGCCGGCCGCAAGTTCCGCCTGGTGCGGATCGGCACCAGCGGCGACGTCGCGGAAGCTGAGCGGCTGGTCTGGCAGTGGTCGCTCAAGTGTGACGCGATCGCGGTGACCGGGATCCGTGAGGCGGCCGCTGCAGGGCTCTATCACGGCGATGTGAGCGCCATTCACGACCTACTGCGCACGACCGCCAGGGTGCCGGTTCGCGACGGTGCCGTGCTCGCGAATGTGTTGCAGGAGTGGGCCATTCGTCACGTGCAGCGGGAATACCCCGGCTGCTTCAGCAATGCCCGCACGGTAGTCCTGGAGGGCAGCCATCACGAACGGGCCGTCGCGGTCCTGCGTGAGTTCACCGACAACATCGAGTTCGTCGACCCCACCAAGCGAGTCGGCGTGCCGACCTCGCTGGCCGTCAACCCGCTCACCGCAAAGGCGGCCGAGGCGGGCGTTCTGGCCTGGCGGATGACGCCGCAGCTGGTCAAGGCCCGCAGCACCGGCCCAGTGGCCTGGATGAGCGATCGCCTGGCCCACCGCGCGGCCCGCGACGCCGACGTCATCATTGGTAGCTACTCCGAGCTCATCCGCTTCGGCATCGAGGACCTCTCCGGCAAGACCGTCATCACCAACGCGGTCTCCGAGGCGCGGCTGGCCGAACTCAGCCGTCGGGGAGTCGATCTCGTCATCGACGCGACGCCCCAACCCTTCGACTTCATGGCCGTGACCGCGATGTTCGAGGCGATGGCGGCCGCATTGCACACCGAAGACCGCGAGCTGACGACCGACGACCTGCTCGAGCTCATCCAGCGCGCCGAGCTCACCCCCCGGTTGCTGCGGCCCAATGGCGACAAACGCAAGAGCCGCTTCGCGTTCGTCATCCACCCGTTGTCGCAGCAGTACTTCAAGAACGTCGAACCGCTGCGAGCCATCACCAAGGTGCCAGGCATGGTTGGAGTCGTCGAGAAGGCCATGGCCTACGCTCCACCGTTCGTTTACAGCCACGTCACCGGGATCACCTCACCCACCGGGGCCGAAGCGGAGGGCTGGCTGATCACGGTGGGGGGCACGCCCAAGGAGATGCTCGGGCACAGTCCTGAGTTCACCTACTCCCGGCTCTTGGAGGCCGCTGACCTGGCCAAGAAGCTCGGCGCGCAGGTCATGGGCCTGGGCGCCTTCACGAAAGTCGTCGGCGACGCCGGGGTCACCGTGGCCAAGCGGGCGCCGCTGCCGGTCACGACCGGTAACAGCTACAGCGCGTCCGGCGCGCTGTGGGCGGCTCACGACGCGATGCGCCAGCTGGGGATCGCCGAGTTGGGCGCGGACGGCATCATCCACGGCAAGGCGATGGTCGTGGGCGCGACGGGAGCGATCGGCTCGGTCTGTGCCCGATTGCTCGCCCTGGTGACCGATGAACTCTGGCTGGTGTCCCCGGAGACGGCCAAGCTGCTAGCGATCAAGCACGAGATCGAGCAGGAGAACCCTCGTGCCGAGATCTTCGTGGCGGGCAATCCGGGGGAGGCGTTGGCTGAGATGGACCTCATCGTCACGGCCACCTCCGCTGCGGGCAACCGGGTGCTGGACATCATGAAGGTCAAGCCGGGGTGCGTCATCACCGATGTCGCGCGGCCGCTGGACATGTCCGCAGAAGACGTCGCCAAGCGGCCGGACGTGTTGGTCATCGAGTCGGGCGAGGTCGACCTGCCCGGCGATGTCCACATGCGCGACATCGGCCTGCCGCCCGGGGTGGCCTATGCCTGCCTGGCGGAGACCGTTGTGCTGGCCCTGGAGGGTCGCTACGAAACCTTCACGGTGGGCCGCAGCATCGAGTGGCCCAAGGTCAAGGAGATCTATCAGCTCGGCCTCAAGCATGGGATGAAGCTCGCCACGATCTCCGGGGTCAAGGGGGTCTACACCGACGCCGACTTCGCTCGGGTGCGGGAAGCAGCATTGGCTGCCCGGGCGCAAGCCGCAGAGGCCACGCCCTCGGCGTAGGCGACCGCCCAGGCGACTGCCCAGGCGATCAAGGACACACCGACGGCGCTCGCCCGGGCATCGCCACAGACCGCGCCAGCGTGCCAGGATGATGTTACCCATCAGTAAGGAGTGGTCGTGAAATCGGTCCAGGGCAAGAACGTCCTCGTCACCGGAGCAGCCATGGGAATGGGGCGGCTGTTCGCCGAGCGGGCGATCGCCGAAGGTGCCGCCCACGTGGTGCTGTGGGACCTGCAGGAAGAACGCCTCAACCAGACCCTCGCCGACCTGGCCGATCCGGCCGCTGCACACGGGGTCGCGCTCAGCGGGTTCATCGTCGACGTCTCTGACCTCGACGATGTCAAGGTGAGCGCCGACGCTGTGCGCTCCGACATCGGACATGTCGATGTCTTGGTCAACAACGCGGGTGTCGTGCGCGGAAACACCTACTTCTGGGAGTCCGACTCGATCAAGGACACCAAGCTCACCGTCGATGTCAACACCCTCGCACCGATGTACGTCGCCCGCGAGTTCCTTCCCGGCATGATCGCCAACAGCGCCGACTGCCGGGTGCTCAACCTCTCGTCGGCCGCCGGCTTCACGCCCAACCCCCGGATGGCCGTGTATGCCGCGTCCAAGTGGGCGGTCATCGGCTGGTCCGACTCGGTGCGCCTCGAGCTCAAGCAGGCCGGGATCGCCCACGTCATGGTGACCACGGTGTGTCCCTACTACGTCAACACGGGGATGTTCGCGGGCGCCAAGTCGGCGCCGCTGCTGCCCATCCTCGAGCCCGATCACGTCGTCGACGAGGCATGGAAGGGCATGCTCGGGGGAGTGCCGTTCGTCATCCTGCCCAAGACGGTCATGCTCAGCGAGGTCCTCAAGGGGCTGGTGCCGATCGGCGTGCGCGACTTCATCGCCGACAACATCATCGGGGTTTACCACACGATGGAAGACTTCACGGGCAGGACTGAGTCCACGGCGTGACCAGCACGGTTGGAGGCGAGATGGTGGGCCGCGCCTACCGCGTGCCGGTGTCCTACGGCGCCAACCTCTTCGCGCAGGAGTATCTCCCCGACGCCGGTCTACCGGTGTCGGGCCCGACGGTTGTCCTGGCCCACGGTTGGTGCATGGAGCACAGCAGTTGGCATCGGGTCATCGACGCGCTGCTGCGCCGGCTCGACGTCCGGATCGTCACCTATGACCAACGCGGGCACGGCAAGTCGACGATGGGAGTCGAGCACGACCCGAGCGTCCGGATTCTCGGTGACGACCTGGCCGAGGTCATCGACGCGACGACTCCGGACGGCCCGCTCATCTTGGTCGGCCACTCGATGGGCGGCATGTCGGTGATGGCGTATGCCGGTCTGCAGGGGGAGAGTTTCACCGAGCGGGTGCGCGGGGTGGTCCTGGCCTCGACGGCAGCCTCGATCGAGGGGCGCGATCCGGTGCCGCTGGAGGCCCTGATCATGTCGGTCGCGTCCCGAGCACCCGGCATACCTCCGCGGTTGCTCGTCCCGCGACTGGTGCAGGGGCGGTTGCTCTTCGGACACCGCGCCGCGCGGGAGGATGTCGCGCACGCGATCGACCAGATCAAGCGCACCAAGATGCCGACGATCGGACGGTTCTTCTACGCGATCTCGCAGCACAACGAGGCAGAGTCGCTGGCGCATTTCGTGCGGGTGCCGACGCACATCATCAGCGGTGACCACGACCGGCTCATCCCGGTGACTTACGCCGAGGCACTTCGTGATCACATCCCCACCTCGCACCTGCGGGTGCTGTCCGGGGTCGGCCACATGACCCCCTACGAGGCGGTCGAGGTCATCGTCGACGCCATCATCGACCTCATCGAGTCCGCAGCCGACTGACCCGCGTGGGGTCGCTTCGCACGTTCACCAGCCTCGGGCGCGCCATTCGCCGAGGTGGGGGCGCTCGCGACCGAGCACAGTGTCGTCACCGTGGCCGGGATAGAGCCAGGTGTGGTCGTCGTAGACGTCGAAGATTCGCTCCACGACGTCGGTGTGATCTGCTCGACAGGCCTGCCCGGCGTGCTTGGTGTGGCTGGCCCACCCCAGGATCAGGGCTGTCGCATCCCTGACGGTTACTCGTAGTCGCGTCGGTCGCGGGATGCTTCGAAGGCGGCTCGGTCCAGGTTCGTGTTCCACACCCGACGCCCATCCGACGTGCGCAGGTGTCCGCCTGCGTAGTTGCCCTCTTCAGCGGCCTTCCGGTTGAACCACGACGTCGTTTCGACCTTGGCAACTCGGGAGTCTTCAGCTCGCATGTCTAGAAGCGTGTCCAGAACCGGAACGAGATCCGTGTCGCGCGATGCCAAGATCACGAGATCCACGTTCTCGCGGAGCGCTTGTCGTATGCAGGTGAGTGCCACGAGAACATCGATGCCCTTCTCCCGGCCTGGACTAGTGGGGATCTTGTGTCCCTTGACGTCCGTAGCGGGACTTCCATCAGACTGCCGCTGGAACCGATACTTCAGGTCCCGCAAGGTGACATGAGCCCCAGCCCTTCTCCACTCCTCCGCTTGGGCCGAGCATCGCCGGCTCTGTTCCCAGTCATAGTCCGTGTGAGGCAACCCGCGGAAGACGTGCACCCCGGTGAGGTGCGCCAGTGGGTGCCCCTCTCGTTGACGTTGGTTCCGAATCCGCGCGACGGTCTGGGCAAAAAGCATGGGATGGATGAGTGCGTCGTGCTTGTCGCCCGCGTGATCAAACACGTCGTGAGCCGTGAGATGGACGTTCTGGTAGTCGAGGACCACCACCGCACGAAGGGACATCGGTCCCTCCTCTCATAGAAAAATCCCCACCAACCCTCGCGAGCGGTGGGGAACAATGACACCAGTCTGCCAGCGTCGGCGGCCGATCGCAAGGAAAGTTCACCAGCCGCGGGCGCGCCACTCGGGGAGGTGGGGGCGCTCGCGACCGAGCACGGTGTCGTCGCCGTGGCCGGGATAGAGCCAGGTGTGGTCGTCGTAGACGTCGAAGATGCGCTCCACGACGTCGGTGTAGAGCTGCTCGAACGACTGCCCCTGCTGCTTGGTGTTGCCCACCCCGCCCGGGAAGAGCGAGTCGCCGGTGATGAGGTGGGTGACTCCGGTTGGGTCGGCGTAGGCCAGTGCGATCCCGCCTTCGGTGTGGCCGCGCAACAGGATGACGTCGAGGGTGATCTCACCGACCTGGATCTGGTCCCCGTGGTCGAGCCGGTTGGACGGCTCGACCGGGAGGGCGTCAGCGTCGGGCGAGCCGGCCAGGGTCGGCGCTCCTGACCACCGCGCCATCTCGGCCAGCGCGACGACATGGTCGGGGTGCCGGTGGGTAGTGACGATCCCATCCAACCGCCCGGACCCTTCGGAGACGAACGCCTGAAGCCGCTGGGCGTCGTTGGCCGCATCGACCAGCACCTGCTGCCCGGTGGCTCGGCAGGTCAGCAGGTAGGCGTTGTTGTCGAACGGCCCGACGCTGCACTTGCGGATCGTCAGCGCATCGAGCTCCCGCACGGCCGAAGGGCCGCCGGGGGTGACATGGCCGGCATACGAGGGCATCGCTCACGATCCTTTCGGAAGTTCGGGCAGGGGTCCGCCCTGGCACTCCACCCCATCGGTGAGCCCGCGCGCGAGCCATCCGAGCAACGCGGCACGAGAACCACTGAGGTATGCCGTCCGGTCACCGGCCAGCGCGATGTCACCGACGACGTGCTCGTCGCCTTCGGCGGTGCGCAGGATCATCGGTGGCGCAGCCGGATCGGACCTCAGGCGGGCCACCTCGTGGCCGAGGAAGTCGGCAACGAGGTCCGGCGGCACATCGGCGAAGGCGTAGCCGGCCTGCAGGTCGACGTGGTGGTAGACGACCTCGCGGAGCCGCCGGGCGGGGCTGAGAGCCCGGGCGCCCAACCCCAGCCACGTGCTGGCATTGCGTATGTCGTCGCGCAGCGCCGCGACCGATCGCCGCGACCCCGCCTCGATGGCGTCGTTGCGGGCTTGGGCGCTGGCATACATGGGGGTCTCGACCTTGGTCACGGCCCAGGTGACGAGATTGCCGAGCCCTTCGGCATTACGCGCGAGATGGGTGAGCACGTGCCCGCGGGTCCACCCCCGGCAGAGCGACGGGTCGAACTGCGCACCCTCCGGCAACGACTCGACGGTCGCCATGAGGGCGTCGGTCGCATCGGCCACGTCGTCCCAGGTGTGCCTCATGAGGGCACCGTACCCGCGCACGGGGCCGCACGGCATACCCGGAGCGGGGCATTTCTGGTGCGTGGGCAGGGGTGTCGGTGGCGGCACTTAGGCTGTCCCTCGTGCCAGCTCTGCCCTCCCGCGCGTCCGCGCGCGCCTCCAGCCGTGTCTCCGACCGTGCTGCCGACCCTGCCACCGCGAGCCGCGCGGCCGACGTCGCAGCGCTGCAGCCGGCCCGCCGGTCCCACGACACCCTGGTGGTCCGAGGCGCGCGGGAGCACAATCTCAAGGACATTTCGGTCGAGTTGCCGCGCGACAGCCTGGTCTGCTTCACCGGGCTGTCGGGCTCGGGCAAATCGTCGCTTGCCTTCGACACGATCTTCGCCGAGGGGCAGCGGCGCTATGTCGAGTCCCTGTCGGCCTATGCCCGCCAGTTCCTCGGCCAGATGGACAAGCCGGATGTCGACTTCATCGAGGGCCTCTCACCTGCGGTCTCGATCGACCAGAAGTCCACCAACCGCAATCCGCGCTCGACGGTCGGCACGATCACCGAGGTCTACGACTATCTCCGCTTGCTCTTCGCCCGGGTGGGCCGGCCGCACTGCCCGGTCTGCGGCGAGCCGATCACTCGGCAGAGCCCGCAGCAGATCGTCGACCGGTTGCTCGAGCTGCCTGAGCGCACTCGGTTCCAGGTGCTCGCCCCAGTCGTGCGCGGCCGCAAGGGCGAGTTCGTCGACCTGTTCGCCGAGTTGCAGACCAAGGGCTTCTCGCGGGCGCGGGTCGACGGAGAGGTCGTGTCCCTCACCGAGCCGCCCAAGCTGGAGAAGCAGTACAAACACACCATCGAGGTGGTCGTCGACCGGCTGGTCGCCAAGGGCGACGACGCGGGCGCCACCCGGCGGCTCACCGACTCGGTCGAGACGGCGCTCGTCCTGGCCGGAGGTGTGCTGCTCGTCGACTTCGTCGACCGCGCCGAGGACGACCCGGAGCGCACCCGACGGTTCTCCGAGCGGCTGGCCTGCCCCAACGAGCATCCACTGAGCGTCGACGAGATCGAGCCGCGGTCGTTCTCCTTCAACTCGCCGTTCGGCGCCTGCCCCTCCTGCACGGGCCTGGGCACCGAGCTCGAAGTCGACCCCCAACTCTGTGTCCCCGACGAAGACCTGCCCATCGCCAAGGGTGCCATCGCGCCGTGGGCCCAGGGTTCGGGCTCTGCCGACTACTTCCAGCGGGTCATCCAGGCCCTGGCCGACGACCTCAAGTTCTCCCTCGACACGCCCTGGCGGGCGCTGCCGAAGCGGGCCACCGAGGCGCTGCTCTACGGCGAGAACTACAAGGTCCACGTGAAGTACCGCAACCGTTACGGCCGCGACCGCTCCTACTCGACCGGCTTCGAGGGCGTCGTGCCCTTCGTCAAGCGGCGGCACGCCGAGACCGACTCCGACTGGAGCCGGGAGCGCTACGAGGGCTACATGCGGGAAGTGCCCTGCCCGGTATGCCGTGGCGCTCGCCTCAAGCCCGAAATCCTGTCCGTCCTGGTGGGCGGGCAGAACATCTCGCAGGTCTGCGCTCTGGCCATCAGCGATTGCGCAACCTTCCTCGCCGGCGTGGAGTTCACCGACCGGGAGCGGCAGATCGCCGAGCGAGTCGTCAAGGAGATCTCGGCGCGCCTGGGATTCCTGCTCGATGTCGGCCTGGACTACCTCTCGCTCGACCGACCGGCCGGGACGCTGTCCGGAGGAGAGGCGCAGCGCATCCGCCTGGCCACCCAGATCGGGTCAGGCCTGGTCGGCGTGCTCTACGTGCTCGACGAGCCGTCGATCGGGTTGCATCAGCGCGACAACCACCGGCTCATCGAGACGCTCACCCGGCTGCGCGACCTCGGCAACACCCTCATCGTCGTGGAGCACGACGAAGACACCATCGCCACCGCCGACTGGGTCGTCGACATCGGCCCGGGGGCGGGCGAACACGGCGGCCACGTCGTCCACTCCGGCACGGTCGCCGGACTGCTCGCGCACCCCGACTCGGTGACCGGCCAATACCTCTCCGGCCGCAAGCAGATCCCCGTGCCGCTGACCCGCCGCCCGCAGACCGAGGGCCGGTCGGTGTCTGTCGTCGGGGCCCGCGAGAACAACCTCCACGACGTGTCCGTGTCCTTCCCGCTGGGCAACCTCGTCGCCGTGACGGGCGTCTCCGGCTCGGGCAAGTCGACGCTCGTCAACGACATTCTCTACACGGTGCTGGCCAACAAGCTCAACGGCGCGCGGCAGGTGCCAGGGCGGCACAAGACGGTCACCGGGTTGGAGCATCTCGACAAGGTCGTTCACGTCGACCAGAGCCCGATCGGCCGCACCCCGCGGTCCAACCCGGCGACCTACACCGGCGTCTTCGACCACATGCGGCGGCTGTTCGCTGAGACGACCGAAGCCAAGATCCGTGGCTATCTGCCAGGGCGGTTCTCGTTCAACGTCAAAGGCGGGCGCTGCGACAACTGCTCGGGCGATGGCACCATCAAGATCGAGATGAACTTCCTGCCCGACGTCTACGTGCCGTGCGAGGTCTGCCACGGGGCGCGCTACAACCGCGAGACCCTCGACGTGCATTTCAAGGGCAAGACCATCGCCGACGTGCTCGACATGCCGATCGAGGAGGCCGCCGAGTTCTTCGCGGCCGTGCCGGCCATCGCTCGGCACTTGCGCACCCTTGTCGATGTCGGGCTCGGGTATGTGCGGCTGGGGCAGCCGGCGCCCACCCTGTCCGGCGGTGAGGCCCAGCGGGTCAAGCTCGCCTCCGAGCTGCAGAAGCGCTCCTCGGGTCGCACCATCTATGTCCTCGACGAACCGACGACCGGCCTGCATTTCGAGGACATCAGCAAGCTGCTCGCGGTGCTGCAGGGCTTGGTCGACAAGGGCAACACCGTCATCGTCATCGAGCACAACCTCGACGTCGTCAAGTCGGCCGACTGGATCATCGATCTCGGGCCCGAGGGCGGATCTCGGGGCGGCCGGGTCGTCGCCGAGGGAACCCCTGAAGACGTTGCCGCCCAAGCAGATTCGTTCACCGGGCAGTTCCTCGCCCCGATCCTGGCCAAAGCCGGAGCCGGTATGCCGTCCGCTCGCCCCAGCGTGAAGCGCGGCGCAGCCCGGGCGCGCAAGCCGGCGACCAAGGTCGGCGCTTCAGCCTCGTGAGCATCGAGCTCCCACCGGCATGGGTGGACCGGATCAGCGCGTTGCCCGCCGAAGGCGGCCCGCCGGGGGAGCGCTGGCTGGCCGTATTGCCGCGCGTCCTCGCCGAAGTCCTCGAGCAGTGGGGGCTCAGCGTCAGTGGGCAGCCTTGGACCGGCCACACGGCGATCGCCCTCCCCGTCGAGCGGGACGGCCTACCGCTGGTCGTGAAAGTCGGCTGGCCACATCGGGACTCGGCAGCCGAGCACCTGGCTCTGCGACACTGGGCCGGCCGGGGAGCGGTGACCCTGGTCGCCGCCGATCCGAGCCGGGGGGCGCTGCTGCTGGAGCGACTCGACCCGGACCACAGTCTGGCGGACGCGGACGACGTCGATGCGGCGTGCGTCGTCGCCGGTGAGCTCATGTCCCGCCTGCATGTGCCGGCGCCACCGACCATCCCGGTACTGGCTGATTGGGTGGCCGATCAGCTCCCGGGGCTGCAAGCCAGTGCGACCGTGCCGCGGCGGATCGTCGCCCGCACCTGCGATCTGGCCCGCGACCTGACCGCTGACGCCAGCAACGGGAAACTGCTGCACGGCGACCTGCACTTCGGCAACATTCTCGCCGGCACGCGCGAGCCCTGGCTGGCCATCGACCCCAAACCCCTTGCAGGGCACCCGGGTTTCGAGCTCAACGCACTGCTGCGTAACCGAGTCGACGAGCTGCGGGCTCACGGCAGCTTCCGGTATGCCGTGCGCCGACGGCTCGACATCGTGGCCGAGGCGGCGGGGATCGACCCCACTGAAGCCCGGCTGTGGACGATGGTGCATACCGGAATCCAGATCGGCTGGCAGGCCACAGCGGGGCACCGGGACGGGCAGTCGTTGCAGATCGCGCTGTTCAAGGCGCTGCAGGACTGATCGCCCAAGGCCCCGACGCGAAAAACCAGTTGGCATCGCTGCGTGATGCTGCGCACACTGGAGCCATGTGATTCCCGTGGCTGCGCCGCTGCCTACCCACTTCGCGTGGTCGGCAGGTCGGCGCGAGTCCTGCCACTGCCACCCCTGGGAGATCACATGCTTGCCGCTCATGACATCACCGTCCACCGGTATGACCGCACCATCCTCGACAGCGTCGATCTGGTCGTCCGTCCGGGCCACCGGATCGGGTTGGTCGGGCCAAATGGCTCGGGCAAGTCGACCCTGCTGCGGGTTCTGGCCGGGGACCTGAAGCCCGATCGCGGGGCGGTTGTCGCCCAACCCGGCGTCCGCGTGAGTTGGCAGGACCAGCTGCTCCCTGACGAAACCCTCTCTGTCGCAACGATTCTGCATGATGCGTCGGGTGACGTGGGTCGCTCCGCTGGACGGTTGGCGCAGGCTCAACAAGCGTTGGGCTCGCCGGATCTTGACGACGCTGCGCTGAGCGTCGGAATGGCGGAGCTGGCTGCCGCCGACGACGCCTTCGCCGCCGCAGGCGGGTGGGACGCACTCGCCCGACAGGAGGAAGTCCGCACCCGGCTGCAGGTGGGCACGGACGGTGGAATCGACCCGGACCGGCCGATCGGGTCACTCAGCGGCGGGCAACAGGCCCGGGTGCTCCTTGCGGCCCTCTTGCTCCAGGACCCGGACGTGCTTCTGCTGGACGAGCCGACCAACCATCTCGACCTCGCCGGCCGACGGTGGCTCGCCGCCTATCTGGCTCAGTACGCGGGGGCAGTGCTTGTCGCGTCCCACGACCGCGAGTTCCTCGATCGCACCGCCACGGACATCGTCGAACTCAGCGATGTGAGCAGCGGACTCGAGATCTACCCAGGGGTCGGCTGGACGGATTCCCGGGCCGAGAAGGCCGCGAGAGCCGAACGGCTTGAGGCCCAGTTGGAAGCGCAGGAGAAGTTCCGGCGTCGGCTGGTCGAGAGCATCACGGAGGCGAAACAGCGGGCCGCCGGTCACGAGGCCGCCAACGCTCGCAACCCCGGCGCCAGGCGAATCGCGCGGATAGTGGCTCGCAAGGCGCTCACCCACGAACGCCGGCTGCAACGCCGGCTCGACTCCGCCGGGTGGGCGGTGGCACCCCCGAGCCGGCACGGCCTCCAGCTCACCCAACGCCGCGTCGAGGATGAGAGGCGGATCGTGCGGGTGCGTGACCTTCCCGTGACGGCCGGCGAGCGGACCCTGTATGCCGTGGACCTCACCTTCGCCACCGACGACCGGATCTGGGTCACCGGAGCCAACGGCGTGGGCAAATCGTCCCTCCTGCGGGCCCTCTGTGCCCAGGTGCCGGGCACGGCATTCCTCGATCAACTCGACGCGCCGTTCCCGGAGGAGGTCACGGCATTCGACGCGTTGCGCGCGGCGGTGCCGGCCTACGTGGACGAGGCGGAGGCAATCCTCGCGGCATACGGGCTGACCGCCTCCGACTGGACGCGCCCTGCAGCCCGGCTCTCGGTGGGGCAGGCGCGTCGGCTCCGGTTGGCGATCCTGTTGCACACGCCAAGCAGCCTGGTCGTCCTCGACGAACCGACCAACCACCTCGATGTCGAGACGATCGAGCAATTGGAGGGCGCGCTCAGCACGCGACCGGGCGGGGTGATCGCGGTGACCCACGACGAACGTTTCGCCGTGCGGCTCGGCCTCCGAGTGCGCTGGGAGGTCACGTCCGGGGGAGTGCGCGTCACCGGCATCCAGGAAGGCGAAAGGGTGGGTGGGTGACCGCGCGGTCACCCACCCACCCTGTCGCTGCAGCGGGGTCAGTCCTCGCCGAGGTAGGCCTTGCGGACCTCGTCACTGACGAGCAACTCGCGGCCGGTGCCTTCCAGCACGATGTGCCCGACCTCAAGGACGTAGCCCTTGTCGGCCAGTTTGAGCGCGGCGCGCGCGTTTTGCTCGACCAGCAGGATGGTCGTGCCTTGCGACTGGAGGGTCTTCACCGTGGACATGATGCGCTGCATCATGATCGGTGACAGACCCATCGAGGGCTCGTCGAGCATGAGCAACTTGGGTCGGCTCATCATGGCCCGGCCCATGGCGAGCATCTGCTGCTCACCACCGGAGAACGTGCCGGCCGGCTGCTTGGCCCGCTCCCCGAGGATGGGGAACAGGTCGTAGGCGGCCTGCAGGTCGTCCTTGACGCCGGAGTCGGTGCGCGAGAAGGCCCCCAGCAGGAGGTTTTCTTCGACCGAGAGGCGGGGGAAGATCCGCCGACCCTCGGGGCTGTGCGCCAACCCGAGCATGACGATCTCGTGGGCAGGCACGGTGTCGATCCGCTTGCCTTGGAACGAGATCTCGCCCGAGCTCGGGCGGATCAGCCCGGAGATGGTGCGCAGGGTCGTCGTCTTGCCGGCACCATTGGTGCCGATGAGGCAGACGACCTCGCCCTCGCCGACGCTGAAGCTGATCCCCTTGACGGCCTCGATCTTGCCGTAGGCGACGCGCAGGTCCTTGACCTCGAGCATGCTCACGCCCGGTCCTCCTTCATGCGCCCGTCCGTGGCGGTCGGGGTCGACGGCGCCGCCTCATCGTGAGCGTGGGCCTCGGCCACCATTTCTTCTTCGTCCTCGTCCGGCTGGCCGATATAGGCCTCGATGACCCGATGGTCGGACTGCACCTCCTGCGGCGAGCCTTCGATGAGGGTCTCGCCGCGCACCAGGCAATGCACCCGGTCGCAGAGGCTGAAGATGAACCGCATGTCGTGCTCGATGACGACGACGGCCAAGCCCTTGTCGCGGATCCGGAAGATGAGGTCCTTTGCCTGCTCGGTCTCCTTGGGGTTCATGCCGGCCGTCGGCTCGTCCAGGAGGATGAGCTTGGGATCGGTCGCCAGGGCCCGTGCGATCTCCAGGCGGCGCTGGTCACCATAGGGGAGGTTGCGGGCCAGGTGCTCGCTGGTGTGCCCCAACCCGACGAATTCGAGCAACTCCTGGGCGATGCGGCGCGACTCCGCCTCCTCCCGGCGATACTTCGGACCCCGGATGATCGAGGTCAGTGCCAGCGCATTGGTGCGGCAGTAGCGCCCCACCATGACGTTCTCCAACGCGGTCATGTTGCCGAAGAGCCGGATGTTCTGGAAGGTGCGGGCCATCCCGGCCTTCACCACCGAACGCGGCTTGGGGGGCAACACTGTGCCCTGGAACTTCACCTCGCCCTCGGTGGGCTTGTACAACCCAGTGAGGCAGTTGAAGAAGGTCGTCTTGCCTGCGCCGTTGGGGCCGATGAGCCCCATGATCTCGCCCTCGCGCACGGTGAGGTTGACATCGTTGACGGCGGTGAGGCCACCGAAGCGCATGACGACGCCGCTGGCTTCCAGCACCGGGGCGCCGAATCTCGGCGGCGTCGGAGCCGTCGGCGGCTGGAGGGTTGGGGTGCTCATGCCTTGGCCTCCGCGGAGTCAGGTTCGGCAGCGATTTCCAGATGGACTTCCTCGATGCGATCGGCGAGCTCTTCGTCGTCGGCGTGGAACTCCAAGGCCCGCCGCTGGCTGGGCACCAGACCTTCAGGCCGGAACCGCATCATGACGACGAGTAGGAGGCCGAAGATGAGCAGCCGGTAGTCGGCGACGAACCGGAGCTTCTCGGGCAGCAACTTGAGCACGGTCGCACCGACGAGGACGCCGGCCACCGAACCCATGCCACCGAGCACGATGGCCGCCAACAAGAACGCGGACTCCAAGAAGATGTACTGGTCAGGGGTGACCGAGACGTCCTGGTGGGCCTTGATGGTGCCGGCCATTCCGGCGAGGAACGCGCCACCGGCGAACGCGAAGAGCTTGAGTCCGAAGGTGTTGACACCCATGGCCTCCGCGGCCTTCTCGTCCTCGCGAATCGCGACCCAGCCACGACCGATGCGGCTGTTGTTGAGCCGGGTGAACACCATGATGATGAACGCCGCGACCACGAGCATGAGGAAGTAGTAGTTGGCGAACCGGCCCAGCGGGATGCCCAGAACGGTGTGGGTATCGCCGAAGTTGAAGCTCCCGATCTCGAGGTCGGGGATGCCCGGTATGCCGTTGGGTCCGTTGGTCAGCCGCGGCCCGTTGTTGCCGTCGAGGTTGTTGACGGTGAGCCGGAAGATCTCGCCGAAGGCCAAGGTGACGATCGCGAGGTAGTCACCGGAGACCCGCAGGGTGGGGGAGCCGATGATGAGGCCGAGGATCGAGCTGACGATGGCACCGATGACGACGACGACGATGAACGGAGGCTTCCACCCGATGTGGGCGAACGCGGAGTGCGACATCATCGCGGAGACATAGGCACCGGCACCGAGGAAGGCGATGTAGCCGAGGTCGAGCAGACCGGCCAGGCCGACAACGATGTTCAGGCCCAGCGCTGTCGTCGCGAAGATGAGCACCTGAGTCGCGATCGACATGTTGGCGTCGGAACCGTTCTGAGTGAACGGGAAGAGGAACGCCACGGCCAGCGCGCCCATCATGAGCACCTGACGGTGTCGAGCGGCGATGACGCTGATCCACGAGAAGAGGCCACCGCGAGCCAATGCCGCGACCACGCCGCCGAGGAAGGCCAGGAAGAGGCAGAAGACCGTGCCGTCCTCCTGCCCGAGGGCGTAGGCGGCGCCGAAGAGCACGATCGCCATCATCACGACGATGACGAGGATCTCGACCCAGCTGGGCAGCCGGACGGTGATCGGGTCGACGAGTGGGTCGGAGGCCATCTGCCACGAGCCGGCCATCATCAGGGCGGCGCCGACGATGCCGACGAAGAGTCCGGGGTTGGCATTGGCCAGTCCCGGTGCCTGTAGGGCGATGACCAGCGCGACGAGGACCATGAAGCCTGCCGCGGTCGCGCTGAGGGCCTTGAGCGCCCGAGCGCTGTCCAGGAGGGTGTCCATGCTGGGCATCCGGCCGCTACGCAGCACGAGGAAGAAGATCGCGATGACCCCGACGATGACCATGAGCAGCTGCAGGCCACCGGGGTAGGCATCGATGCTGAGGTCACCCAGCAGGGCGGGAACATAGCACCAGGACAGGAACGCGCTGGCGACGAGCAGCACCGCGCCGGCGAGCGTGAGCCACCACTGCGGGCTGGGGCGCGGGTTGCCGACCGCGGTCTTGGCGTGCGGCGTAGGCGAAGTGGATGTCGTCATGCGCGGTCCACCACCCGGGCGCCGAGCAGGCCCTGGGGACGGAAGACGAGCACGATGATGAGCAGCGCGAAAGCCCAGACGTCCTTCCATGGTGAGCCACCGAAGGTGCCGGGGATGAACTGCACCGCCATGGCCTCGACGACGCCGAGCACGAGGCCGCCGAGCACGGCGCCCATGACGTTGCCGATACCGCCGAGGACGGCCGCGGTGAACGCCTTGAGGCCGGCGAGGAAGCCCATGAAGAAGTCGATGTTGTTGTTCTGCAAACCCTGGGCCACTCCGGCGACACCGGCGAGTGCGGCACCGAGGCCGAACGCGACGGCGATGATCCGGTCGACGTTGATGCCCATGAGGCGCGCAGTGTCCTTGTCCTGGGACACGGCGAGCATGCCGCGGCCGAGCTTGGTGCGGTTGATGAAGATCCACAGCAGCGCGGCGCACACGATGAGTGAACCGATGGTGAAGATCGCCGATCGACGCACGGTGATCTCTCCCAGCTGCAGCGCCGGGCCGGTCACGATATCGATCCGCGGGAAGGGCAAAGCGCTCTTGGCCCCGGGATAGAACAACCGGACTGCTTCTTGGAGGAAGACCGAGATGCCGATAGCCGTGATGAGTGGCGCAAGACGGGGTGCATGACGCAGCGGGCGGTAGGCGATTCGTTCCATGAGCACCGCGACGACCACGGAGGCTGCCACCGCGCCCACGATCATCAGCGGCAGTACCCACAGGCTGGTTTGGCCCTGGAAGAGGACCGTCCACGTTGCCAAGGCGCCGAACGCCCCGATCATGAAGACCTCGCCGTGGGCGAAGTTGATGATCTGGACGATGCCGTAGACGACGGTATATCCGACGGCGATGAGGGCGTACAACGATCCCAGTGTCAAGCCGTTGAGCAACTGCTGGAAGAACAGGTCCATGGTCACCTCCGTGCAGGTGAGTAGGGTCCGGGCCCGTTGCGGACTGCTCCATCAACCGGCCCGGTTGGAAAAGGCTGGGGTGAGTGTGACAGCACGCAGGGGTGGGCGTGAAGCCCACCCCTGCGTGTCGTGTAAACGATTTACTTGAAGGTGTCCGTCTTCGCGGGGACCCACTTGCCGCCGTCGACCTTGTAGACGGTCAGGACCTTGGAGGTGGTGTCGCCGAACTCGTCGAAGGCCACCTTGCCGGTCACACCGTCGAACGAGACCTTGCCCAGCGCGGTGAGCAGGGCGTCGCGACCGGACTTGACGTCCTTGGCGTCCTTGAGCGCCGACTTCGCGGCCTCGATGATCGCCTTGGCAGCGTCGTAGCCGTAGCCGCCGTAGGCGGAGGCCTCTTCCTTGTAGGCAGCGGCCTTGTATTCGGTGAGGAACTTCTTGCCCGCGTCGGTGCTGTCGGTCGGTGCGCCGACGGACGTTGCCATGTCACCCGTGGCCGTTGCGCCGGCCAGCTCGATGAACTTCGGGTCGAAGATGCCGTCGCCACCCATGAGCGGGATGGTGAGGCCCTGGGCCTTCATCTGCTGCGAGAGCGGGCCAGCGGTCGGGTACTCGCCGCCGTAGTAGACCGCGCCGGGAGCGGAGGGCTTGATCTTGGAGATGACGGTGGCGAAGTCCTTGTCGTTCTCGCCGACAGTCTCGGCCGCGACGACCTTGCCGCCACCCTTGGTGAACTCGGCGGTGAAGGCGTCGACCAGGCCCTGGCCGTAGGTCTTCTTGTCGTGGATCGTGGCGACGGCCTTGATCCCCTGGCCCAGGAGGTACTGGGCCGCGAACGGACCCTGGACCGCGTCGGTGGTGCAGGTGCGGAAGTAGTTGTTGTACGGCCGCTTCTTGTTGGCCAGGTCCGCGCCCTGAGTCAGGGTGGGGTTGGTGTTGGCCGGGGAGACCTGGGCGATCTTGGCGGCGGCCAGAACCGGCACGGTCTGCTGCGCGACCGAGGAGTTGAGCGTGCCGACGACACCGATGACCGCGTCATCCGAGGAGATCTTGGTGGCGGCGTTCTTGCCGACCTCGGCCTTGGCCTCGTCGTCGAGGGCGTAGAGCTCGAACTTCCAGCCGGCGACGGCGCCCGAGTCGTTGGCCTGCTTGATGGCCAGGTCGACCGAGTTCTTGATCCCGAGGCCCATGGCCGACAGGCCACCGGACAGCGGGGCGATGACGCCGATCTTGGCGACCTTGGTGCTGGCTGCCGTCGACGCGGTTCCGCTGTCGCTGCGGCTGCCGCAGGCCGAGAGAGCAAGGGCCGCGACCGCGAGCGGCACGCCCAAGCGAATGATGGAACGCTGCTGCACAGTTCCTCCTGTGAATCTTCTATCCGGTGCATCCTCCGGACGCCCGCGACGTCCGCGTAGCTAGGGCGAAAGAGTACGGGAAGACGGGGCCGGTTCCGAGCCGTCGACAAGGTTGTTCCCGTGTCGTTATGGCCGGACCCGGCGCGAGGGCATGAATCCGCTGTGAATCCGCCCGCGCCGCGGAGGTTCTCCCGGCAACCCGGACGTGTTGCGGGCATCCTGCACTTAGCCACTCCGGCTCACTCACGCACCCCTCGGAGGCTCCGCATGTCCACACCGATCGACCGCCGCACCATCCTCAACGCCGCGGGTGTCGCGGGCGTGGTCTCGGTCGCGGGCTTGTCGGCCTGCTCGTCCGGATCCTCGTCGGCCACCGTCGCGCCCGGAAGTGCCGCAGGCGCAACAGCTGGAGCAAACTCAGCCGCCGTCTCGGTGACCACCGCGGACGTCCCCGTGGGTGGCGGGAAGGTCGTCGGCAAGGTCGTCGTCACGCAGCCCGTGGCAGGCACCTTCAAGGCATTCAGCGCGACCTGCACCCACGAGGGCTGCGCGGTCTCCTCGGTGGCCGACAACAAGATCCTGTGCGCCTGTCACAACAGCTACTTCGACGCGGCCACCGGGGCTCCGGTCAGCGGGCCGGCCAAGACGGCCCTGCCCGCCAAGACCGCGACCGTCTCCGGGGACAAGATCTCGGTCGCCTGAGTCTCACGCCCGCCAGCCGGTATGCCGTCCGCCCGGGTGCCACACGGCATACCGGCATACCGGCATACCGGCATACCGGCCTCTCGGGGGCGAGCCGCTGCCGTCCCGGCGTATGCCGGGTGTCGGCCGCTGCTCGTAGAGTCGTCGTGTGGCTGACCTGTCGTCCTATCGCCCCGCTCCGGGCCAGATCCCGCTCGACCCCGGGGTCTATCGGTTCCGGGACGCCGGCGGTCGGGTCATCTATGTCGGGAAGGCCAAGTCACTGCGGCCCCGGCTGTCGTCCTACTTCCAGGACATCGCGGCGCTGCATCCCCGCACGGCGCGGATGGTCCGCACCGGCGCGAGTGTCGAGTGGACGGTCGTCGCCAACGAAGTCGAGGCGCTGCAGCTCGAGTACTCCTGGATCAAGGAATACGACCCGCGCTTCAACGTGCGCTACCGCGACGACAAGTCCTACCCCTTCCTCGCGGTGACCCTGGGCGACACCTTCCCTCGTGCGCAGGTGATGCGGGGCACCAAACGCAAGGGCACCCGCTACTTCGGGCCCTATTCCCATGCCTGGGCCATCCGCGAGACCCTCGACCTGCTCTTGCGGGTCTTCCCGGTGCGCACCTGCAGCAGCGGCGTCTTCGCTCGAGCCCAGCAGAGCGGCCGGCCGTGTCTGCTCGGTTACATCGACAAGTGCTCGGCCCCGTGCGTCGGCCGGGTCACCGAGCAGGAACACCGCGACATCGCCGTCGACTTCTGCGACTTCATGGCCGGCAACACCACCCGCTTCGTGCGGCGCATCGAGGCGGCGATGCGCGCGGCAGCCGCCGAGATGGAGTTCGAGCGAGCCGCCAAGCTGCGCGACGACCTGCAAGCGTTGAGCAGGGCGCTGGAGAAGAACGCCGTAGTCCTGGGTGACGCCACCGATGCCGACGTCTTCGCGCTGGTGGACGACGAACTCGAAGCCGCGGTGCAGGTCTTTCACGTCCGGGGCGGACGGGTGCGGGGTCAGCGTGGCTGGGTCGTCGAGCGGGGGCAGGAAGACGTGGCCGGCCTGGTCGAGCACCTGCTGCAACAGGTCTACGGTGACCAGCCGTCCGAGTCGATCCCCAAAGAGGTGCTCGTTCCCGTCCTGCCGAGCGACCCGGAGGGGATTGTGGCGTGGCTGTCGACTCACCGCGGATCCGCCGTCGCGCTGCGAGTGCCGCAGCGCGGTGACAAGCGCGCCCTCATGGAGACCGTGCGCAAGAACGCCGAGCAGTCGCTGGCCCGGCACAAGCTCACCCGGGCCGGTGACCTCACCGCGCGAAGCCTCGCGCTCTCGGAACTCCAGGAGGCGCTCGGGTTGGCCGAGGCGCCGCTGCGCATCGAATGCTTCGACGTCAGCCATGTGCAGGGCACCCAGATGGTGGCTTCGATGGTCGTCTTCGAGGACGGGCTGGCGCGCCCGTCGGAGTACCGACGTTTCATCATCCGCACCGGTGGGCCCGCAGTGGACGGTGTCGTCGCGACGGGCGACCTCGCCACTGAAGGCACCGAGGCGACCCCACGTGGCGTCGTGGACGACACCGCGGCCATGCGCGAGGTCCTGAGCCGCCGGTTCCGGCGGCTCGTGCAGGCGACCCGCCTTGGCGAGGGAGACCCGGGTGAGGGAGACCCGGGCGAAGGGGACTCGGGCGAAGGGGACCCGGCAGAGCGCCTCGCCGCGTCGCCGATCGACCCGGCCACGGGCAAGGCCCGCAAGTTCGCCTATCCGCCCAACCTCGTCGTCGTCGACGGCGGACTGCCGCAAGTCAATGCCGCTGCTGCTGTGCTCGCCGACCTCGGTGTCACCGGCATCCACGTCGTGGGCCTGGCCAAGCGGCTCGAGGAGGTGTGGCTCCCGGGCGACCCATATCCCGTTGTCCTGCCGCGCTCCAGCGAGGGTCTTTACCTGCTGCAGCGAGTGCGCGACGAGGCGCACCGGTTCGCCATCACGTTCCACCGCAAGCGCAGGTCAGCGGCCATGACCGCGTCCGTGCTGGACGGCATACCGGGCCTTGGAGCCACTCGGCAGGCGGCGTTGCTGGCGCACTTCGGCTCGGTGCGCAAGCTGCGCGCGGCGACCCGTGACCAGGTGCAGCAAGTGCCCGGGATCGGACCCCGGCTGGCCGAGACGATCCTCGCAGCACTTCAGGCGGACCCGGGGTCGTCAGGAGTGCCCGCTGCCGTTAACGTGACAACTGGCGAGGTGCTCGACTGAGCACGGCTGAGTAGGGCTCTGCTCACCACACGATCGGACGACGCGGGAGGTATGCCGGTGGGCTCGGAAGAGGTATCGGGTAGGCGTGCCGTCGCGGTGGACCCCACCCCGACGCTGGCGATGCGGGCCTTGTCGCGGCTGGTCGAGGAACCGCCGCTCATCGTCATCACCGGGATGAGTGGGGCGGGACGGTCGACGGCGGCGAAGGTCCTGGAAGACCTCGGCTGGTTTGTCGTCGACAATCTCCCACCGCAGTTGTTGGGGTCGTTGCAGGACCTACGACACCAGGCGATGGAGGGGTCGGCTCCGATGCGGCTGGCCGCCGTCATCGACGCCCGCGCTGGGAAGATGTCGGGCAGCCTTTCCCAGACCTTGGGCGAGTTGCGTGCCGACGGCGACCGTCCCGTCGTCGTCTTCCTCGACGCCACCGACGAGGCTCTGGTGCGGCGTTTCGAGAGTGTGCGTCGTCCGCACCCCCTGCAGGGCTCCGGCCGACTCATGGATGCCATCTCCGGCGAACGCGTCATGATGGCCGACCTGCGCGCTGGCGCCGACCTCATCATCGACACGTCCGGATTCAACGTGCACCAACTCGCCGCCAAGATCTCCTCGCTGCTCTCGGCCGCGATCAGTTCTCGGGTGCGGCTGGCGGTGGTGTCGTTCGGCTTCAAATACGGCGTGCCCCTGGACGCCGACATCGTCATGGACATGCGCTTCCTGCCCAATCCCTACTGGGTGGAGTCGTTGCGCGCGCAGAACGGGCGGGATGCCGCAGTGGCCGAGTTCGTGCTCCGCCAGGACGGTGCCGCCGAGTTCCTCGACCGGATGGTAGCCATGCTCGAACCGGTCGTCGCGGGCTACCAGCGTGAGGGGCGGCGTTACGCCACGGTGGCCATCGGATGCACCGGTGGCAAGCACCGCTCGGTGGCCATGTCTGAGGCCCTGCTGGCTCGGCTCGCCGACGTGGAGGCGGTCGACGCCTTCATCGTGCACCGTGACCTCGGGCGGGAGTAGGGATGCTGTGACCGGTCGACGTGTCGTCGCTCTGGGCGGAGGCCATGGGCTGGCCACCTCCTTGACCGCCCTCAAGATCCTCACCGACCACGTCACCGCCGTCGTCACGGTCGCCGATGACGGGGGCTCATCGGGGCGATTACGGACGGAGTTCGACGTGCTCCCTCCCGGCGACCTGCGAATGGCGCTCGCGGCCCTGTGTGAGGACAGCGCGTGGGGGCGCACCTGGCGGGACGTCCTGCAGCACCGGTTCGGAGGGGAAGGGCCACTCGCAGGCCATGCCCTGGGCAACCTGCTCATCGTCGCGATCTGGGACCAGCTGGCTGACACTGTCGAGGGGTTGGACCTCGTGGGTCGCCTGCTCAATGCCCGCGGGCGAGTGCTGCCGATGGCCGCCCAGCCGCTGCAGATCGAGGCCGACATCCTCGGCCACGACCCGGCATACCCCGATGTCGTGTTCACCGTGCGCGGGCAACACGTCGTGGCGTCCTCACCCGGGCGGGTCGAGGAGATCCGGCTGCGTCCAGCGCAGCCACAGGCCTGCCCAGAGAGCATCGAAGCGGTCCTGGCGGCCGACTGGGTCATCCTCGGCCCGGGTTCGTGGTTCACCTCGGTGCTGCCCCACGTCCTGGTGCCGGATCTGTGCCGGGCGCTGGAGTCCACGCCCGGCCGGCGCTTGCTCAATCTCAACCTCGACATCCGCAGCGGCGAGACGAAAGGCTTTCGGGCGGTCGACCACCTCGAGTCGTTGGCCCGGCACGCGCCGGACCTGCGTCTGGACGTCGTGCTTGCCGATCCCGGCTCGATCGATGACCCGGGTTCGGCCCGAGCAGCGGCGCGCGAACTGGGAGCGGAACTGGTGGTCGTTCCCGTCTCGGCAATGGGAGCGCGGGGGCAACATGATGCGCTGCGGCTCGCTGCGGCATACCGTGATGTCTTCGGGGCGTAGCTGCCCCGGATTCGGGTCACCATTCCCTGGGATCGGTTAGGCTGTCGCGCGCGTTCGTTGCGACCAGGGGTGCTGGCCGAACTGCGTGGGTACCGAGGCAAGAGGCGGTTGGCGATGGCGATGACAGCGAGGGTGAAGGACGAGCTCTCCCGACTCGCCGTCACCAAGCCGTGCTGTCGCAAGGCCGAGGTGTCGGCCCTCATCCGGTTCGCAGGCGGTCTGCACATCGTCGGCGGCCACATCGTCGTCGAGGCCGAACTCGACACCGCCAATGCCGCCCGCCGCCTGCGCCGCGAGATCGCGGAGGTCTACGGGCAGAAGTGCGAAGTCCTCGTCATGACCGCCGGAGGGTTGCGACGCGGGTCGCGCTACGTCGTGCGGGTCGTCGAGGAGGGCGCGACTCTCGCCCGCCAGACCGGGCTGGTCGACGCCCGAGGGCGTCCGGTGCGAGGTCTGCCCCCTCGGGTCGTCTCGGCCAGCGCGTGCGACGCCGAAGCCGCCTGGCGCGGCGCGTTCCTCGCGCATGGGTCGCTGACCGAGCCCGGTCGCTCCAGCGCCCTCGAGGTCACCTGTCCGGGTCCCGAGGCGGCCCTGGCTCTCGTGGGCGCGGCACGGCGGCTGGGTGTCGCCGCCAAGGCCCGTGAAGTCCGGGGGGTCGATCGGGTCGTCATCCGCGACGGCGACGCGATCGCCGCTTTGTTGACCCGGCTGGGTGCCCATGACGCCGTCCTGGCCTGGGAAGAGCGCCGGATGCGACGCGAGGTGCGCGCCACCGCCAACCGACTGGCCAACTTCGACGACGCCAACCTGCGCCGTTCGGCCCGGGCAGCAGTGGCCGCGGGCACACGCGTCGAGCGGGCGCTGGAGATCCTCGGCGACGAGGTCCCCGAGCACCTGCGCGAAGCGGGCACGCTGCGCCTGCAGCACAAGCAGGCATCCCTGGAAGAGCTCGGTCAGCTCGCAGTCCCGCCGATGACCAAGGACGCGGTCGCCGGTCGGATTCGCCGACTGCTGGCCATGGCCGACAAGAAGGCAGCCGATCTCGGCATCCCGAACACCGAGGCGAATCTCACACCGGAGATGCTCGAGGGCTGAGCCGCCCGCGGTGCAGTTTGCCTGCGCGTCAGCGCCCAGTCACTCCGGCGTTCCCCGATATTGCCCGGCGTGGTTGCCGCGGGGGCTGGGTATGCCGTGGCGGCCGCTGCACGGCATACCGAAGTGGGTGGGACGAACGTCCCCAAAGCACGCCCAGGGGGCGGGACGCGTCGCAGCGCGACGGCGTGGGGGACTAGGGTTGAGGGCAGTACCACGGGCTGCCACTGACGGCCGTCGGGACGCCGGGACACCGCCCGTGGGCGTGTCCACGACCCCCAGTCGGAAGGTTTGATCAACAGTGACCGTCAAGGTTGGTATCAACGGGTTCGGCCGCATCGGCCGCAACTTCTACCGCGCCGTCGTCGACTCTGGCGCAGACATCGAGGTCGTGGCCGTCAACGACCTCACCGACAACAAGAGCCTGGCTCACCTGCTCAAGTACGACTCGATCCTGGGCCGGTTCCCGGGCGAAGTCACCTACGACGAGGAGTCCATCACCGCCGCCGGCCACCGGTTCGCCGCGTGGGCCGAGCGCGACCCGGCCAAGCTCGACTGGGCCAGCGTGGGCGCCGACATCGTCATCGAGTCCACCGGGTTCTTCACCGACGCGAGCAAGGCCAAGGCCCACGTCGACGGTGGCGCCAAGAAGGTCATCATCTCGGCCCCGGCGTCCAACGAAGACATCACGATCGTCATGGGCGTCAACGACGACCTCTACGACTCGGCCAAGCACACGATCATCTCGAATGCCTCGTGCACGACGAACTGTCTGGCCCCCATGGCCAAGGCGCTCAACGACGGCCTCGGCATCGTCAAGGGCCTCATGACGACGATCCACGCCTACACGCAGGACCAGAACCTCCAGGACGCCCCGCACAAGGACCTGCGTCGCGCGCGCGCGGCAGCGCTCAACATCGTCCCGACCTCGACCGGTGCCGCCAAGGCTGTCGCTCTCGTGCTCCCTGAGCTCAAGGGCAAGCTGGACGGATACGCCCTGCGCGTCCCCACACCGACCGGCTCGGCGACCGACCTCACCTTCGAAGCCGGGCGTGAGACGACCGTCGACGAGGTCAACGCCATCGTCAAGGCGGCGGCCGAGGGCCGGATGAAGGGCAAGCTCGTCTACACCACCGACCCGATCGTCTCCAAGGACATCGAGACCGACCCCGCGTCGTGCATCTTCGACTCCGGGCTGACCAAGGTCATCGGCAACCAGGTCAAGGTCGTCGGCTGGTACGACAACGAGTGGGGCTACAGCAACCGCCTCGTCGACCTGTGCCTCCTCGTCGGCTCCAAGCTCTGACCGGTCAAGTTCAGACAGACACCTGAAGAAAGAAGGTTGGTGCCGTGAAGACCACTGCCGACCTGGGCGACCTGCGCGGTCAGCGCGTCCTCGTCCGCTCGGATCTCAATGTCCCTCTCGACGGTGACCGCAATATCACCGACGACGGCCGGATCCGGGCGTCGGTGCCGACCATCAAGGCGCTGTCCGAGGCGGGTGCGCGCGTCATCGTGTGCGCCCACCTCGGGCGGCCCAAGGGTGCCCCCGAGGAGAAGTACTCGCTGGCTCCGGTCGTCGGTCGGATGAGCGAATTGCTGGGCATGCCGGTCGCCTTCGCCGCCGACACGGTGGGGCCGGCGGCCCAGGCCGTCGTCGCCGGCCTCGCCGACGGTGATGTCGCCCTGCTGGAGAACATCCGGTTCAACGCCGGTGAGACGAGCAAGGACGAGGCCGAGCGCTCCGCGTTTGCTGCGGACCTCGCTGCCCTCGCCGACGCCTACGTGTCCGACGGATTCGGCGTCGTCCACCGCAAGCAGGCGTCGGTCTACGACGTGGCCAAGCTGCTGCCCTCGGCAATGGGCGGGTTGGTCGCGGCCGAGGTCGACGTCCTCAAGCGCCTCACCGTCGACCCCGCCCGGCCGTATGCCGTGGTGCTCGGCGGCGCGAAGGTCGCCGACAAGCTCGCGGTCATCGCCAATCTCATGAAGACCGCCGACCGGCTCGTCATCGGGGGCGGGATGGCCTTCACCTTCCTGGCCGCCGAGGGCTACGAAGTGGGCTCGAGCCTGCTCGACAAGGACAACATCGAGACCTGCAAGGCCTACCTCACCGAGGCCAAGGCCAAGGGTGTCGACATCGTCCTGCCGGTCGACGTCGTGGCCGCCACGGCCTTCTCGGCCGATGCCGACCACGAGGTCGTCGCGGCCGACGCCATCCCGGCCGACCGGATGGGCTTGGACATCGGGCCGGCGTCGGCCCAGATCTATGCCGACGCCATCCGCGACGCCAAGACGGTCTTCTGGAACGGCCCCATGGGCGCGTTCGAGATGGCCCCGTATGCCGCCGGCACCAAGGCGGTCGCTGCAGCGCTCGTCGAGGCCACCGAGCACGGCGCGCTCACGGTCGTCGGTGGCGGCGACTCCGCGGCGGCGGTCCGGCAATTGGGCTTCGCCGACGAGCAGTTCGGCCACATCTCCACCGGCGGTGGGGCCAGCCTGGAATACCTCGAGGGCAAGGACCTGCCCGGCATCTCGATCCTCAGCGAAGGGACCAACGCGTGAGCACCTCCGGCCGTACCCCGTTGCTTGCAGGCAACTGGAAGATGAACCAGGACCACCTGCAGGCGACCCATCTGGTGCAGAAGCTCGACTGGACGCTGCGCGACGGCAAGCACGACTACGACCAGGTCGAAGTTGCGGTGCTGCCGCCGTTCACCGACCTGCGCTCGGTGCAGACCCTCGTCGAAGGCGACAAGCTGCAGGTGCGCTATGGCGCCCAGGATCTGTCGGTCTACGACTCCGGCGCATACACCGGTGAGATCTCGGGCGCATTCCTGGCCAAGCTCGGCTGCACCTATGTCACGGTCGGCCACAGCGAGCGCCGCGAATACCACCATGAGACCGACGAGGTCGTGGGCGCCAAGGTCAAGGCCGCCTACCGCCACGGGATCACCCCGATCCTGTGCTGTGGTGAGGGGCTGGACGTCCGCAAGGCCGGCGGCCAGGTGACCCATGTCGTGGGTCAGTTGACCAAGAACCTCGAAGGCATCACCGCGGAACAGGCCCGCTCGATCGTCATCGCCTACGAGCCGATCTGGGCCATCGGCACCGGTGAGGTCGCCACCCCCGAGGACGCCCAGGAGGTCTGTGCGGCGATCCGCACCCTGCTGGCCGACCTCTACAGCGGTGACCTGGCCGATGGCGTCCGGGTGCTCTACGGCGGCTCGGTCAAGTCGAGCAATGTCGCGGCGATCATGGACCAGGAGGACGTCGACGGCGCGCTCGTCGGCGGTGCCTCGCTGGATGCTGCCGAGTTCGCGGCTATCTGCCGGTTCAAGGATCACGTCACCGGCTGAGCACGTCTGTTCATGTCACAGTGGCCTCCGCCCGCAACGGGTGGGGGCCACTGCGCGTGTCCGTCGGGGGTATGCCGTTAGCGTGGGTCACGTGGATGGTTTCGAACGCGACGGGTTGCGTTTCCGGGTACGTGACGGCGGCCCTGCCGATGGCGACCTGGTCGTGCTACTGCACGGCTTTCCCCAGGACTCCACGTGTTGGCGCGAGGTCGAACCGCTGTTGCATGCCGGCGGGTGCCGCACCCTGGCGCCGGACCAGCGCGGCTACTCACCTCAGGCGCGGCCACGGCATACCGGCGCGTATGCCGTGCGCGAGCTGGTCGGCGACGTCCTGGCCCTGCTGGACGGTGCCGGAGCCGACCGCGCGCACATCGTCGGGCACGACTGGGGTGCGGCGATTGCCTGGGAACTCGCGATCCGGCACCCGCAACGGGTCACCACGTTGACCACCCTGTCGACGCCGCATCCCACTGCATTTCGGCAGGCGCTGCGCACCGCTGATCAACGGCGCCGCAGTTGGTACATGGCCGCCTTCCAGGTCCCCGTGCTCCCGGAACGGTTGCTGCTGCGCAAGCTGGGACCGACGCTGCGGCGCAGCGGCCTGCCACCGGAACGGGTGGCCCATTACGTGGCACGTTTCGCCACCACCGACGATCTACGCGGACCTATCGGGTGATATCGCGACGTTCGACCAAGGGCCCGGTCCCGCCCGGCTAAGGCAGCCGGGAATCGTGGCGGCCCACCTCGGCCGCCCCGGTCGACCATCGTCACGGTGCCGACGACCTACCTGTGGGGGAGGCAGGACACCGCGCTGGGGCCGTTTGGGGCGCAGCGCACCGGGGAGTTCGTGCGGGCCCCATACCGGTTCGTCGCCCTGGATGCCGGCCATTGGCTGCCCGAGTGCCAGCCCGCCGTCGTCGCCGGCGAGGTGTTGTCGCGGATCGCCGGCACCGCGGAGGCCTGAGCAGCGCCGCGCCCTGGTCCGGTGCGGCGACGGGCGCGTCCTGACCCGAGGTGTTCGGCGTTCCGGGGTCGGGAGGTATCCTGGCCCTTGGCCGTGTCGGCCCCCGCCCAACCATCGCGAGAGAGAGCGTCAGTGAACGCGGTCAAGATCGCCCTTCAGGTGCTGCTCGTCATCTCGAGCCTGTTCCTCACCCTGCTGATCCTCATGCACAAGGGGAAGGGCGGTGGCCTTTCGGACATGTTCGGCGGCGGGATGTCCTCATCGCTGGGTGGGTCGACGGTGGCGGAGCGCAACCTCGACCGGTTCACCATTGCCGTCGCTGTGGTGTGGTTCGCGGCCGTCGTCGGCCTCGGACTGCTCGAGCGGTTCGTCGCGGCCTGAGACGGGGGAGACACCATGGCCAGTGGTAACGCCATTCGTGGCAGCCGGGTCGGCGCCGGACCGATGGGTGAGGCCGAGCGCGGCGAGGCCGCTCCTCGGGTTCACGTGTCGTACTGGTGCTCCAACCGGCACGAGACCCGGCCGAGCTTCGCGCAGGAGCCCGGCATGGTGCCCCCGGAGCACTGGGACTGTCCCCGCTGCGGCCTGCCGGCCGGTCAGGACCGCGACAGCCCGCCGGCCCCGCCGAAGGTCGAGCCGTACAAGACCCACCTGGCCTATGTGAAGGAGCGGCGCTCCGACGCCGACGGTCAGGCCATCCTCGACGAGGCACTCTCGGCGCTACGCGACCGAGGGCTCATTCAGTAGTCGCGGTCTGCCCGGCAGCTGCGGCGTCGACCAACCACAAGGTCCGTTGTCGGCCGTGCGGCGTGCCCGCAGGAGCCTGGTTGGTGGGCGCGCCGGCGAGCGAGCGCTTGACCGCATCGGCCTTGTCCGCCCCTGAGACGAGAAACCACGTCTGGGTTGCCCGCGCCAGCGTCGGGAAGGTCATCGTGACCCGATCACGCGGTGGCTTGGGGGAGTCGCTGATCCCCATGACGGCCCGGTCGGTCACCGACAGACTGCGGTTTCCGGGAAAGAGCGAGGCGACGTGCGCGTCGGGGCCGACGCCCAGCAGGAGGATGTCGAAGTCAGGCACCAACTGGCCCGGTGTGGCTGCGGCGGCGAGTTCACCGGCATACAGCTGGGCGCTCGCGTGCACCGAGCCGGTGCGATCCGGACCGGCCACGGGGTGCACCTTCGCGGGGTCGAGCGGGAGCGAGTCCAGGAGAGCGGCGCGGTTCTGGGTGTCGTTGCGATCCGGGTGCCCGGTCGGCAGATAGCGCTCGTCTCCCCACCACAGGTGCAGGCGGCTCCAGTCGACCAGTCCCAACAGGCCGCTGGCGCCCGCGCCCGCGAGGATCGCCGATCCCATGCTGCCGCCGGTGAGCACGAGGTGTGCGGTGCCGGATCGCGACTGTGCTTCCGAGAGGGCCAAGAGCAAGCGAGCTCCGGAGGCCGCGACGAGCAGGTCCCGGTCGCGGTGGACCAGGAGAATCGGATGCTGGTATGCCGTCACGAAACCGTCACGAACCGTCGGTGAGCACCGCGACCGACTCGGTGACCAATTGGGCGGCGCGATTGCGCTGGCGGCGTTCGTTGCGTCGGCGCGCCTCGCTGATCGTCGTCGTGCCGGGGGCGGCATCTGGGGCGGGTTGGACGCTTGTCAGCCCCGAGCTGAGCACCTCGTCGTAGATGTCGTCGGGGTCCAGGCGGCGCAACTCGTCGGCCAGGCATTCGGCATCGCGGCGGCGACGCAAGGAAATGCGTCGCTCCGGCTGACCGGGTTGGGTCATCGTGGCGAGGAAATCACCCGGGCGCACCAGCTCGATGGGGCCGCTGGGTCGATCAAGTCGCACGCTGCGGATGCCGCTGCCGTCGGGGGTATTGACTCGGGTCACGTCGACCCGAAGGGCGTGGGCGATCCAGGCAGCCAGCAGGTCCGTGGACGGTGAATCGGCGGCGCCGGAGACCGATGCGGAGGTGACCGGCTCGTAGGGCGGGCCGTCCAGGGCCGCAGCGAGCAGGCCACGCCACAAGGTGATGCGGGTCCAGGCCAGGTCGGTGTCGCCTGGGCGGTAGTGCTCCGCGCGCTGCGCCAACGCCTTGCGTGGCCGGCCGGCCTCCGCGGCATCGGTGATGCGTCGCGCAGCCAGGCGGGCGATGGGATCGTCGGACAGGTTGGCAGGAGCCTGCCGCGGCCACCACGCGACGATCGGGGAGTCGGGCAGCAGCAGCGGGATGATCACCGATGGGGCATGGCCCGCGAGCGGACCGAACAGCCGCAGCACGACGACCTCGCTGGCGCCGGCGTCGCCGCCGATGCGGATCTGCCCGTCGATGCGGCTCGCTCCACGTTTGGTGCCGGAGATCACCACGAGGAGCCGGCAGGGGTGCTGCCGGCTGGCCTCGGTGGCGATCTCGATGACATCCTCGGTGTCATCCGGTCCGACCACGACGACTAGGGTGAGCACCCGGCCCAAGGCCATGGCGCCGACCTCGTTGCGCAACTGGACGAGCTTCTTGGCCACCGCGGAGGTGGAGGTTCCCGGCAGGTCGATGATCACGGCATTCTCCACGTGCGTCCATCGCGGGCCATCATCGCGTCGCTGGACGCCGGACCCCACCCGCCCGCCTCGTAAGGCTCGGGCTGGCCACGCCGCGCCCAGGATTTCACGATGGGATCAAGGATCCGCCAGGACAACTCGACCTCTTCGTGTCGGGGAAACAAGGGTGGGTCGCCGAGCAGCACGTCGAGGATGAGGCGTTCGTAGGCCTCCGGCGAAGACTCGGTGAAGGCCGTGCCATAGCCGAAGTCCATGGTCACATCGCGAATGTCCATCTGACCTCCCGGCACCTTGGAGCCGAAGCGGATCGTCACGCCCTCGTCGGGTTGCACCCGGATGACGATGGCGTTCTGACCGAGTTCCTCGGTCGCGGTGGCCTCGAAGGGCAGGTGCGGAGCCCGCTTGAACACCACCGCGATCTCGGTGACCCGCTTGCCCAGCCGTTTGCCGGTGCGCAGGTAGAACGGCACTCCGGCCCACCGGCGGGTCGCGACGTCGAGGCGGATGGCGGCATACGTCTCGGTGGTGGAATCCGGGGCAACCCCCGATTCCTGGAGATAGCCGATGACCTCTTCGCCGCCCTGCCACCCGGCGGCATACTGCCCGTGAGCCGTATGCCGGCCGATGTCCTTCGGCACCCGAACGGCCGCGAGCACCTTCTCCTTCTCGGCGCGCAGAGCCGATGCGTCGAAGCAGGAGGGCTCTTCCATCGCGGTGAGCGCGAGCAGTTGGAGCAGGTGGTTCTGGATCACGTCTCGGGCGGCGCCGATGCCGTCGTAATAGCCGGCCCGGCCGCCGATGCCGATGTCCTCGGCCATGGTGATCTGCACATGGTCGACGTAGTTGTTGTTCCACACTGGCTCGAAGAGCTGGTTGGCGAACCGCAGGGCCAGGAGGTTTTGGACCGTCTCCTTGCCGAGGTAATGGTCGATTCGGAAGACCGCGTCGGACGGGAACACCGAGCTCACGACCCGCTCCAGCTCTTGGGCGGAGGCCAAGTCGTGGCCGAAGGGCTTCTCGATGACGACGCGGCGCCATCCGCCGGAGTCGCGTCGAGCCAGGCCGGAGCGTTCCAGCTGCTGGCAGACCTTGGCGAAGAAGGCGGGCGGGATGGACAGGTAGAACGCGAGATTGCCGCCCGTGCCGCGTTCCCGTTCGAGCCGGTGCACCGTCTCGGCGAGTTGGTCGAAGGCGGTGTCGTCGTCGAAACTGCCCGGCACGAATCGGAACCCCTCCGCGAGGTTGGCGTAGACGTCCTCGCGGAAGGGGGTGCGGGCATATTGGCGTACCGCGTCGTGGACGATCTGGCCGAAGTCCTGATCGGCCCAGTCGCGCCGCGCGAACCCGACCAGCGAGAAGCCCGGTGGGAGGAGCCCACGGTTGGCCAGGTCGTAGATCGCCGGCATGAGCTTCTTGCGAGCCAAGTCGCCGGTGACCCCGAACAGGACCAGAGCACACGGTCCGGCGATGCGGGAAAGCCGCTTGTCTCTGGGGTCGCGCAGCGGGTTGACCCCGGCGGCGATGCGGGCAGGCCTCATGAAGCGGACTTTAGCCCCGCCGCCACGTCCGCCAGCAACGACTCCCAGGCGGTCTCGAATTTGGCCACGCCCTCGCGCTCGAGAGTGTCGACGACCTGCGGGTAGGAGATCCCCAACTCCGCCAACCGATCGAGCACGGCCTGCGCCTCGGCGTACGCCGTTGTGACGGTGTCGCCCGTGATCACCCCATGGTCGGCCACGGCCCGGAGCGTCTTCTCGGGCATGGTGTTGACCGTAAGGGGGGCGACCAGTTCGGTGACATACAGCGTGTCCGGGTATGCCGGGTCCTTGACTCCCGTGGATGCCCACAACGGGCGCTGTGGGTGCGCGCCATCGTCGGCCAGGCTCTGCCAGCGGGGGGTCTGGACGACCTCCTGGAAGGCTTGGTAGGCCAACCGGGCGTTGGCCACCCCGGCTCGGCCGCGCATGGCCAACGCCTCAGGGCTGCCGATCTCCTGCAGCTGGCGGTCGATCTCGGTGTCGACGCGAGAGACGAAGAAGGACGCCACCGAGTTGATCCGGTCGAGGGCGTGCCCGGCGTCCCGGGCCCGTTCCATGCCGTCGAGGAAGGCGTGCATGACCGCGCGGTAGCGCTCCAAGGCGAAGATCAAGGTCACGTTGACGCTGATGCCCTCGGCCAGGACCGCGCTGATCGCCGGCAGGCCCGCCAAGGTCGCAGGGATCTTGATCATGACGTTATCTCGGCCCACGGCGGCATACAGCGCTCGCGCCTGAGCGATCGTCGCGGCGGTGTCGTGCGCGATGCGGGGGTCGACCTCGATGGAGACCCGACCGTCCAGGCCCTCGGTGCGGTCGTAGATCGGCCGCAGGACATCGCACGCGGCGCGCACATCGTCAGTCGTCATGGCGAAGACCGCCTCGTCGGCGCTGTGACCAGCCTGGGCATGCGCAGCTAGGTCGTCGGCGTAGTCGTCGCTGCCGGTGATCGCCGCCTGGAAGATCGACGGGTTGGACGTCACGCCGACGACGTGCCATTCCTCGGCCAGGTGCGCCAGCCCGCCCCGGACCAGCCGAGCGCGGGACAGATCGTCGAGCCAGATCGAGACACCGGCGGCGGTGAGGTCGGCCAGTGGCTGATGTGCGGTGCTCATCGGGTTCCTCCAGAAACGGTCAGCAGGGATTCCTCGGCGGCCGCGACGACGGCCTCGGGCGTGAATCCGAACTCACGGAACAGCGTGGCCGCGTCTGCGGACGCGCCGAAGTGGTCGATCGCGATGATGCGGCCGGCGTCGCCGACGATCTCGCGCCAGCCCTGGGAAGCGCCGGCTTCGATGCTCACCCGGGCCCGCACTGCCGGCGGCAGCACCTCGTCGCGGTAGCTGCGCGGCTGGTCGGCGAACCACTCGCGGCATGGCATCGACACGACGCGAGTGCCGATTCCCTTGTCCTGCAATGTCTTTCGAGCTTCCAACGCAAGAGAGACCTCGGACCCGGTCGCGACGATGACGACCTGCAGGGGGGTGTCGGCAGCGGCGTCGGCCAAGACATAGCCACCCCTGGCCACACCCTCGACCGAGCCGTATTCGTTCCGGTCGATGATGGGCAGGTTCTGGCGGCTCAGTGCCAACCCGGCTGGCCGGGCCAGGCGCAGGATGGTCAGCCACGCAGCGGCAGTCTCGTTGGCGTCGGCGGGCCGGACGACGTCCAGGCCGGGCATCGCGCGCAGGGCAGCAAGCTGCTCGATCGGCTGGTGGGTGGGGCCGTCCTCGCCCAGACCGATGGAGTCGTGGGTCCACACGAAGGTGACTGGCACCTGCTGGATCGCCGCCAGGCGCACAGCCGGGCGCATGTAGTCGGAGAAGACCAGGAAGGTGCCGCCATAGGGGCGGGTCAGCCCCTCCAGGGCGATGCCGTTGAGGATGCAGCCCATCCCGAACTCACGAATCCCGAAGTGCAGGGTGCGCCCGTAGGGTCCGCCGGCCCAGGTGCGCGTCTGCCGGTCCGAGGGAATGAAGGACGGCTCGCCCTTCATCGTCGTGTTGTTGCTCTCGGCCAGATCGGCCGACCCACCCCACAGCTCGGGCATGACACCGGCGAGCGCGGTGAGGACGGCTCCGGACGCGGCCCGGGTCGCGACACCCTTGGCGTCGGGCGTCCACGTCGGAAGGGCATCGGCGATGCCCTCGGGCAGCTCGCCTGACGAGATCCGGTCCAGCAGGGCGGCGCGCTCCGGGTATGCCGTGCGCCACCCGGCATACCGCTGCTGCCAGGCAGCGTGGGCCTGCTGACCCCGGTCGGCCACCGCGCGGGTGTGGGCGATGACCTCGGGGTCAACCTGGAAGCTGCGCTCGGGGTCGAATCCCAACAGCCGCTTCAGCGCCGCGACCTCCTCGGTGCCCAGGGCCGAACCATGCGCCCCGCCGGTGTCCTGCTTGGTCGGAGCGGGCCACGCGATGATCGTGCGCATCACGATGAGCGTGGGACGGTCCGTGACCGCCTTACCGGCCTCGAGGGCGGCGAACAGGGCATCGACATCCTCGATGTAGCCGTGGCCACCCGAGCCATCGGCGTGGTCTCCGCGCCAGTCGACGATCCGCACGTCCCAGCCGTAGGCGCGGTAGCGCTCGGCGACGTCCTCGGAGAAGGCGATGTCGGTGTCGTCCTCGATGGAGATCTGGTTCTGGTCGTAGATGACGACGAGGTTGCCGAGCTGCTGGTGACCGGCCAACGAACACGCCTCGTGGGACACGCCCTCCTGGACGTCACCGTCGCTGCACAGCACGTAGATGGTGTGGTCGAAGACGCTCTCGCCGACCGGGGCGTCGGGGTCGAACAGACCGCGCTGACGCCGCTGGGCCATCGCCATCCCCACGGCGGAGGCCAACCCGGAGCCGAGCGGACCGGTCGTGATCTCGACGCCGACGGTGTGGTGGACCTCAGGGTGGCCGGGGGTCTTGGCGCCCCACGTGCGCAGCGACTGGAGGTCCTCGAGCTCGAGTCCGATGCCGGCGAGGTAGAGCTGGATGTACTGCGTGAGGCTGGAGTGGCCGCAGGACAACACGAAGCGGTCACGGCCCAGCCACAACGGGTCGCTCGGGTCGTGGGTCATGACCTGCTGGTAGAGCAGGTAGGCGGCCGGGGCCAACGACATGGCGGTGCCGGGGTGGCCGTTGCCCACGCGCTGCACGGCATCGGCGGCGAGCACGCGCGCCGTGTCGACCGCGCGCACATCGAGGTCGGTCCAACCGGCCAGGCTCGCGCGGGGACGCTCCAGAGACCGGTCGCGCTCAGCGAGGGACGAGGTGAGGGTCGACGTGGGGCTGGACGGTTCGGATGTCACCGAAGGATCTCCTCGTTCGAAAACGGTGCGTGGCGACGGCTCGGGGGACGGCCTCGATGGCGGTCCCGTGAGGGTGGGTCGTCGCTGACTGGCGTCGGGATCGAGCCTAGTGGCCGGTGCGCCGAGCCCCAGGGCTCGTGCTGGATGTTGCCTTACCCCCAGGTAGACTCCCGAATCGTGACCGCTGTCGATCCGCGCGCCGAACTGGCCTCGACGCCTGGACCGACCGGGCGGGGGATCTGGTTCATGGTCGGGCAATACATCGCCCTCACCAAGCCCAGGATCATCGAGTTGCTGCTCATCACGACGGTGCCGGTGATGTTCCTGGCCCAGCGCGGCATCCCCTCCCTTGGACTCATCCTCGCGACCCTGGTTGGCGGCACCCTCTCGGCCGGCGCGGCCAACTCACTCAACTGCGTCATCGACCGTGACATCGACGCGCTGATGAACCGCACAGCGAGTCGTCCGCTGGTCACCGGCACGATCAGCACCCGTTCCGCGGTGATCTTCGGCGTTGCCCTGTGCGCCGCCGCGACGCTCGTCCTGGGGCTGCTGGTCAACTGGCTCAGCGCCTGGCTGGCACTGGCGGCCTTCGCCTTCTACGTCGGCATCTACAGCGTGGTGCTCAAGCGCCGCACGCCGCAGAACATCGTCTGGGGTGGCGCGGCCGGGTGTATGCCGGTCCTCATCGGCTGGTCGGCCGTGACGAACACGGTGTCCTGGTCAGCGTGGATCCTCTTCCTGGTGATTTTCTTCTGGACGCCGCCGCACTACTGGCCGCTGTCGATGAAGTTCAAGGACGACTACGCCGCAGCGTCGGTGCCGATGTTGCCCGTTGTGGCCAAGTTCGTCGTCGTGTCGCGGCAGATCCTGCTCTACTCCTGGGTGATGGTGCTCACGTCGCTGGCGTTGATCCCGGTCGCTCCGATGGGCTGGATCTACACCCTCGGCGCGGTCCTCTCGGGAGGCCTGTTCCTGGCCGAAGCGCACCGGCTGCACCATCACGCCGTGCTCGGTTCACCGCAGACGGTCTTGCGGCCGATGCGGCTGTTCCACCTGTCGATCACTTATCTCACGGTGCTTTTCGTCGCCGTCGCGATCGACCCGCTGGTCTACCTGCCGCTGCCCGGCCGCTGAATCGCCTCTGACCCGTATCTGTCCCTCCCCTGACCGGTCGGCTCAGCTGCGGCCCTGGCTGAAGTATTCGGCGTTGGGCACCATTCCGAGCGCCGAGCTCACCCGGTTGGTCATGTTGAACATTCCGACGATCTGTACCAGTTCGACGATCTCGTGGTCGCCGAGGCCCACCTCGCGCAGCGCTTCCAGGTCGGCCAGACCGACCTGTTCCGGATGCCGGGTGAGCAACTCGGCATACTGGGCCATCGCCTGATGCCGCGCGGACAACGGAGCCTGGCGCCAGTTGACGGCGACGAGATCGGCGGTCTGCGCGTCCTCGAGGAAGACCCGCAGAGCGGCACCGTGGCTGACCGCGCAGTAGGTGCACCGATTGAGAGCGGACACCACGACCGCCAGCAGCTCACGCTCGGCGAGGCTGAGGTGGCCCTCCTTGTTGACCAACAGGTTGAAGTAGCGCCACCAGGCAAGGAACTGCTCGCCATTGACTGCCTGGGCCCGGAACACGTTGGGCACGAAGCCGAACGCCTCCTGCGCCTTGTTCCACAACGCACTTACTGCCTCGGGCACCTCGTCGGGTCCGGGTACGGGCAGGTAGGAGATCGGCAGGTTCTCGGCCATGCTCCAGTATGCCGTGAGGCAGGTTCCCGGCGGGGGCGGTGCGGGGATCCGGGTCGGTCAGACCGGGTTGCGATAGAGGTTGAGCGTGCCGCTGGTCAACGTCATGGCCAGCAGGCCGGCACCGAGCATGTGGGTGCCGACGATGACGATCGGCAATCCGGTGAAGTACTGCACATATCCGAGCAGCCCCTGCACCGCGGTGAGCACGAGCACCATGTGCCAGGCTCCGCGAGCCCTGGTCACTTCGCCCGCGGTGCCCTCGCTCTGACCCACCCGGATCGCCACGAGGGTGGCCAACGCCAGGCCGATGAAGAGCATGACGACGTCGGCGTGCAGCCACGACACCAGGCGCGGATCGAATCCGGTGCGCGCCGGTGTGTCGGCGTCGCCGGAGTGCGGGCCCGAGCCGGTGACGATCGTGCCGAGCACCATGACGACGAAGCCGACCGCGTATGCCGTCCACCCCAGGCGCACCGCCCAGGGGTGCACGGCCGGCTGGCGGGCTGCAGGGTCCGCGCCGTCGTCGGCCCCGCGCAGCAGGGCGGTGGCGGCCGCGACGAGGCCCACGGAGGCCCGGCCGGGGTAGGCGACGATCGTCGGGTTGAGGCCGGTCCCGACCCTGTTGCCCCCCACCACGGC
>JBGAQV010000140.1:0-5591 GCA_044220505.1 Dermatophilaceae bacterium
GCAGGCGCGCTCGGGTGGGGCTCAGGCGGCCCAGCGGCAGCCCCAGGGCTGCAGCCCACGCTTGGTGTAGAGCCGGTTGGCGACGGTGATCTGCTGCTCGCGGCTGGCCAGGTCGGCGCGCGAGGCGAAGTCGCCACCGCCGGCGGACAACCACGTCGCGTAGTTGAACTGCAGGCCGCCGTAGTAGCCATTGCCGGTGTTGATGTGCCAATTGCCACCGGACTCACACTTGGCGATGCGGTCCCACATCGCCGCGTTGGCCAGGTTGAGGCCTGCGCCGGAGGTGTTGCCGGCGGAGACGGGCGCGGACGGCGCAGTCGGCGCAGTCGGCGCGGCGGGCGCAGACGGCGCAGCCGCAGCGGCGACGGCCTTGGTGCCGACGAGGACGACCTTGTCGGTCGCGGGCTTGGTGACCTTGGTGTCGGTGGCGGTCTTGCTCTCCAGCACGCCGTCGACCCAGGTCTCGGTGTAGGTCACGACCCGCTCACCGGACGCGCCGGGATTCTGGACCTTGGTCTTGCCCTTGCTCAGGGTGGCGTCGTCCTTCTTGACGGTGGCGAAGGCGACCTTCTCGGTGGCCGTGGACGTTTCCGTCTTGACCCGCTTCACCGCGATGGCCAGGCCCTCGGTGACGGCGGTGTCGGCGGCCGGGCTGACCCGGTCGCTCGTGCCGATCGTGACACCGAGCGCGGTGAGCAGCTCGCCGACCGTGGCGGCGTGCGTCGCCTCGGTGCGGGTCGCACCGTCGACCGTGATCGACACCGAGTGCGGGGTGACCACGGTGAGGGCGAGACCGTCCCGGCCGAGCACCTGCGAACGCGACACCGACAGCTGCGCATTGTCGGGCGTGCGGATGCCCAGGGCCACCAACGCCTCGTCGACAGTGCTCGCGGTCGTCCAGTATTCGGTCGACTGCCCGTCGGCGGTCACGGTGAGCTTGCGCCCATAACGCACGACGACCTGGGTGCCGTCGGCGATCGACTGATCGACGGCCGGGACCACGAGGTCCTTGGCGCCGACGCTGATCCCCGCGGCTGAGAGAACATCGGCCACGGTGCTGCCCATGACGTGCAGATCCGACTGCTGGCCTTCCACGCTCAGCGCGACGGCCTTGTCGATCGAGGCGACCATGAGGCCGGTGGCGGCGAAGACGGTGGCCACTCCAGCGGCGGCGACGCGGCGGCGAACGGTTGAGAACACAGTGCTCCAGACGTTGTGCTGTCCAGTTCGGCGGCTCCATGGCCCCCCAGAGCACACCCGGAGGGTCCTTGGGGGAGAGCGCCTCCCGGCTTGTCGGGGTCTACGGTGCCCTGCGATTCCCGCGAAGGTCAAGTTTCGGTAACGACGCCAGCCTGAGACGTGACTCAGGTCACATCCCAGGAGTCACATGCGTCTCAGCCGTCCCCTGGGTCACTGAGCTGGGGACGAAAGGCCTGCCGGTATGCCGTCCCAGTCGCCATACACGGCCCGCCGGTTGGCCTCCAGCGCCTCGCACAGGGTCTCGACTGCGACCTGTTTCACCTCGGCGATGAGCCGCACGGTCACCGGGACGAGATAGGAGGCATTGACCGCGCCGCGCCACGGATGCGGGGCGAGATAGGGCGCATCGGTCTCGACGAGCAGCTGGTCCAGCGGAGTGACCGCGAGCGCCGCACGCAGCATCCCGGCGCTGCGGAAGGTGACCGTGCCGGCATACGAGAGGTAGTAGCCGCGCCGTACCGCCTCGCGCGCCACCTCGGCGTCCCCGGAGAAGCAGTGCAGCACCGTCCGATCCGGGGCGCCCTGCTCGGTCAGCACGCGCAGCACATCGGCGTGGGCGTCGCGGTCGTGGATCTGCAGCGCCCGACCGGTGCGCTTGGCCAGGTCGATGTGCCAGCGGAACGCATCCTGCTGCGCGCCGCGACCCGGCGGCTCGGTGCGGAAGTAATCCAGACCGGTCTCGCCCACCGCGCGCACCCGCGGGTCGGCCAGGGCCGCCTCCACCACGCGGTATGCCGTGTCGAGGTCACCGGCGGCAGCATGCCGAGCGGCGTCGTTGGGATGGATCGCCACGGCACCGACCACCGAGGGATGTGCGTCGAGCAACGCGGGCAGCGCCCGGATCGACGTGACGTCGCAGGCCACCTGGACCACCCGAGTCACCCCGACGGCGGCCGCCGCGGCGAGGGCGTCTCCCACCGGCATACCGGCGCTGTCGCCATGCCGGACGATGTCGAGGTGGGCGTGGTTGTCGGTGACCGGCAGCGGCAGCGGCTCCGGGGCAGGCGGACGGGCGGGAACGGCCACGGCGACGGTCAGCCCGCTGCGTCGGCCGCGCGCATCCGGCCGATCTCCTCGTCGACGACGCTCGGGTCGAACTTGGTGAAGACCGGCGTCGGCGGCCCGATCGGGGTGCCCGGCACGACCGGCCGGGAAGCCCACCTCGGGGTCGAGCCGTAGTCGCCCATGATCACCGGATAGCCCGGCCCGCCGTCGAGGTCGTCGACCTCGCGCAGCTCGGGCATCGGCACGAGGTCGCCCACGCCGCCCATGATCCGGTGAACGCGGTTGGCACCGTGCGGCAGGAACGGCGCCGACAGCGTGGCCAGATCGGTCACCGCCTGGGCAAGCACGTGCAGCACGGTGGCGAGGCGCTCGCGTTGGTCGTCGCCCTTGAGCTTGAACGGCTCGGTGGCCGAGACATAGCCGTTGGCCAGACCCACCAGGCGCATGACCTCACCGATGCCGGCCTTGAAGCGTTGCCGCTCGACGAGCGCCCCCACCGTGTCGAACCCGCCGCGGATCGCCGCGAGCAGCTCCTCGTCGACGGCCTCGAGCGGCCCGGCGGCAGGGATCTCGCCGAAGCGTTTGTGGATCATCGACGCCGTGCGGTTGACCAGGTTGCCCCAGCCCGCGACGAGCTCGGAGTTGTTGCGCTGGACGAACTCGGCCCAGGTGAAGTCGGCATCCTGGTTTTCCGGCCCGGCCGCGCAGATGAAATAGCGCAGCGGGTCGGGGCCGTAGCGCTCCAGCACATCCCGCACATAGATGACGTGACCGCGCGAGGTGGAGAACTGCTTGCCCTCCATCGTCATGAACTCGCTCGCGACCACCTCGGTCGGGAGGTTCAAGACCCCGTATGCCGTGGCGTCGGGATCGGTCGTGCCCCCTCGAGCGCCGCGACCGGCATACCCGAGCAGTTCCGCCGGCCAGATCTGGGCGTGGAAGGTGATGTTGTCCTTGCCCTGGAAGTAATAGGACAAGGCGGCGGGGTCGTTCCACCACTCGCGCCAGCGCTGCGGGTCGCCGGTGCGGCGGGCCCACTCGATCGAGGCCGAGAGATAGCCGATGACCGCGTCGAACCACACGTAGAGCTTCTTGCTCGGGTTGTCCTCCCAGCCCGGCAGCGGCACCGGGATGCCCCAGTCGATGTCGCGGGTCATCGGGCGTGGGCGGACGTCCTCGAGGAGGTTCTTGGAGAACTTGATGACATTGGGGCGCCAGGTGCCGGATGCCTCGCGGCCGTCGAGCCACTGCCCCAGCGCCTCGGCCAGCGCCGGCAGATCGAGGAAGAAATGGCTCGTCTCCTCGAATCGCGGTGTCTCGCCGTCGATCTTGGAGCGTGGATCGATGAGGTCGACCGGGTCCATCTGGTTGCCGCAGTTGTCGCACTGGTCGCCGCGAGCCTCGCCGTAACCACAGATCGGGCAGGTGCCCTCGATATAGCGGTCGGGCAGGGTGCGCCCGGTCGACGGGCTGATCGCGACGAGTTGGGTCTGCTCGATCATGTAGCCGTTGGCGTAGTTGCCCCGGAACAACTCCTGCGCCACCGCATAGTGGTTGCGCGTCGTCGTGCGGGTGAACAGGTCGTAGGCCAGGCCCAACCCGACGAGGTCTTCGGCGATGACCCGGTTGAACCGGTCGGCGAGCTCGCGGGCGCTCACCCCCTCCTTGTCGGCCTGCACGAGGATCGGCGTGCCGTGCTCGTCGGTGCCTGAGACCATGAGCACGTCGTGACCGGCCATCCGCATATACCTGCTGAACACGTCGGAGGGCACGCCGAAACCGGCGACATGGCCGATGTGGCGCGGGCCGTTGGCATACGGCCAGGCGACGGCAGACAGGACCTTGCTCATGGCGCCGATCCTATGGGGACCAGGCAAGCGGGTATGCCGTCCACCCGCCTCCCAGCCCCGGCGCCCCATTACGCTGCGGCCTGTGCCCACCACCCCCCGCCCTGCAGCTCCAGAGGACCGCCGCGAGGTGGGCCGCTGGTTCCTACGGCGGGGCTTGGGCGCCCTCGTGGCCGACACGGCATACCACTCGACCGCGACCGTGCGAGCCGCACCGGCCCTGGTCGTGCTCTTCCTCGTCGTGATGTTCTGGGTGGTGCCGTCGCTGACTTCGACTCCCGCGGTGAGCGTGGCCATCGTCCTGGTCGCCGTGTTGCTCACCTGGGCCGGCGGCAACCTCGGCCGGGGGCGGCGAGCGTTCGCCCCGATCGAGCGGGTGGGGTGGCCCGAGCGGGTCGCGTTCGTCGTCGTGCCGGTGCTGGCGGTGCTGGTCTCGCCGCACGAGACGGAGGTCTTCGAGGAGTTCGTCTCGACGGCCACCGAGAACCGGCTGCTCAATGCCAGTGGGATCGCGATGATCCAGATCCTCGTGCTGGCATTGGTCATCTTCGTCGTCAACACCGGCCTGGTCTCCGTCGCGACCTATCTCAGCCGCGAGGTGACCCGGTCCTTCCTCGCCACCAGCGCGGCCCTGGCCCGCACCCTGCCGTTGCTGCTCGGCGTCGTGTTCTTCTTCTTCTTCACCGCCGAGATGTGGCAGTCGATCGGCCGGCTGGACTCGCTGGCCTATGCCGGGGTGATCGTCGGCTTCGTCGTCATGTCGCTGCTCTTCCTCTCCAGCCGCGACCACCTCGACGTGGCGACGCTGTCGACCTTCACCAGCCGGGAGGAGATCGACGCGGCGCTCGAACACGGGCCCTTCCGGGGCGGTTCCTGCACCCTGACTCCGGCGAGCTGCCCACTGGACCCAGTGCAGGAGCGCAGTCTGCGGCTCATCGTCGCCATGTCTCGCCTGGTCGTGGCGGGTGTGATCGCCCTGGCCGTGCTCGCGTTCTTCCTCGTCTTCGCGGTGGCGACGACGAACGTCGATGCCGTCAAGACCTGGAGCCAGTCCGATCCCGATGTCATCTTCCGGTGGGCGACCTCACGGCACGCCTACGCCTTCACCTGGGAGCAGGTGCGGGTGTCGGGCTTCCTCGCGGCCTTCTCCGGGTTCTATTACGCGGTGGTGTCGGCGACCGACCCCAGCCTGCGCGAAGGGGTCCAAGACACGGCCGAGGACACCGTCCGCGAGGCATGCGCCGCTCGCCTGGAGGCGCTGGCGCGTACTCGGCCGGAGGGATAGCGCAGGGAAACCTTCCGACCCGCCGCGTTTGTCCCGCTCAGGTCGGGCCCGTATGCCGGCAAACCTTCCGACCCGCCGCGTTTGTCCCGCCACGGCCGCCGTTGTCAGCGGTCCCGGAACTCCGACGCCTGCGGGATGAGGTCCACCACGAGACGGTCCGCGTGGTGCGCGGGGGCGTCGAGCACGGCATACCC
>JBGAQV010000141.1:0-5466 GCA_044220505.1 Dermatophilaceae bacterium
ATCCCGATCCGCATACCGGGCCCGCCGAGCTGCACCAGCAGGGTGCCGGCCGGGAAGGCAATCTTGTGGGTCTGGTCGGCGTCGATGGTGCCCAGGCCACCGGCCGCCATGATCGGCTTGTGGTAGCCCCGGCGCACCCCGTCGACGGTCTGCTCGTAGACCCGGAAGTAGCCGCCCAGCCCCGGCCGCCCGAACTCGTTGTTGAACGACGCCGCCCCGATCGGCCCGTCGATCATGATCTCCAGCGGGCTCGCGATGTGGTCCGGTCGCCCGTATGCCGTGCGCTCCCACGGCTCGTCGGTGCCCGGCAGCGCGAGGTTGGACACCGAGAACCCGGTCAACCCCGCTTTGGGCCGCGACCCGCGACCGGTCGCGCCCTCGTCGCGGATCTCGCCGCCGGCGCCGGTCGCCGCCCCGGGGAAGGGCGAGATCGCCGTCGGGTGGTTGTGCGTCTCGACCTTCATGAGCACGTGCACCTCGCCCGGCCGCGCGGCATACCGCGCGGCGTCGCCCTCGCCGGTCACGCCCTCGGGCAGCCAGCGTTCGGTGTGCCCGCCCCGCATGACGGACGCGTTGTCGGAGTAGGCCACGACGGTTGTGCCGGGGTGGGTCGCCTCGGTATGCCGGATCATCCCGAAGAGGGTCTGCGTCTGCACCTCGCCGTCGACGACGAAGGTCGCGTTGAAGATCTTGTGCCGGCAGTGCTCGGAGTTGGCCTGCGCGAACATCATCAGTTCGACGTCGCTCGGGTTGCGCCCCAGCCCGGCGAAAGCGGCTGCGAGATAGTCGATTTCGTCGTCGGACAAGGCCAGCCCGTATGCCGTGTCGGCCTCCTCCAGCGCGACCCGGCCGCGTCCGACGACGTCGACATGCTCGACGGCCTCGGCCTCGCGCTCGTCGAAGAGGACGGCCGACGCCGCGGTGGTCGCGAAGACACTCTCGGTCATCCGGTCGTGGACCAGGTCGGCAACGGCGGCCCACTGCTCCGGGGTGAGGGGGTCACCGCCCGGGTCAAGGGCGAGGTGGTATTCGGTCACCCGCTCGACCCGGCGGATGTCCAGCCGGCAGTTGTGGGCGATGTCGGTGGCCTTGGACGACCACGGCGACACCGTGCCCACCCGCGGGCCGACGACGACCAGCGCCGACGCGGCGGGAGGCGACCCCACGGCATACCCCTGCTCTGGAGTGTGCTCTGGGGTGTGGCCTGGCGCGTAGCGGGGACCGTAATCGAGCAGCCGACCGACCGTTTGCGCGTGCTCGGCGTCCAATGCAGTGGCGCTCGCGACCCAGTGCACGAACCGCGCCGACACGCCCGTCACGGCCGGAGCGATGGCCTGGATCCGTGCCAGCAGGCCGGCTGTGCGGAAGTCGGACAGGGCGCGCCCGCCCGCGACGGTGGTGAGAACGAGGGCGGGCGAGGAACCCATACGGGCAGACTCCTGGTGCGCGACATGGCAGGCCACGCGAGGCGGCCGGGGTCGCTCCCGAGCCTACCCGCCGCAGGTCACCGACTCTGGAGAGCGTCCAGGGCGACGGCCACCGCGCAGACCATTCGCCAATCGAGCTGGCGGCCGGAGACCGTCGGCACGGTGAGCTCGTAGACATCCCGCAAGGCCATCCGCTTGGTGCTACTGAGCACGATCTGGCCGTCCGGGCCCTGGAAGTCGAAGTGGAAGAGGAAGGGCACCGGCACCTCGCTCACGAGCGGGATGAGGTCCCAGACCCGGCGCAGCACCGCGATCTTGGCATTGCGTTCCTGGCCGCGGGCGGTGAAGCCGTCAGCCGTGCCGAGGGTCCACGTCGAGCGGGCCAGGGAGGCCCCGAACTCCTTCTTGAACCACCCGATCGGTATGCCGTGTGCATCCGTCACGTCGTAGGTCGCCCCCGCGTCGAGCACCTGGCGGGCTTTGAACCCGAACAGCGGAGTCGTCTTGGCGGTGTCGGCGTAGAAGGTGACCTGCTCCTTGAGCGCCAGCCGCTTCTGCTCGGCGAAGGCGACCAAGGCGCCCTCGGCACCGGAGGCGTCGACGGCATAAACCTCGTAGCGGTTGATCATCATGGTGAGCCGCTGGCGCATCCGCAGCGCGGTGGTGGACGGCGGCGTAGCGCCGGGAGGGCGCGAAGGCATGGACATGGGGACCCCTGGCGTGTCGATCGGGAGAGCGACCGGACCACGAACGACCGGCCGTCCCCCGAGCCTACGGGTCAGGCCAGGGTGAAGGCTTCCCGGAAGCGCGCCAGGGCCAGATCGGAATCGGTCTGGGCCCAACCCTCCAACCCGACCACCCCGGCATACCCGAGGTCGGCCAGAGCTCGGGCGATCGCCGGGTAGTTGATCTCGCCGGTGCCTGGCTCACACCGCCCGGGAACGTCGGCGACCTGGACTTCGCCGAGGTAGGGCCCGGACGCCCGGAGCAACTCGATGAGGTTCCCCTCGCCGATCTGGGCGTGGTAGACGTCGAACATCATCCGAAGGTGGGGGCTGTCGACGGCCTGGACCAGGGCGAGGACGTCGGCCGCGCGGGCGAAGGGCGTGTGCGGGTGGTCGACCTCCAGGTTGAGGTTCTCCAGCACGAAGACCACCCCCTCGCGTTGGCCGAGCTCGGCGACCCGGGTGAGGGTCTCCCCCGCCTTGAGCCAGTCGGCGCCGGTCACGGCATACGAGGGCACGACCGGGAGCCCGTGCGGGCCGAGACCGGTGCCGTGCAGGTTGAGGACCGGGTTGCCGAGCCGATGCGCCACCGGGATCGAGCGCTCGGCGGTGCGCAACAGCTCATCAGCGCCGTCAGCGTCGGCCAACCGCCCGGTGACATAGCCGGTCATCGAGGTGAACCTCGCTCCGGTCGCCACGAGCGCGTCGATGTCCTTGGTGGACCAGTCCCAGATTTCGACGGCGAAGCCCTGCTCGTGGATCCGGCGCACCCGGTCGAGGTGCGGCAGATCCAGATAGAGCATCTCGGATGACGCCGCCAGGGTGAATCCGGTGGTCCCGGTCATGGTGGTCATGCCTCCTGAGTGAGCGGGACGGGCGCCCCGGTGGTGAGTTCCCGCTCTAGGGAACCGAGTTGGGCGGTGACGTCCCAGGCCGTCGTCCCCAGCAGCGTCATCGTGGCCGCCGCCTCCATGCTCGTGTCGTAGGGCACCGGCGCGGGGAGGCGGGCCGCATCAGGTGGCGGCGCAAAGTCCAGCAGACTCTCATCGAGCCCGAAGACGGCACACGTCGCCTCGGCGAGGTCACGCCGAGTGACCGCGGTGCCTCCGGCGAAATGCAGCACCCCATCGGCACCACGATCGATGGCCCGACCGAGCAGGGCCCCGATCTCCGCTGCCACGATGGGCGTGGCCACCGAGTTGATGGCGGGGTCCTCCCAGACCGTGAACCGGCCACCGGCCCGGAGGGCGTCGACCAGCGACAGCACGAAATAGCCGAAGCCGACGTCCTGGCTGCGCGGCCCGGCCGGCAACGTCTGGTGGATGCCCTGCACGCCGCCGACTCGCGCCACGAAACCCGCCTGAGCTCGGTGCAGGACGACCAACTCGGAAGCCGCCTTGAGATAGCCGTAGAGGTTGACCGGGTTGGGCGTCTCCGTCTCGGCGACCAGGTGACCCGTGCCGTCGAAGACCCAGTCGGTCGAGACATAGGCCACCCGAGCACCCACCGCGTTGGCGGCATCGACGACCCGGCGGGTCAGCCCGACGTAACCGTCGTAGGCCCTGGCCCGGTCGGCATACATGCCGTGGAAGTCGTTGTAGACGGCCAGGTGAGCTACGGCATCGGTCCCGTCGACGGCCCTGGTGAGCGCGTCGGTGTCGCCGCTGTCGACCACGGTCGCCGGCCACGGAAGGTCAGCCCCTGGATCGCGCCGCACCAAACACCGAACCTCATGCCCCTGCGCCTGCAGGACCGCCGCCACCGTGCCGCCGATGAAGCCAGTCGCCCCGGTCACCGCGATGCGCGCCATGGGTCAGCCGATTTCGGACGTCTTGACCGGTCGGCCCTCCAGCCAGGACTTCTTGGCCGCGAGCGCGGCGAGGGTGCACGCCCGCGCGGCGTCGGTGCCGGCCGGCGACGGACCGCCCGAGACGAGGTAGTTGTGGAAGGCCCGCCACTCGGCGCGGTAAGACTCCATGTAGCGGTCCAGGAAGAACCACGGCAGCGGCTGCCCGGCGCGCCCCTCGCGGTTGATCGCCCACCCCGCATGGGCCGAGGGGTTGTCCGAGACCGCCATGCCGCCGTTACCGAAGGCCTCGACCCGCTGGTCGAAGCCATAGACGGCTTCCCGGCTGTTGTCGATCGTCGTGAGCGTGCCGTCGGCGTGAGTGAGGATGCTCACCGCCGTGTCGATGTCACCGGCCTGCCCGATCTGCGGGTCGACCCGGACGGCACCCTTGGCATAGACCTCGACGACGTCGCTGCCGACGACATAGCGGGCCATGTCGAAGTCGTGGATGACCATGTCCAGGAAGATCCCACCGCTCACGGCCACGTATGCCGGTGGCGGCGGCGCGGGGTCGCGGCTGGTGATCCGCAGCGTGTGGATCTCACCGATCCGGCCGGCTGCCACCGCGTCGTGGACCGACTTGTGTCCAGGGTCGAAGCGGCGGTTGAACCCGATCATGAACGGCACCCCGGCGGCCGTCACCGCGTCGAGGGCCTCGTCGACGAGCGCCAGGTCGAGGCTGACCGGCTTCTCGCAGAAGATCGCCTTGCCGGCCGCCGCTGCCCGCTTGACCAGGTCGACGTGGGTGTCGGTGCTCGTGCAGATCGCGATCGTGTCGATGTCATCGGCCGCGAGGAGGTCCTCGATCGAACTGACCCGGGCGCCGGTGGCAGCAGCCACCCCCTCGGCCGCCGCCGGCACGACATCGGCGACCGCGACCAACTCGAACCCGGGGATGTCCCCGGAGAGGATCTGGGCGTGCAGCCGACCGATCCGGCCGCAGCCCAACACCCCGATTCGACGCACCTGGACCGGCGCCTCGGTGGAGGTGGAGAACCCTGCATCGCGCGTGCTCATGAGAGCGAAACCCACTTTCCTTCGGTGTGTGACGTGACGATCGCATCGAGGGCGGTCGCGCTGGCGACCGCGTCGTCGAGGGAGGCCGGCGCGGGACTCAGCTGCTCGCCCGAGATGGACCGGACGAACTGCATGGCCTCGACGACCTTGGTGTCGTCGTAGCCCATGGCGATCCCGGCGCCCGGCTGGAACGCGGCATACTCGCCGTCGCCCGGCTCGCTGAAGACCGTGGCGGTCGGGGCACCGGCATACGTGTCCGTGCTGCAGACCGACAGCTCGCCGGGGCGGCGGAAGTCCCACCGGATGAGCCCCTTGGTGCCGTGGACCTCGAGCGCGTAGTTGTTCTGGTCGCCGACGGCGGCCCGGTTGGCCTCGCAGACCGCCAGCACCCCAGAACGCATCCGCAGCAGGGCGACGACGTAGTCCTCGTTCTCGACTGCCCCGAACT
>JBGAQV010000142.1:0-5393 GCA_044220505.1 Dermatophilaceae bacterium
TAACTCTCCGACTCGCCGTGCAGTCCGACGGTGGGGGCGTCGGTGCACCCGCAACCCCCGCCGCGGCGGCTCTGGCACACTGACGGCCGTGTCGACCCCCTCTTCGGATCCCCAGTTCGCCGCCTCTGCCGCGCTGGAGCCCGCGCCAGTCCTGGCCCATGTCATGCGCAGTGGCACGGTCGAGAGCGTCCACCACGGCACCGCGGTCGTCACCGCCGCCGACGGTTCGATCGCCCATGCCTGGGGCGATCCCACCGGCCTGGTTTTCCCGCGCTCGGCCAACAAACCACTTCAGGCGCTGGCCATGGTCGAACTCGGTCTCGACCTGCCCGGACCGCAGCTGGCCCTGGCCTGCGCGAGCCACAGCGGCGAACAACTCCACCTCGACACGGCCCTCAAGATCCTCCACAGCGCGGGCCTGAGCGAGAGCGACCTGTGCAACACCCCCGATTACCCCTACGACGAGGCCACCAAGATCGGCTGGCTGCACGACCGCAAGCCGATGACCTCGCTCGCGCAGAACTGCTCGGGCAAGCATGCCGCCATGGTCGTGACGAGCGCTGCCCATGGCTGGTCGCTGCCCGACTACCTCGACGCCGACCACCCACTGCAGCGGGCCATCATCGCCACCATCGAGCGGCTCGCCGGGCCGGTCGGCGCCCTCGCGGTCGACGGCTGCGGGGCGCCGCTGCACGGCATACCTTTGGCCGGACTCGCCCGCGCCTTCGGGGCCCTCGCGAGCGCCGATCCCACCAGCGCCCCCGGCCGGGTGGCCACTGCGATGCGGGACCACCCGGACTACGTCGGGGGGTCCGGGCGGCAGGTCACTCGGCTCATGCGCGCGCTGCCCGGCGCGATGGCCAAGGACGGAGCAGAGGCGGTGTATGCCGTGGGGCTGGCCGACGGTCGCGGCATCGCCCTGAAGATCGCGGACGGCGCCTGGCGGGCCGCCGGTGTCGTGCTCGGCGCCGTGCTGCGCGCCGAGGGGATCGGCGACGAAACCGCGTGGGAGCTGCTCGCCGACGCGCCCGTGCTCGGCCACGGCCGGCCGGTCGGATCCGTCGTCGCGGTCGGAATCTAGCGTGCGGGTGGTCCTGCAGCGGGTGAGCGCCGCCCGGGTCGAGGTCGACGGTGTGGTCGTCGGGGCGGTCGGTGGCGAACGTGGCCCGGCGCTGCTGGCACTGGTCGGGGTCACCCATGGCGACGGTCCCGCCGAGGTCGACTGGATGGCCGGCAAGATCGCGGCGCTGCGGATCTTCCCGGGGGAGCGGTCGGCGAGCGACCTCGAAGCCGGGGTGCTCGTCGTCAGTCAGTTCACCCTCTATGCCGACACCCGGAAGGGGCGACGCCCCTCGTGGTCGGCGGCAGCGCCCGGTCCGGTCGCCGAACCCCTCGTCGCGGCCCTCGCCGATCGGTTGGCCCAGCTCGGGCTGCCGGTTGCCACCGGAACCTTCGGTGCGCACATGTCCGTTCACCTCGTCAACGACGGACCTGTCACGCTGGTCCTCGACACCCCTGAACGACCCACCCCAGCGGCCACGGCAGTACCGACCGCAGCAGCCACGCCAGCACCCTGAGCAGCAGGAGCGATCTCGTGAACTCGATCCAGAGCTACGTCATGTGGTTGCTGGGCGTCGGCGCCCTCGGCACCGAGATCTACGCCGTCGTCGACGCGGCGCGTTACCGCCCTGAGGTCTATCGGGCGGCCGACAAGCGCACCAAGAACTTCTGGCTGCTCGTCCTGGTGATCGCCGCTCTGGTGGGTTTCGTCCTGGTCCGCAGTGTCCTGTCGATCTTCGGCGTCCTCGCCTTCGTCGCCGCGGCGGTCTATCTCGCCGACGTCCGGCCGGCGCTGCGAGCGATCAGCGGTCGCGGGGGCGGCTCGGGTCGCCAGGGACCCTACGGGCCCTGGTAGGGATTCGGGCGCGGGGATTCGGGCGCGGGGGATTCGGGCGCGGGGCTCGAGTCAACTCGGCCGGGGTGCCACTGCCTCCCAGCCGACGGTCAGTTCGCCCAATCGCCACCGCCGTGCCGGGCCGAGGATCGGCCACCCGGCCGCCTTGAGCTCGCAGACCGCCTGCACGAACCGAGGCCGCACCCCGTAGGCCGCCAGCGGCGCGGCATACCTCCACGCCTCGTCGAGCGCGCCGAGGAAGGCATGCACCCGCTCGCCGGGGACATTGCGGTGGATGAGCGCCTTCGGCAGTCGCTCGGCGACCACGCCCGGGCGGGTCAGGTCGCGCAGCCGCAGCGACACGGTGAGCGACTGGGGGCCGCTGGCGTCCATGGCGACCCAGGACGCGATCCGGCCGAGCTCGTCGCACGTGCCGTCGAGCACCAGCCCGTCCGGTGCCAGCCGCGCGACCATGTGCGCCCACGCCGCAGCGACCTCACCCTCGTCGTACTGCCGCAGCACGTTGAACGCCCGCACGACGCCCGGCCGCTCGCCCGCCTCGGTCGGGATCTCGAAGCCCCCCAACCGGAAGTCCAGCCCGCCGGCGTCCTCGAGCGAGGCGACCAGATCCCGCCCGGCCTGCACCCGGGCCGGTTCGATCTCGATGCCCAGGACCCGCACGTCCGGCCGCACGACGCGCAACCGGTCGCGCAACTCCAGGGTCGTGGTCGGCGACGCGCCATAGCCCAGGTCGACGACCAGCGGAGCCGCGACCGGCCGTCGCAGCCGCCAGGCCTGCGGTCCGGCGAGCCAGCGGTCACCGCGCCGCAGCCGGTTGGGGTTGGTCGTGCCGCGCGTGACGACCCCCACGGGTTTGGCTCGGACCACGACGGTCAGGGTATGCCCGTGCGCCGCACCTCCGGCCGCTCGGTTGTGCCGGTATGCCGTCCGGTATGCCGTGCGGAGTGCAATCGGGGAACCCGCCCGCCGAGCTCACCGCGATGATCCAGGTAGCCGCACCGGGAATGCTCTCAGCCGCCCCGCTGTTGCGGGCAGGGCCAGCGAGGGAAGGGGTGAGCGCGCCGTGACGCCGGAGGAGATCCGCCGCATCGCGATGCTCAGCGTCCACACCTCACCCCTGGAACAACCCGGCACCGGCGACGCCGGCGGCATGAATGTCTACATCGCGGAAGTCGCCCGCTGCCTGGCCCGACGGGGCCGCGAAGTCGAGATCTTCACCCGCGCCACGACCGGAGGCCTGCCGCCCACCGTCGAACTCGCGCCCGGAGTCACCGTCAATCACATCCTGGCCGGCCCCTATGAGGGCCTGTCCAAGAACGACCTCCCGGGCCAACTGTGCGCCTTCGCCGCAGGCGTCATGCGCGCCGGCGCCGCCCGCCCGGAGGGCTGGTTCGACCTGGTCCACTCGCACTACTGGCTCTCCGGTCAGGTCGGCTGGCTGGCCGCCGACCGCTGGCAGACCCCCCTCGTGCACACCATGCACACCATGGCGCGGGTGAAGAATGCGGCGCTCGCCGAGGGCGACACCCCCGAACCGCCCGGACGTGAGATCGGCGAGGCCCAGGTCGTCGACGCGGCCGACCGGCTCACCGCCAACACCGCCGACGAGGCCGACCAACTCGTGCGGCTCTACGGCGCCGATCCGAGGCGAGTCTCGGTCGTCCCGCCCGGCGTCGATCTCGAGGTCTTCACCCCCGGTGATCAGGGCGAGGCGCGGCGTCGGTTGGGGCTACCCGCCCACGCTCGGATCGTCACCTTCGTCGGCCGCATCCAACCGCTCAAGGCCCCCGACATCCTGGTCAAGGCCGCCCGGCTCGTGCTGGACCGGCACCCCGAGTGGCAAGCCGACGACCTCGACATCGGCATCCTCGGCGGGCCGAGCGGCACCGGCCTGGCCCGTCCCACCGAGCTGCACGACCTGGTCGCCGGCCTCGGCCTCACCGGCCAGGTCCGCTTCGTCCCACCGGCCGACCGGCTCACCCTCGCCGATTGGTACCGCGCATCCGATCTGGTCGCTGTGCCGTCCTACAGCGAGTCGTTCGGGCTGGTCGCCATCGAGTCGCTCGCCTGTGGCACCCCAGTTGTCGCGGCTGCCGTCGGCGGACTACCGACCGCAGTGGGCACCGGTGGAGTGCTCGTGCCCACCCATGACATCGGTGACTGGGCCGACGTGATCGACGGTCTCTTGCGGGCGCCTGATGAGCGGAAACGACTCTCGGACAACGCGGTTCGCCACGCGGCCCAGTTCGGGTGGGATGCCACGACCGAGCGGCTGCTCACGGCATACGGGGATGCCTGTCGCACCCGCACCCCCTCGCCGATCCACGACTCGGCGCCGCTGCTCGGGGTTCCCGCGCTCGTCATCCCATGACACAGTGGGGTGGTGACCGACGCCACTCCCGCGCCCGAGAACTCCGCACAGCCGACGCTGGAGATCGACCCTGACGTCGATCTGGTGGCCGGCGTCGAGGCGACCGTCACGGCATACCTCAGCGAGGCCGAGATCCCTTGGGAAGCCGGCGCGCGGCCGGGGGAGTTCGTGCTCACCCTGCCGGGGGAGCGCAAGCTGCGAGTGGTCGCCTCGCTGCTCGTCGGGCCGGTGCACACGTCGGTTTCGGCGTTCGTCATCCGCAATCCCGACGAAAACCACGCGGGGGTCTACCGATGGCTGCTGCGCCGCAACCTGCGCATGCCTCTGCTCGCGTATGCCGTGGACGCCTCCGGCGACGTGTGGGTGCGCGGCCAGGTGCCGACCGGAGCGGTCGACGCGGCGCTGGTCGACCAGCTGCTCGGGATCGTCTTGGAAGCCGCAGACGCGTCCTTCAACGAGTTGCTCGTCCTGGGCTTCCTCACCTCGATGAAGCGCGAGTGGGCCTGGCGGGTTTCGCGAGGAGAGTCGCTGGCCAATCTCGAAGCCTTCCGGTCCTTGCTCGAGGGCAGTGAACTTGAGGGCGAAGCTGCCGAAGCGGTGCCTGCGACGGGCCAGCGTGACGAGGACCACCCAGCCGGTCCGCTCGGGCCGACCGGCTGAGGGGCGCAGCCGCCGGAGTCCGCAATAGGGTTGACGGCATGACCTATACCCTCGTCCTGCTCCGCCACGGCGAGAGCCAGTGGAACGCCAAGAACCTGTTCACCGGGTGGGTCGATGTCGACCTCACCGACAAGGGCCGCGCCGAAGCCGTCCGCGGCGGCCAGCTGCTCAAGGAGTCCGGCCTGCTGCCGGACGTGCTGCACACCTCGTTGCTGCGCCGGGCCATCACCACCGCAAACATCGCCCTCGACGCTGCCGACCGGCACTGGATCCCGGTCAAGCGCGACTGGCGCCTCAACGAGCGCCACTACGGCGACCTGCAGGGCAAGAACAAGAAGGAAACGACCGACCAGTTCGGGGCCGACCAGGTGAAGCTGTGGCGGCGTTCGTACGACATCCCGCCGCCGCCGGTTTCCGCCGACAGCCTCGAGCACCCCCGCCACGACC
>JBGAQV010000143.1:0-5226 GCA_044220505.1 Dermatophilaceae bacterium
GGACTCTCCTTCGAGTGCTCAGAACCGGGCCTTCGCAGCAAGCGAAACCTGGTCGATCGTCAAGGTGGCCGGCAGGCGCAACAGGCACCGTTGAACCACAGCGGAAGCGATCTGGTTTCAGTGGGTACCGTACCGGAACCAGATCAGGTAGAGCGACAGAGCCATCCCCCCGCAGATGCCCAGAACGGCGATCCACGAGGTGTCCAGCCACCGGTCCAGCAACCAGCCCAGCCCGCCGTAGACGGCCGGTCCGGTCAGCAGATAGGCGATCGAGCGCCATGCGGCGTCCGCTTCGCGCTGGTTGACCCGCGCCAGCGCATCCTTGGCGGCCTGTTCCTGCTCTTTCCGGGCCGATTCGGAGGGTTCCGGGGTGGCTGGGGTGGCGTTCGTCACGACGAGTCCTTCCGACCGTCAGGGTCCGAATCGGGCCGAGGTTCGCCTGGTCCGGACCGGCAGCGGTGACCAGAATCACGCCTGCCGTCCACTCTGTGGCGTGTCGCCGGCGCTGTCTGTCGAGCTGGGGGTGAAGGCGAAGATCCGCAGCCGCTTGTACGCCCGCATCTCGAAGAAGAGCCACACCAGGGTGCAGATCGTGATGGTGACCCCGACGGCATACCCGTTGACCCACGACGCGTCGCGCAGCAGGAACATCGCCACTCCGAGCGCAAGTACCTTGGCCGTATAGGTGACCATGACGATCGCCATGACGGTGGTCGGCGCGAGGTGCGCCGTGCGCTTCATGACGACCAGGCTCACCGTGAAGAACGCAATCACGAGGAAGGCGCCGAAAGCCGCCGACCAGCCGGCCTTGGCTCCCGAGAAGAGCGCGACCGCCACGCAGACCACCGCGACGATGCCGGTCGGGACGATCGACCCTCGGAGCAACTCGGCGAAGGCGTCGCTCTGACTGCCGGCGGACTGGCCAGAGGTCGTCCGCTGGGGCTCATGCGTCGGGGTCATCGGCTACTTTCGATGTAGTCGGCCAGGAGGGCTGAGAGCCGCTCACGTGGGCTGCGGCAGCGCTTGTGAAAGCTATCACAAGCACCGAGAAGGCCACTACTCACGGCTTCGGTGCCTTGGGCGGGAACCACCGGGGCAGGTATGCCGTGCACACGGCAGCAACCACCGTGGCGACCAGGATCGCGACGACAGTGAGCCACCCGCGGAAGAAGGCCAACGACACCGTCCCGAGGGCCAGGACGGCAGCCCACAGATAGAGAATGAGGACAGCGCCGCGGTGCCCGTGACCGATGGCCAGCATGCGATGGTGCAGGTGCTTGGCGTCCGGTTGCCAGGGACGCTGGCCGGCCCGGGTGCGTCGCAGCACCGCCAGCAGCATGTCGAGGAAGGGCAGTGACAACACCGCCAGGGGCGCGAGGATCGGCAGCAACGCGGCCGTGAGCTGGTCGCCGCTCACCGAGCTCGGATCGACACTGCCGGTCAGCGAGATCGTGGCTGCCGCGAGCAGTAGCCCCAGCAGGAGCGCGCCCGAGTCGCCCATGAAGAGCCGGGCGGGATTGAAGTTGTGCGGCAGGAAGCCCAGGCAGCACCCGAGGGTCGCCGCGGTGACGAAGGTAGCGGTCGAGAAGACGTTGGGCGGGTCGTAGGTGTGCGAGAGCACGTACGAGTAGACGAAGAAGGCGAAGCTCGCGATGGCGACGATCCCGGCGGCCAGTCCGTCGAGCCCGTCGATGAAGTTGACCGCATTGGTCGTGGCCAGCACGACGAAGACCGTCACCGCCACGAGCACCGGACCGGGCAGCACCGTGCTCGTGCCGAAGAAGGGCACCGACAGCAGAACCACGCCCTTGTAGGCCATGACGCCGGCCGCGAGCACTTGCCCGGCCAACTTGGCCCACCAGTCGAGTTCCCTGATGTCGTCAAGCGCCCCCACCGCCACGACGATCGCCGCACCGAGCAGCACTCCGGTCATCTGACCGCTGGCGTAGACGCCCTTGAGATAGGGCAACTCCCGCGCGATGAGGGTGGCCGCGGCAAAGCCGAGGAAGATCGCCACTCCCCCGAGCCGTGGGATCGGGACCCGGTGCACGTCCCGATCCCGCAAGGGGGTCACCGCACCGAACACGACCGCCAGGGCCCGGACGAGCGGGGTCGCTGCATAGGTCACCGCCATGGCGATGACGGCGATCAGCAGATACTCGCGCACGCTCCGGCTCGGCCTTCAGCCACCGTCCGCGTGTCAGGCCGGACGGGGGTATGCCGGGAAGCGGGTCACGAGGTCGGTCACCTCGGCACGCACTTGGCGGCTCACCGCGTGCTCGGGGTCGGCGTCGCCGGTGGTCACCGCGGTGGCGATGAGACGCGCGATGTCTTTCATCTGCTCCTCGCCCATGCCCTGCGTCGTGACGCACGGGGTGCCGACGCGGATGCCGGAGGCAATGCTCGGCGGCGCCGGGTCGAAGGGAATCGCGTTCTTGTTCAACACGATTCCTGCTGCGTCGGCACGCGCCTCGGCGTCCTTGCCGGTGACGCCCACACCCTGCAGGTCGTGCAGCGACAGGTGGGTGTCAGTGCCCCCGGTGGTCGGGCGGATGCCGTGGTCGCCGAGCGAGGTCGCAAGGGTGGCGGCGTTGCGCAGCACCTGCGCGGCATACGCGGCGTATTCCGGGGTCGCGCACTCCTTGAAGTTGACCGCCTTGGCCGCGATGGTGTGCATTTGCGGTCCGCCCTGCATCATCGGGAAGACTGCCTTGTCGATGGCCGCTGCGTGCTCGGCCTTGCAGACGATCGCCCCGGAGCGCGGCCCCCGCAGCACCTTATGCGTTGTGAACGACACGACGTCGGCCCACGGGACCGGGCTGGGGATCGCCTTGCCCGCCACCAGACCGATGAAGTGCGCGGCATCGACCCAGAAGATCGCGCCGATCTCGTCGGCGACCCGGCGGAAGAACTCGAAGTCGATGAGCCGCGGGATCGCCGAGCCTCCGGCGAGGATGACCTTGGGCCGGTGCTCCTTGGCCAGCGCCTCGACCTGGGCGTAGTCGATGTCCTCGGTGTCCTTGTCGACGCCGTAGTGCACGGCGTTGAACCACTTGCCCGAGAAGGACACCTTGGTGCCATGGGTGAGGTGACCACCGTGCGGCAGGCTCATCGCGAGGATGGTCTCGCCCGGTTTGAGGAAGGCGCCGTAGACGGCCTGGTTGGCGCTGGCCCCGCTGTGGGGTTGCACGTTGGCGTGATCGGCCTCGAAGAGGGCCTTGGCGCGGTCGATGGCGATCTGCTCGGCCTTGTCTACCTCGGCGCACCCGCCGTAGTAGCGCCGCCCCGGGTAGCCCTCGGCGTACTTGTTGCTCAGCGTCGACCCGAGCGCGGTGAGCACCGCTGGCGACGAGATGTTCTCCGAGGCGATGAGCTGCAGACCACCGCGGATGCGGCCCAACTCGGACAGCAGGACCCCGGCGATCTCGGGATCGAAAGCGTCGAGGGCGGCATAGTCGGACCCGTAGAAGGGGGTGTCGCTCATGGGGCGGGCTCCTGGCGGACGGAAGTGGTCGTGACACGCGCCCCCAACTGTATGCCGTCCGCTCACCTGCCCCGCGGCAGTCGCCGCAGGACGGCGCGAGCGGCGCGATGGGCAGCGACCAGAGCCCGATGGTGGTCCCGGTAGGGGCTGTCCGGGTACCGCTCGGCGAAGGTCGCCAGGTCCTGCTGCTTGATCGCCATGAACTCGGGGGCACGTGAGGTCAGCGCCATCATCGTCCCCAGCGACGCCCCGGTGAACTCGAAGTTGAGCTCCCGCTGCCGCGAGAAGAGGTAGTCGTCCCCACACCACAGCTGCAGGTCGGCCGGGATGGGGTGCCAGTTCCCCCGGCGCAGGAACATCGCGGTGCCGAACCCGGGGCGCCGGAATGCGATGGGAGCGAAGCGGATAGCTCTGCCCTGGCGCCCTGCGTCGGCCAACGGGCCCACGGACACCGGACTCGGCCCGACGATCCCGGCCCCTCGGTCCAGCCGTTGGGCCACCGCCGCGAGCAGGCCCGGTGGCAGCACGATGTCGTCGTTGGCGATGAAGAGCAAGGGGGCGCTGGACTCCTGCACGCCGAGGTTCCACGACCGATTGACCAGCAGGTTGCGACCCGGCGAGATCACCCGCACCCGCGGGTCGTCGTGGCGGAGGTCGCCAGGTGCGTTGTTGACCACGACGACCTCGTGGACCAGGGGGTCGGCACAGACGGCATCCAGCAACGCTGCCAGCAGCGGCGAGCGCTGCAGGGTGGGGATGACGACCGCGAAGCGACCGCTCACCGGCGGCGCCGACCCGCGATCCGCGGGCCGGTCCGCGACAGGCGGCCCGAGGCCTCGGTCCCCGCAGCCGCCGAGGTCCCCGAGGCCACCGGGGCAGCCGCCGACCCGGCAGGTGCAGCATCGGCTGCTGACTGCTCGGCCGGCATCCCGGGCCAAGCCGAGGACACCTGCTGGGTGGCGTGCCGGCGCACCTGAGCCGCCACCTCGTCCACCTCGTCACCCGTGATCGGGCCGGGCCGGAGCACGATCGGGTCGACGCCGGTGCAGTCGACGATCGTGGAGGCGGGTCCGCCGGCGGCGGCTCCCCCGTCGACATAGACGGACACCGCGTCACCGAGTTGCTGCTGGGCGGCGGCAGCGGTTGTCGCGGGAGGCTCGCCGGTCGTGTTGGCGCTGGTGACCGCCATCGGGCCGACGGCGCCGAGCACCGCCAGGGCCACGTCATTGTCGGGCACCCGCAGCGCAACGGTGCCATTGGTCTCCCCCAGGTCCCACATCAGCGAGGACTGGGCGGTGAGGACCACCGTGAGTGGGCCGGGCCAGAAGCGCTCCATGAGGGCCCGGGCATAGGCAGGAACATCGCGAGCCAGGCCCTCGACCGTCGCGACGTTCGGGATGAGCACCGGCGGAGGCATCTCTCGCCCGCGCCCCTTGGCTGCCAATACCTTGCCGACCGCGGCGGCATCGAAGGCATCGCAGCCGACCCCGTAAACCGTGTCGGTGGGGATGACGACGATATCGCCGGCCCGCACTGCCTCGACCGCCGCCGTGACGGCCACGTCCCGGGATCCCGGGTCGGTGGCGTCGACTACCGAACTCATGACGGCGATCCTAGGTCGCCCCGGATCGCTGCGGTGACCCGCGGCCGGCCGGTGAGGTCGGGATGGTCCTCGGCGCCGGTCCAGCAGCCCGCGCCTGCCAAAGCCCGCAGCAGCCCGGGCCCCTGGGTCTCGGCATGCT
>JBGAQV010000144.1:0-5124 GCA_044220505.1 Dermatophilaceae bacterium
ACGCCCTTGATCGTGCGGGTGTTGATTTCCTCGATCAGAGCCGCCCCGTGATGCGGGTACACGACCGTTTCGCCGACCTTGAAGACCATGTGGTGTTATCCCCTTTCGCGGCTACCAGGATAACACGACCCCACCGACAGCCGCACCCCGAAGATCTGCGTTTGCGCAGGTCAGAGGGCATAAGGGTGTCGCGCGCGGTCCTCCCGGGGGCCGAGAAGGGGCTTGACAGGACAGGTCGGTCATGCATCGGATGGCCCGGACGTGTTCCGCACCACGTCACCCTTCCTGCCACGCGCTGACCCCGCGCGATAGGCTGCCCCGCGTGAAGCGACTCGACCGTGCCATCGCCATGACCTGCGTCGCGGCCTCCGCCGCCGCCCTGTCCGCCTGCAGCTTCTTCTCGCCGCAGACGACCGAGAAGCCCTATAACCCCGGCGAAGGCGTCGCGGCCGACCTCGGCACGGTGGCGGCTCGCAATCTGTTCATCGTCGCCGAGAAGGCGGGCGGCCCCGGGACGCTCACTGGTGCGGTCGTCAACACCGGCACGTCCTCGGTCTCGGTGGGCTTCGAGAGCAAGGACGGCGCCGCCGGCGCCACCAAGCTCAACGTGGGCGCACGGGAGGTCGCGACGATCAAGGACATCACCTTCGACAAGATCGCCACGGCCCCCGGCACGATGACGGAGATCTACCTCGTCACCCCCGAGGGCAAGAAGCTCGTCACGGTGCCGATCGTCGCTGCCGTCGGCAGCTACAAGGACCTGGCGCCCAAGTCCTGATCGGCTTCACCCGACAACGACAAGATCGCCGGACGGCACGCCGTCCGGCGATCTTTTCGTCGCTGTCGCTGTCGGTCGCTGTCGCTGTGGCCGGCGACGCGGCCTCACGCCTCGAACTTGTAGCCCAGTCCCCGCACCGTGAGGATGTGCCGCGGCGCCCCCGGGTCGGGCTCGACCTTGGCGCGCAACCGTTTGACATGCACGTCGAGAGTCTTGGTGTCACCGACGTAGTCACTGCCCCACACGCGGTCGATCAGTTGACCGCGGGTGAGCACCCGTCCGACATTGCGCAGCAGCAACTCCAACAGTTCGAACTCCTTGAGCGGCATCGAGGTGGCCTTGCCGCGCACGGTCACGACGTGCCGCTCGACGTCCATGCGCACCGGTCCGGCCTCGAGGGTCGACGAGGCCGGCTCGTCCGCGTCGGCACGTCGCCGCAGCACAGCGCGCACCCGGGCGAGCAGTTCCCGGGTGGAGTAGGGCTTGGTGACGTAGTCGTCGGCACCCATCTCCAAACCGACGACCTTGTCGACCTCGCTGTCCTTGGCGGTGAGCATGATGATCGGGACGGCCGAGCGGAACCGGAGTTGACGGCATACCTCGACTCCCGACAGGCCTGGGAGCATGAGGTCCAGGAGCACGAGGTCGGCGCCGTTCTTGTCGAACTCAGCCAGCCCTTCCGGCCCGGTTGCCGCCACAGCCACCGAGAAGCCCTCCTTGCGCAGCAAGTAGGACAGCGGGTCCGAGAAGGATTCTTCGTCCTCGACGACGAGGATGCGGGTCATGAGTGCGGCGCCTCTCTGGTGGGGTCGGGGCTGGCAGTGGGACGTCCCGAGTCGGGCAGCGATGGGACCGCGGATGCGGCGGATGCTTCTTCGGCGAGCAGGTCGGCGGAGGCCAGGGCAGCTGCGGGTTGCGACTCCGTGGGCCCGTAGGACGGGGCCGGGAGGTGAATGGTGAACGTCGAGCCGCGGCCGACCTCGCTCCACACGCTGACGTCTCCGCCGTGGTTGGCGCAGACGTGCTTGACGATCGAGAGCCCGAGGCCGGTGCCGCCGGTGGACCGCGAGCGCGCGGTGTCGACCCGGTAGAAGCGCTCGAAGATGCGCCCCAGTTCGCCTTCGGGTATGCCGGTGCCCTGGTCGGTGACGATGATCTCCCGTGAGCCATCCGCGGCCACCAAGGCACGCACGGCCACCCGCGTGCCCGAGCCGCTGTAGGCCACCGCATTGACCACGAGGTTGCGCACGGCCGTGACGAGCAATCCCTCGTCGCCCCACACCCAGCAGTCCTTGTCGGCCAGGACGACGAGATCGATGTCGCGCTCCTCCGCGGTCACCCGAACGTCGTCGACTGCGACCGCGACGACCTTGGCCAGGTCGACCGAGTCGGGTTCGCTGAGCCGGTCCTCCGACTGCAACCGGGAGAGCTGGACGATGTCGGTGACGAGGTGGTCGAGGCGGCGGGCCTCCTTGCGCATCCGTTTGGCGAACCGGGCGACGGCGTCCGGATCGTCGCGCGCGCCGCGGACGGCTTCGGCGAGCAGGAGGATGCCACCGACCGGCGTCTTGAGTTCGTGGCTGACATTGGCCAGGAAGTCGCGCCGGACCTCCTCGACGAGGTAGGCGTGCGACCGGTCCTCCACGAGCAGCAGGAGGTGCTGGTCCCCGAGGGCCGCCGCGCGAGCCGCGACGACACGGCGGGCATCGACCCCCGGGCCGCGCGGCAGGGTGAGTTGCTCCTCCTGGACCCCACCCTCGCCCATCGCGCGCCGGGCCAGGTTGAGCAGGGCGGGGTGGGTGAGGGTCTGGCCGCGCACGAGTCCATGAGAGACGGCGGTGGGCGAGCACGCGACGACGGCCTGCCGACGGTCCAGGACGATGCCGCTGGAGGGCAGCATGGCCAGGACGTCGGAGACGTATTCGGGCACATGCGGAGTGTCGTCGACGGGCGCCTTCGTCGAGGTGGCCTGCGGTCGGTCCTGGCGGATCTCCGCCACCGGAATGGCGCGCGGAGCCTGCCGACCACGCCAGAGCATGACGGCGACGCCGAGCATCACTCCGACCAGTGCCGCCGCAAGCACGTCCACGGGGGTAAGGCTACGGTTCGGGGTCACGCAGGGATACCGCAGTTCGCGGTCCGGCACTGCTGTTCACCTGCGCGCGATCTGTTGTTAACCCCTTGCTCGATAACGTGTGTCGACCGCCCAGCCCGACGAAGGATCCGACCGGATGCGCAACGCCTTCCACGACGAGCTCGATCACATCTCAGAGCAGCTCGTCGAGATGACCCGCGTCGCCGGGTCGGCGATCGCGCGCGCGACGACCGCCCTCGTCGATGCAGACCTGCACATGGCCGAAGACGTCATCACCGGCGACCGCACTCTCGACCTGGCCCGCGAGACGCTCGACGAGCTCGCGATCGACGTCCTGGCCCGTCAGCAGCCCGTCGCCACCGACCTGCGGGTCGTCGTCACCGCGTTGCGGATGAGTGCGGACCTGGAACGCATGGGCGACCTCGCGCGCCACGTGGCCAAGGTGGCCCGGTTGCGCTATCCGCGCTCGGCGGTGCCGCCATCGATGAGGTCGCTCGTCCTGGAGATGGGGCAGGTCGCCGAACGCATCGTCGCCAAGGCCGGATCGGTGATCGCGGCTCGTGATGTCGACCTCGCGATCAGCCTCGAGAAGGACGATGACGCGATGGACGAGTTGCACCGCCGCGTCTTCACCGCCCTGCACAACACCAAGCTGCCCACCGAGTCGATCGTCGACCTCACCTTGCTCGGTCGCTATTACGAGCGGTTCGCCGACCACGCCGTGTCGGTGGCTCGCCGCGTCGTCTATCTCGTGACCGGCGAACACCACACCGAGGCCATCGTCGACCACGACTTCTCCGAGGACGCCACGGCCGTCGTCTGGGTGCGCGAGGCCTACCGACCGCAGTGACCAGGGCGTGACGTCCGGGGCGTGACCCCCAGACGTCCCGTAGTATCTTGACGTCAAGATATTTTTGGGGGTCGGATGGTGACGGCAGGGCTGACCAGACGGGGCATCCCCCACGATCCTCACCTACGCGTCCTCGGCGCGATCGCCCTGGTCGACACCCTCGGGCGCGGCGCGACGATGACGACCGTCGCCATCTACTTCACCCATCTGGTGGGTATGCCGGCCACGGCCGTCGCGTTCGCGATCGGGGTGGGAGCGTTCACCGAGTTCGTGCTCAGCACTCCCCTGGGGATCCTCGCCGACCGGGTCGAGCCACGCGCGCTCTTGGTCGGCTCATTGGCGGTCATGGCGGTGTTCTCAGCCGGCCTGCTTGTCGTCACCAGCCTGCCCGGCTTGCTCCTGGTCAACGTCGGGATCGGCATCGCCGGCACGACCTCGCGATCGCTGCGCAACATGATGATCGCCCGGGTCGGCGGTCCCACCGGGCAGGCGGTGGAGTTCAAGGCCTATCTGCGCGCCGTGACCAACAGCGGCCTGGCCTTCGGCGGGCTGCTCGGCGGTCTCGCGCTCTGGGCCGACACCCGCACGGCATACCTTGCCGTCTTCGGCTGGGACGTGATCACCTTCCTCGCGGCAGCCGCGGTAGCCCGGCACCTGCCGGCCCTACCGGCCCTTCCAGCCCTGCCATCCCAGCCGGAGCGGCCCTCGACGCAGCCGCCGGGCCAGGCCGCGGCGACCACCCGGCATACCCCCGTCTGGCGCGACCTGCCCTACGTGCTGACCGCCGGGCTCGTCGCGGTCTTCGCCATGCACTTCGTCGTCATGGAAGTGGCGCTGCCGCTGTGGGTCGCCGGTCACACCGAGGCGCCGCGGTGGATCGTCGCGGCCGTCTTCGGGGTCAACACGGTCGCGGTCGCGCTCTTGCAGGTGCGGTTCTCACGAAGCAGCGCCACAGTGCCGGCCGGAGCGGGGTCGCTCGTGCGGGCCTGCGTGCTCATCGGCCTGGGGTTCGGGGTGATCGCGGCGGCGGGCGCCTTCGGTCCGGTCGCGGCCGTCGCGCTCCTGCTCGGCGGGGCGCTCGTGCACGTCGTCGGAGAGCTGCTCGGCAGCGGCTCGCAGTGGGCGTTCACCATGGGCCTGGCGCCGATGGAGCGCCAGGGCGAATACCAAGGCTTCGCCAGCGCCGCGTGGTCGCTGTCGCAATCGGTCAGCCCGGCGCTGGCCACCTGGCTGTGCATCGAGCATGGGTATGCCGGGTGGTCGGCGATGATCGGCATCATCGCCGGGGCCGGACTGCTCGCCGCCGGATGCGCCCAGTGGGCGCTGCGCACCCGCACGGCATACGGGATCAGCACCCACACCGGCTGAGCGCCGACCCCGCGCTGAGAACGCCCGAGCGGG
>JBGAQV010000145.1:0-4957 GCA_044220505.1 Dermatophilaceae bacterium
GAGTGGGGACTTCTACTTGGCCACCAACGGGGACCTCACCTGGCCACCAGTGGGGACTTTCCCATGGCCATGGACACCGCGGTGGCGCGATCTGCGCCCGTGCGTTGCGCCCACCCGACCATCCGCTCGAACCGGGTGTCGAAATCCTGCAACCGGCCGGAAGCATCGACGCAGTGCTCGCAGTAGGGGCCGGCCTTGATCGGCATGCCGCAGCTCTCACAGGGGGTCGACGTGGTCATGGCTGCTCCTTCGTGGCGGCGGGGGCGGGACCGGGTGCGGCCACCCTGCCACTGCTGACCAGGTCCTACAACGGGTGGATGGTGATCAGGCGTTCGAGGCCGGCGAAGTCCCCCGGGTTGCGCGTGTAGAGCGTTGCGCCATGGGCATGCGCGGTCGCCGCGATGAGAAGGTCCATGACCCGTCGCCTCGGCTGACGACCCGAGGCGACCACGGCCGCTGCCAGTCGGCCATAGCTCGCGGCGACCGCATCATCGAGCGGGAGTGCGTCGAATCGATGCTGAAGCACGCTCAGCCTCCGGAGCCGTTCCGCGCGCACGTCGTCAGACCGAGCCACGAGGACCCCGAAGTGCAACTCGGCGAGCGTGACTGCGCTAATAGCCAACACACCGGACAGTGGCACGACGTCCTGCGCGATGACGACACTGGTGTCCAACAGACCTCGTTCGCCGGTCTCTGATCGCGCCGTCACCGAACTGCCCATGGATCGCGAAGTGCATCGTCGAGCAACTCGCGATCACGACTCCACTCTGGATCATCGGGTCCGTCGAACAGGTCAGCCACGTCAGCCCAGCGCTGCCAGCGGGTGGGCTGTGCGGGCACCAGGCGGGCACTCGGCCGACCGGAAACCGTGATCACGAACTCCTCGCCTTGCTCGACCCGGCGCACCAGTTCGGAGGCCCCCTGGCGGAGTTCGCGCAACCCGACCGTTTCCATGGAGGAAATGTAGCATGTGTGCTACTCGATCAGGGTCTGCGAAAGATCGCGATCAGGCCAGCGAGACGAGGGAGGCAGCTGACCTGACGCACGTCGGACCGGAGCACCTGAGGTCAGCACACGACATACGGAATCCGTGGCATCTCCCCCAAACCTGACAGTTTTCCGTCGTCGACTAGGCAGTTCGCCACGGATAGGCAACAATGCACCCAACCCGGCGAAGCTCGCCCTCAGCACAGGAGACGGCATGACCGACCAGTCCAGCACCCCGTCCTGGCCCGCCCACGACCCGGCGACCCGACGCTGGCTGCCCAGCAGGTCCACTCCGCTCAACGCCGACCGCGTCGAGGCGCTGCTCGCCCAGGAGTGGGAGAAGTTCGAGCGCAACACCCCGCAGTCCGGCGAGCACAACGCCCGCGCGGCCAAGATCCTGCCGCTGGGGGTCACCTCGTCCTTCCAGCACTGGGACCCCTACCCCATCTCGATCGTCTCGGCTCGCGGTGCGCACGTCACCGACGTCGACGGGCGCCGCCTGTTGGACATGTCGATGGGCTTCGGCGCGATGATGGTCGGCCACCTCAACCCGGTCGTCGTCGACCATGTGCGCCACGCGCTCGACCACGTCGGCACGCTCTTCGTCACCCCGTCGCCCACCGCCACCGAGGTCGCCGAGCTCTTCCAGGAGCGGTTCGGCCTGGACATGCTGCGCTTCACCCAGTCGGGCACCGAATCGCTCATGTATGCCGTGCGCGCGGCGCGCGCCTACACCGGCCGCAAGGCGATCATCAAGATCGAGGGCGGATACCACGGCGGCTACGACCCGCTGCAGGTCTCGGTCAAGCCGGCCCTGGCCGACATCGGCCCCGCCCACGCGCCGACTCCCGACACTCCGCCGGAGGTCGAAGCGGGCACCGTCCACGTCGTGCCGTTCAACGACCTCGACCGCCTGCGCGCCATCCTCGCCGAGCACGGTCGCGAGATCGCCGCGCTCGTCATGGAGCCGGTCATCGAAAACCTCGCGATCGTCGTCCCCGACGAGGGCTACCTCGCCGGGGTGCGCCAGGCGTGCGACGAGCACGGTGTCGTGCTCATCTTCGATGAGGTCAAGACCGGCCTCACCGCAGGGTATGCCGGCGCCTCGCAGCGGGTGGGCATCAAGCCCGACCTGGTCACCCTCGCCAAGAGCATCGGTGGCGGCCTGCCGCTGGCGGCCTTCGGCGGGCGCCAGGAGGTCATGCAGGTGGTCGTCGACGGCCGGATGGCCCACTTCGGCACCTACAACGGCAACCCCCTGGTCATGGCCGCCGCCCGCGCGGTCGACGAGGTGTGCACCCATGAGGCGCTCGACCGGGCCGAGGGCATCAACGTCCGCACCCTCGACGCTATCGACGGCGTCATCACGGAGTTCGACCTGCCCGCGCACACCGTCGGCCTGGGCATCAAGGGCTGCATCACCTGGTCGTCGACGCCGGTGCGCAACTACCGCGACTACAAGGCCACCGACTTCCGGGTCGCCGAGCTGTCCTGGCTGTGGGGGGTCAACCGGCACATCCTCACCCCGCCCGGCCTCGACGAGCAGTGGCTGGTCTCGCTGGCCCACACCGACGAGGACATGGCCGCGCTGGTCAGCGACTTCCGCGAACTCGCCGAGGCGCTGCGCGCCTGAGCCCGCACGGCAGCCCAGCAGCCTCCAGCAGTACAGCAGCCCTCCCGCAGTGAGCCGTCACTGCGCGGGGGGCTGCTGGCTGCCGGAGTGTTGGCTGCTGTCCCCCGCCCCACCGCGCGGGGGACGCCGGTATGCCGTGAGGTCGGCTTCCTCGAGATCCACCCCGTCGGTGCCGGGCAAGACCCCCGGCCGGGTGAACACCCCCGATCCGACCGACGGCGCAGACTCCCAGCCCGAGCCTTCGCTCGCTGGGCGAGCCGCGCCGACCGAGTTCGCCGGGCCGGCCACCAAACCTGCACCCCCCGTTGCGCCCAGAACATCGGCTGCGCGCGTCGGTCCACCTGGGACCGTCTCGGCAGGATCCGCCGACGATGGCAACGGCGGGTCGGCGTCCTCGTCTTCGCCCTCGAGCGACGTCGATCCCATCGCAGTGGCAGCGACGGGGGGCCTCAGCCACGCCAATCCGGTGTTGACCACCACGACCGCCACCAGGGTCAGCGAGATCGCGATCCAGACCTGCTGGCTGCCTCCGGCGCCGAGCCCCCAGTAGCCCCGCTCACGCACCACCGTGAAGTAGTCGCTGGCGACCCAGGGGAAGACCGCAGCGAGCACCGCGATCACTGCGGCCACCCCCCAGAGCGTCGCCCCGACCGCGGCCGAGAGCCTCGGCAGGTTGCGCAGCCACGAGCGGGCCGCGGCGCCCGGCCGGGGCAGCGCGGCGCCGGACCGGTGCAGCGCCGTGATGGCGGCGCTTGCGACAGCGGCCGGCGGGAGCACAGCCACCCAGCCTGCCGGCGACCCCATTGTCTCGGTCGTCATGACCGACAGTGCCGTGCCGAGCTGGCCCCAGGGCAGCGGCGGCAGTGTCATCGGCTGGCCGTTCTGGTCGAACTCGCCGAACATCGGCCCCATCTCACCGGTCACGGCATAGAACCCCCAGAGCGCGTGCGCCCACAGGACGGGCACGGCATACAGGGGCACCACCAACCAGAGCGGGATGACCTTCCGAAGCCAGGCTGCCGTCGCGTTCTCCCCTGCGTGCATGCCTGACCCTAATCCGCCGGTGCCGACAGCGGCGCCGCAGCGCTCCCACAGAATCAGCACAGCATCCCCCCAGCGGGCTCCCATCCACCCGGGGTGACATCGAGGGAACGGCACATCTCATCCCAAGGAGCGCCCCATGACTCAGACCCCCACCGAGGCGCTGCCCACGGCATACCCGACCGCAGCCTTCCCGCCGCCGTTCCCGCCGGCCGGACCGCCGAGTCCACCGGCCAGCCCCGCGCAACCCGACCAGAGGCATGGCACCCGGCGGGTCGCCGAACTCGCGACGGTCGCGGTGCTCGCCGCCGGCCTGGCAAGCGGAGGCACGTATGCCGTGACCCGCACCTCCACCGCCGCAGTGTCGAGCGCCGGGATCACCCAGTCCCAGAACGCCAATCCGGCACCTGCGGCCAACCCCGTTGCCCCGGTCATCCAGGCCGACGGCTCCGCGCCCGACTGGGCAGCGACCGCCAAGGCCGTCTCGCCCAGCGTCGTGGCGATCAAGGTGACCAGCGCCCAGGCAGAGGGCGAAGGTTCAGGTGTCATCCTGGACAAGGCCGGCCATATCATCACGAACAACCACGTGGCCACCGGGGCCGGCAGTGCCGCCACGATCACGGTGACCCTCGACGACGGGCGCACCTACCCAGCGACGATCGCAGGCACCGACCCGTCGACCGACCTGGCCGTCCTTACCCTCACCGCACCACCGGCCGACCTCGTGCCGATCAGCATCGGCGACTCGGATGCGCTCACGGTGGGCCAGCCGGTCATGGCGGTCGGCAACCCGCTAGGGCTGGCCGGCACCGTGACGACGGGCATCGTCAGCGCGCTCAACCGGCCGGTGAGCACTGGTTCGGACAGCACGAGTCGCGGCGGCGACCCGGTGGTCACCAATGCGATCCAGACCTCGGCTGCCATCAATCCCGGCAACTCCGGTGGCGCCCTGGTCACCGCCAATGGCCAACTCGTGGGCATCAACTCGTCGATCGCCTCGCTGGGCTCCTCCGGTGGCCAGAGCGGCAACATCGGCATCGGCTTCGCGATCCCCTCCAACATGGTCAGCGACATGTTGGGCCAGCTCCAGACCGAGGGCCGCGTGGCCCGGGGCTGGATGGGCGTGAGCTTGGGGGACGCTGAAGACACCCACGGCGCGTTCGTGGCCGAGGTCTTCGCCGACACGCCCGCGGGCAAAGCCGGGCTCAAGGTGGGCGATCTGGTGACGCAGCTCAACGGCGTCGAGGTGCTCAACAGCCGCTCCTTGGTGCTCGCCGTGGGGCAGCTACCGCCGGG
>JBGAQV010000146.1:0-4809 GCA_044220505.1 Dermatophilaceae bacterium
ACCTACGGATTAAAAGTCCGCAGCTCTGCCATTGAGCTAGAGGCCCAGGCCGCACCCGCGGGAGAGAGACGCCACCGGCCAGCCAGCGAGTGAGCCTACTTCACGGCTCGCCCCAGCATGGTTATGCCGTCCGCCCGCCACCGCGCCCGGGTGGGCACCCGGCATACTCACCCGGTGCTGTCGTGAGCGGAAGGCGACCACGAGACCTGGATGACCTCGGTGCCCGCGCGCGTGACCAACTGGCCCCGCCCGGGCTTGGCCGGGACCGCGCGCACATTCCCCACGAGCGCCCCTTCGCCCGGGTCGCCGGCGAGCACGACGCCGGGCTGGGCCAGATCGCGCAGTGCGGTGACGAGCGGGTCGTAGCTGCGGCCGGCCCCACCGGCGCGGCGGGCGATGGCGACGTGCATGCCGATGTCGGCGGCCTGGGCGAGCAGTGGCGCGACCGAGGCCACCGGGTTGCCCTGGCTGGTTGCGACGAGTTCGTAGTCGTCGACGATGATGAATGCCTCGCGGCCGGTCCACCAGGACCGGGAGCGCAGCTGATCGGGCGTGACGTCGGGTCCGGGCAGCCGGGTCGCGAGGAAGTCGGTGACTCCCTCGATGACGTCGGCAGTCTGATCGGCGGTCGTGCAGTATTCAGAGACCCACTCGTCGGGGAACTCGCCGAGATGCGCCCGCCGGTAATCGACGATGAACAGCTGTGCCTGCTCGGGGCCGTATTTGCGCATCACCTCGCGCATGTAGGCCCGCAACAGGTTGGACTTGCCGGATTGCCCGTCGCCGAAGACCAGCAGATGCGGCTCGCGCGTGACGTCGATGCCGACCGGAGCGAGCGCCTTCTCATTGACGCCGAGCAGGACCTGCTCTGATTGCGGCGCCCGGGAGCGGACCTCGTCGGCGAGGATCCGGGTCGGCAGCAAGCGCAACTTGGGACCCGATGGCCCCTGCCAGGCGGCCGTCACTGTCGCGACGAGGTGGGCCACTCCGCTGCCGAGCGTGCCGGGGCGGGCATCTGCGTCGATACGGGGCAGCGCGGCGAGGAAGTGGATTTCTGGGTCGTGACGCCCCGCCCGGGCCGGTCCATCGGGATGTTGGCGACGAGCTTGCGATCGATCTCGGAGTCCATTGCGTCGCCCAGGCGCAGTTCGTAGCGCGTTCCGAGCAGGTCCCGGATGCCGGTGCGGTAGTCCATCCACCGCGTCGCCGACGTGAGCAGGTGCACGCCGAAGGTCAGCGCACGCTGGGCCAAGACCTGCAACTCGCCCTCCAGGGCGTCGAACTCGGCCCGCAGCGTGCTCCAGCCGTCGACCACGAGGAAGACGTCGCCGTAGCCGTCATCCGGGCCATCGCTGGCGGCCCGCCGGGCGCGGTAGGTCTCGATGGTGTCGATGCCGTGGGCCCGGAAGAACTCCTCGCGAGCGTCGGCGATCCCGACGACCTCGGCCACGATGCGACGGACGACATCGGGTTCGGCCCGGGTGCCGACGCCGGCGACGTGGGCCAGATCGCGCAGGCCGGTGAAGGTGCCACCGCCGAAGTCGAGGATGTAGAACTGCGCTTCGCGGGGCGAGTGGGTCAGGGCCAGGCCGGTGACGATGGTGCGCAGCAGGGTGGACTTGCCGCTGCGTGGGGCACCGAGGACGGCGACATGGCCGGCCGCACCGGACAGGTCGGCACTGAGCACCTCGCGCTTCTGCTCGCGGGGCATGTCGACGGTGCCGAGGGGGAAACGCAGCGGTCCGAGCCGGCGCCACCCGGGGGAGACCAGCCCCAGCGTCGGGTCGACCGCGAGGTCGGGCAGCAGCGCGTCGAAGGTGTCCGGGACGTCGAGCGGTGGGAGCCAGACTCGGTGGGCGGCCGGCCCGCGACCTGCCATCCGGTCGACGGCGATGTCGAAGGTGGACCGCGAGTCGGCATCCGGCCCGACCGCGGCAGCTGCCGCACTGGCCGCAGCTGCAGACTCGAATGGGAGCTCGGATCGCGAGGTCACCAGGCCAGGCTGGAACGGCAGCACCTCACGGCGCGCCGATATAGCGCTTCCGCCGGCCCCGACTGCACGCCGTTTCGGGGGGCCGGACACGTATGCCGCCTTGAACCGCCACAGCGAAGACTGGTCGGGCTTGAGGAACCCGAGCCCCGGGACAGCGGGCAGCCTGTAGGCGTCACCCACTCCGATGACCGAGCGTGACTCGGACTCCGAGAAGGTGCGCAACCCGATGCGGTAGGACAGGTGACTGTCCAGGCCGCGCAGGCGCCCCTCCTCGAGCCGCTGCGACGAGAGCAGCAGATGGATCCCCAGGGAGCGGCCCAGGCGCCCGATCGCGACGAACAGGTCGACGAATTCTGGCTTGGCGGAAAGCAACTCGGAGAACTCGTCACACACGATGAGCAGGCTGGGGAGGGGCTCGAGGTCGGGCCGCTCACCCGAGGTGCGAGCCTTCTCGTAATCGCGCAGCGACCCGAAATTGCCCGACGCTCGCAACAACTCCTGTCGACGGGTCATCTCACCGGACAGGGCGTCCTGCATGCGGTCGACGAGGGTGAGCTCCTCGGACAGGTTGGTGATGATCGCCGAGACGTGCGGCATCTCGGCCATGCCGGCGAAGGTCGCGCCGCCCTTGAAGTCGACGAGGACGAAGTTGAGGATCTGCGGCGAATGCGTGAGGGCCAACCCCAGCACCAGCGTCCGCAGCACCTCCGACTTGCCCGAACCCGTTGCCCCGATGACCAGCCCATGCGGGCCCATGCCCTGCTGGGCGGACTCCTTGATATCGAGGTTGATCGTCCCGCCGTCGGCGCCCACGCCGATCGGCACCCGCAGTCGATCCCGCGGTGGTCGCGAGCGCCAGGTCTGGTCGAGGTTGACGGTGTGGATATCGCCGATCCCGAGCAGGTCGGTGAGCTCCGAGGTGGTCGTCAGGGCATCCTCGCGGACCGGGCCTTCACCGGCATACAGGGGGGTGAGCCGGCGGGCGAGCGCTTCTGCCGACGCGATGCTCAATTGGTCGGCGTAGCCGCGCACCGGTTCGGCGCGTACGACCAGGGCGGTGGCGTGGACTCGACCGCCGGCGGCCGGCTCGAGGTGCAGCCGCAGCCGGGATTCGTCGCCGATGTCGTCCCAGCGGTCGGGCAGGTCGAGAATCGTGACGCCTTGGACGCCGTCCTCGGTGATGACCGAGTGGCCCGGCGGCACCGCGACACTGTCGACGACGATGATGATGTGCGGGCTGACGCTTGCTGCTGCAGCTCCGCCAAAGCGCGGGCGTTCGGTGAGGTCGGCCGGCAACAGGTCGACCAGGTCGTCGAGGTCGGTGCACACCAACCGGCGCGGGCCGGCCGCGTCGAACTCCCGACGGCTGTGGGCGTGCGGCAGCCACTTGACCCAGTCCCATTCCGCCACTGCGCTCGGGGTGGTGAGCACGGCGATGACGAGATGGTCGGGTCCGTGCATGAGCGCGGCCTCGGCCAGGATCGCCCGAGCTTGAGCCCGCACCTGCGACTCGGTGCCGGTGACCTCGATCCTGGCGAAAGACGGCAGGGCGATTGCGCTGGGGAGGTCCTGCAGCACTCGGTGGGTGTTGAGCAGTCGGTGCAGGGCCGACGCGGCGACCGGATCGAGCTTGTCGATGGTGTCGGACTCCGGCGGCACCAGGTCAAGCGCGAGTTGTTGCGGCCCCACGGCATACCGGACCACCAGGAAGTCGCCGTCTTCGGGGCGCCGCTCCCACACCCGGGTGCGGTCCTCGGCGATCGCGGCGAGCGCCGTGGGAGCGGGGTGGATCCAGGCCAGCGCACGGCGCTGCTGCAGCCCGGCGGTGCGCGCGACGTCGCGGATCGTGCGCAGGTAGTTGAGGTATTCCCTTCGGTCGCTGGTGATCTGGGCAGTCTTGCCGCTGCGGGCCCGCCAGACTGAGACGCCGACGAAGCCCAGGGTCGCCACGAGGAAGCCGCCGGCCATGAGCATGCCTCGCGGGCCGGTGTTCGACATGGCGACGAAGATCACGGACGCCAGCGACCCGACCATGGGGATCGCGGTCATGATGAGGTTGCTGGCCATGCTCTCGCCGACGAAGAGCGGTGGTGGCGGCTGGATCTCCATGCGGCCCTGGGGCATGGGAGGTGGGTCGATCCGACCTTCGCGGTAGGTCTGCGTCGTGGCGGTCATTGCTCCCCTTCGGCATGATGATCCAGCGGCACTGTATCTGCCGTGGCCGACACCCGCCCCGCTCGCGGGCAAGGGCCAACCGGGACGAAAGGGGGTATGCCGTGGCACCAGTCGCGTCGTCGGCTGGCCTCGCGTCGGCGCGCCCGGACGGCTCCGGCGGCCCGGACAGCTCAGCCCGCCCCTTGACGGTGGCCTGGCAAGACCGGGTCGTCGATGTGGTCGTCGACGAAAACCTTGCTGTCGGCGATGTGCTCGCGCTTGTCCTGCCCCCCGATGTCGAGCGGGAGGCAGCGTCGGTCGGCGGTCGCCTCGTCCACCTCGACCAGACGGTTGCTCAAGCCAGAATCCGCGCCGGTGCGGTCGTGTGTCCCGCGCCCGCAGGCGTGCTGCGGCCGGGTCGGCCCGGTGGGACGCCCGCCCACGGTGGGCTGGGCCGCCGGTCCACGACGGAGGCGGGCGGACCGGCCGCTGCGGGAGCCCGCGGGCACGGCATACCCGAAGGCGCTCCGGCTGCCTGGTCGGCCGCCCAGGCAGCCGGTGGGGGGTTCGCCGGGGAGGCCGGTGCGGCGCCGGCGACGCTGGGACAGACGGCTGCCCCGGGCAGTGGATCGAGCCGGGCTGCGATGGCCGTCCCGATCAGC
>JBGAQV010000147.1:0-4483 GCA_044220505.1 Dermatophilaceae bacterium
TCGCCTGCTCGCGGGTCGGCGCGATGGCCACACTCGTCTGATAGGTCACGGTGAGCTCGGACCGGTCCCGGCCGAGTTTCGCGCAGTGCGCGTCGAGGACCTCAAGCTTGCGGGGGATGTCGTCGATGGGGCAGATGAGGTTGGACTCGTCGGCATACTGCGCGGCCATCCGCAGGGTCTTGCGCTCGCCCGCGCCGCCGATCATCACGGGGATGCGCCCGACCGGCGCCGGCGAGTTGATGGCGTCGCGGACGGCATACCATCTCCCCTCTAGCGTCGGACGGTCGCCGCGGAGCATCCCGGTGACGATCTGCAGCGCCTCCTCAAGACGCTCGAAGCGGTCGGTGAAGGTGCCGAACTCGAAGCCGAGGGCGGTTGTGCTCCTGCTCGTACCAGCCGGCACCGATGCCAAGCGGGCCGTGGTCCATCACCAGGAGGGTGTCGAACCACTCTCCTCGGCCTCGACGGCCTGACGGGCGATCACCTCATACCGGCCGCGCTCCTGACGCCGGGTAGGTGAAGTTGGGGATCTGATAGCCGAGGCGGGTCATGGGGTGACGTTACGCCACCTGCCTGGCAGCCCGGGCCTCCTAGACTGCGCCGATGATGCCGTCTCACCGCTTGCGCTCCATGTCCGGGCGCGACCCGTTGGAAGCAGGCCGGGCTGCGAGCACGCTGGAGCTGCTCTTCGACCTCACCTTTGTCATCGGGTTCGGCACGGCGGCAAGCCAATTCGCGCACTATCTGGCTGAGGGACACGTCGCGGTCGCGGTGGTGGGGTTCGTGTTCGGAGCGTTCGCCGTCGCCTGGGCCTGGATGAACTGGTCGTGGTTCGCGTCGGCCTATGACACCGACGACTGGGCCTATCGCCTGCTCACCCTCGTGCAGATGATCGGGACGCTCATCCTCTCGCTGGGCCTGCCGAGCCTCTTCGCCTCCATCGACAGCGGCGAGCACATCGACAACCGGACCATGGTCAGCGGCTATGTCGTCATGCGGGTGCCGATGATCATCCAGTGGCTGCGAGCCGCGCGAGCGGACTCGGCCCGCCGCGGCGTCTGTCTCATCTATGCCCGGACCATTGCCGTCGCCCAGACCGGGTGGGTGGTCCTCGCGTTGGCGCCGCTCACGCTATGGCCCAGCGTCACGCTGGCCTTGCTGCTCATCTCCGTGGAAATCGTGGGGCCGGTCTTGGTGTCCCGGCGGCACGGCGGCACCCCGTGGCATCCGCATCACATCGCCGAGCGCTATGGCCTGTTGGTCATCATCGCCTTGGGCGAAGGGCTGCTCGGCACGATGGCGGCGTTGTCCACGTTGTTCGACGCATCGGGGTGGTCGGTCGACTTCGTCCTGGTCGGCTTGGCCGGCGTCGGGTTGACCTTCGGCATCTGGTGGTCCTACTTCCTGTTCCCCAGCGGGGACCTGCTGCACCACCATCGCGCTCGCTCCCCCATCTGGGGAAACGGGCACATCCCCCTGCTTATCGCGGTCGTCGCCGTGGGAGGCGGACTGCACCTCGCGGCATACTCGCTCGGTGGTGAGGCAACCTTGAGCCCCACGGCGACGATCCTCGCTGTCGCGGTGCCGGTCGCGGCATACATCGTGCTCGTCTATGTCCTCTTCGGTGCGTTGACCCGGGCCCTGCGGCCGATGCACTGGTGGATGCTGGCCGGATCGATGGCGCTCACCGTGACGGCGGTCGGCTTCGTCGCGGCGGGTGGCGCCATGCCCGTCGGGCTCATCGTCGTTGCCGCAGTGCCCTGGGTGACCGTCGTCGGTCAGGAGATCGAGGCATTCCGCCACGAGCGTGAGTCGCCCGTGGCCAGCCGCGAGTCGGTTGGCACTTAAATCGATGAGATGGCAGTTGTTTCTGCCCGGAAACCGGTTCACGTGCCAGCTCAGCACAGGATCTCGGGCGATCCCGTTGGGATACCCCTACAGTCTGTCCCGTGTCTCCCACCACGTGGCCGTTCGTCGGACGTGACGACGTCCTACGCGAGGTCCGCGGACGGCTTGACGAGGGCCGTCACGTCGTCCTCACCGGGGCTGCCGGACTGGGCAAGACCCGGTTGGCGCACGAGATCACCGAGTCGTATGCCGCCTCCGGCACCCCTGTCGTGCGCGTCGTCGCCAGCCCGGCAACGGCTCCACTGCCGCTGGCACCGTTGGCGTCGCTCGTCGGAGGCGCGGTGGGCGGCGATGCCGTGGCCGCAGCACAGCGGACGATCGCCGCGCTCGGTCGCCAGTTCCCTGCGCACTCGCCTGCGCACTCGCCTGCCCAGTCGCCTGCGCACTCAGCCCGCTGGTCAGCCCAGTCGAACGACCGACCGAACGGCTCCCCGGGCGGCGCGACAACCACACCGCTGCTGAGTGTCGACGACCTGCACCTGCTCGACGAGGCGAGCGCCATCGTCGTGCACCAACTCATCACCGGCGGGTCGGTCCGGTTACTGGCCACCCTGCGAAGCTCGGCGGACTGCCCGCCCGCCGTCGACCGCCTACGCCAGGCTCCGGGCGTCGACCACGTCACCCTGGGCACCCTGGCCGACGCCGACATCGCCGCCATGGTCGAGCGAGCCCTGGGCTCCCCGCTGTCCGGGCACGCTCGCGGTGTCATCGTCGGCGCGGCGGCCGGCAACCCGATGTACGCCAGGGAACTCGTCGAGGGATCACTGGCCGCCGGGGCCATGCAGCGGCACGGTGGCGTTTACGGGTTCGAGGCCGAGATGGTCGCCACGCCGCTGCTGGAGGAGGTCGTTCTCGCTCGTCTGGCACCCTTCGACGGGGCCGAGCGATCCACGCTGGAACTCCTGGCCGTCGGCGGGCGGCTTGAGCAGGCCCTCGTGGAGCGGGTCGTCGGCTTCGAGCCGCTCGAGCGGCTGGAACGGGTGGGCATCGTCGTTGCCGATACGGGCGAGGGCCGCCCCGGTGGCCTGGTCCTGGACCTAGGACATCCGCTCTACCGAGAGCTCACCCGAGCCCGGCTCGGTGCGCTGGCCCGGATGCGGATCTACCGCACCCTCGCCGAGGCCGACGCCGACTCGTCCGAGTCAACGCGATCTCTCGACGAACAGTTGCGCTCGGCCGTATGGAGCGTTCGTGGCGGACTGAGCATCGACCCGGCAATCCTGTCGGCATCGGCACATCGTGCGGTGGCCATCGGCAACACGCCGTTGGCCGCCGAACTCGCCCATGAAGCAAGCAGCCGCACCGGGACCACAGCGGACGCCCTGCTCGCCTCGTGGTGCCTGTCACTCAACGGCGATCACGCGCGCGCGATCACGGTGCTGCGCACCGCCCGCGAGACCGAGACGGATCCATGGATGCGGGCAGCTCTGCGCCTGCGGATCGCCGAGGAGCACTGGTGGTTCGGTGACCTGGACGCCGGCCTGGCCGTGCTCGATGAAGCCACCGGCGAAGCCGGCCCCTGGGATGCCCTCGTCCACGCGCAACGCTCGGCCCACGCCGCCATGGCCGGCAACCTCCCCGTTGCGGTCCAGCTCGGCCTGCCGCTGGTCGAGCACCCGCATCCGTGGGTGAGATTCGTTGCTGCCGTGGGATATTGCCTTGGCCTGATCTTCAGCGACGATGCCGAGAAGGGGCTGGCCGCCTCGCGTGCCCTGTCGCACAGCCTGATCGGCGTCGATGTCCAGCCCGTCGGAGACCCGGGTCAGCATCACGCGATCCAGATCCTCGGCATGCTCGCAACGGGCGATCTGGATCAGGCGCGGGAGGCCGCGGAGGCGGCATACGCGGCAGCCCAGCTCTCCCCCTCACAACAGGCGCGGGCGTGGGCGGCCATGCTCGTCGGTCTCGTGACCGAGGTCACCGGCGACGTCACCGCATGCGTCCGGGCGCTCGCTGAGGCCGAGCGACTGTGGAGCACGGTGCGCGTCTGGGGCTTCGCGGTGTGGTGCGGCGCTGCCCTGGCTCGCGCTCAGGCCGAGAGCGGGGACCTCGACGAGGCAGCGGTGACGTTGCAGCGGGTCGAAGGATTCCCTCGGCCGCCGCAGATGCTCTGCGGGCACCTGCTGGATCTGGCCCGGGCCTGGGTCGCCTTCGGCACGGGCGACCGCGCCGGTGCGGCGGCACATGTCGAGGCTTCGGTGCAGCACGCCGGGGCCACCCACGCGCCGGCCAACGAGGCCGAAGCCTGGCACGAGGCGGCCCGGTTGGGAGTGCTCGACCTGCTCGACCCGGCAGCCGGGCCATCAGGGTGGTCCCGACCCCGGTCGGCGCTGGCCGCCGCGAGGTTCGACCTCGTCGACGCCCGGCGCACCGGCGAGCCAGCCGCATGGGAACGGGCCGCCGCCGGTTTCGCGTCACTCGGTGCCCACGGGTATGCCGCCGAAGCAGCCAGCGGTGCGGCCGCGGCATACCGGAAGGTGGGAGCCAGCCGCGACGCCGCCCGGATGGACGGGGTGGCCGGCACCCATCTCGCCCGGACGGCGGGACTGGTCACCCCGCTGGTGGCCCGTCGAAC
>JBGAQV010000148.1:0-4480 GCA_044220505.1 Dermatophilaceae bacterium
CCCGGGTCTCCTGATCGAGCAGTTGGGCTTCGACATGCTCAGCGACCTCTTGGGCGGAGCGTTCGGCGTCGGCGAGGACGAACTTCGCCGCCCGAGAGAACCGGCCCGGATTCAACACCCGCGCCTTCTGGACGAGAGACGTTTCGACCTTCGCCCGCTCCACCTGCGTCAACGACTCCGGGAGTTTGTCCATCGTCGAGGCGATGATCCCCGCACACCGACCAGAGACGTCACCGGCATCAAACGCCGCCCCTGGTCGCAGCAAGCCCTTCGCCAGCCAGAGATGTCGCCAAGACCACCTCTCGGGCCGCGTGAGCCCCATCGCCGTGGGTTGCTGACGCCATCCACGCTGATGTCGAGGAATGCCCGGTCCGGCGATGCACCTGCTGCCGGTCAGCCCGAGCGACCAACGCCAACCGCAGGGCATCCACCCGACGAGCGATCCGCTCCACCTCACCAATATCGGCAGCGCCCACGAGCACGGCAGCGTCCGGGTCAGCCAACCGAGCCTGGACCGCATCCACCACCGCATGCAGCGCCCCAGTCGACACCCCCACCACGGCAGCCGACCCACCCCGCGACACCGCAGCACACGGCGTACCGCCGCTTGGCTGCGCGTCCACGGGAGTGATTGTCATAGCACGAGTGTATGACGACAAGCGTTCGAGTACAGGGGGAATCCCGATCAATTGGAGCCATCCAGACGCATCGAAACAGAATCTCCGGACGTGGCGGTACACCGAGGCGGGCAGTCCCGACAGGGGAAGCGCGGTCAGAGCAGGACGGTGGAGAACGTGCCGACTTCGGCATACCCCAAGGCGCGATAGGTGGCCCGGGCCGGGACGTTGAAATCGTTGACATAGAGCGAGGCTTCGGGAGCGATCGTCGTCAGCACCGCATCGGTGACCGCGGCCATGAGCGGCTCGGCCAGCCCTTGACCACGCAGCGCCGATGCCAGCCAGACCCCCTGCACTTGGGCTGCCCCGACGCCGACCGACCCGATGTCGGCCTTGAACATCACGCGCCCCCGGTCAGACCAGACATAGGTGTGCCCGGCGCGCACCAGTCCGGCGATCACCTGTCGGTATGAAGCCGTCGACCCGACATACGGTGGATAGCCGATCTCGTCGGTGAACATCGCAGCCGCAGCCGGGAGCACGTCATCCACCTCGTCCATGCGGGCCAGCCGGACCCGCGGGTCGGGCTCGATGCCCCAATGCTGCGGACGGACCGTCGTGGACATGAGGGGCTGGGGATGGCGAATCGCCCGGGGACGCCCCCAACTCGGCCCCAATCGTTCCCACAGGCCGAGCACCTGATGGGAGGGCCCGAAGATCGACGCACACTGCCGACGCCAGCGCCGCAGCCGATAGGCGAAGGCATCCAACGCCTCGTCATCGCACTCGACGGGCACGAGATTGGCCGACGCCCAGGCCATGGACCGCAGCCCCGATCCGGTGTCGAACCCCAGCAGTGCGCCGGGCATCGACAGCAGCGCGCCCTCTTCGATCCGCGCTGCGACGAAGACATTTGCGGTGGGATTGCGCGCGCACAGGGCGAGCGCCTCGTCACGGTCGGTGGCCGTAAGGGCGCGCACCGGGCTTTGAGTGCGCAGCACGGCTACAGGGTGCCAGAAGATCGCCGATCACAGCAGGTATGCCGTGTCATCCCGTGCCGTGCCGGACCAGACACGCGCCGTCTCGACTCCCGTCACGGCCGACGCGGCGAACTCATCCGACGGTGACGACTGGTCCGCCGGTCTCCTCGTCGATGGGCTGGCCCATCTCGTCGGCCAGCCGCATGGCTTCCTCGATGAGGGTCTCGACGATGAGTGCTTCGGGCACGGTCTTGACGACCTCGCCCTTGACGAAGATCTGGCCCTTGCCATTGCCGGAGGCCACCCCGAGATCGGCCTCGCGCGCCTCACCGGGGCCATTGACGACGCAGCCCATGACCGCCACGCGCAGCGGCACGGTGAGCCCCTCGAGGCCCGCCGTCACCTGCTCGGCGAGGGTGTAGACGTCGACCTGCGCCCGCCCGCACGAGGGGCACGAGACGATCTCCAGCTTGCGCGGCTTGAGGTTGAGCGACTGCAGGATCTGGTTGCCGACCTTGACCTCTTCGACCGGTGGAGCCGAGAGCGAGACCCGGATGGTGTCGCCGATGCCGCGCGAGAGCAACGCACCGAAGGCGGTAGCCGACTTGATCGTGCCCTGGAAAGCCGGCCCCGCCTCGGTGACTCCGAGGTGCAGCGGCCAGTCGCCGCGCGCCGCGAGCATCTCGTAGGCGCGGATCATGACGACCGGGTCGTGGTGCTTGACCGAGATCTTGAAGTCGTGGAAGTCGTGCTCCTCGAACAGGCTCGCCTCCCAGACCGCCGACTCGACGAGAGCCTCGGCCGTGGGCTTGCCGTACTTCTCCAACAATCGCTTGTCCAGCGATCCGGCGTTGACCCCGATCCGGATCGAGACGCCTGCGTCGCTCGCCGCGGCCGCGATCTGCTTGACCTGGTCGTCGAAGGCGCGGATGTTGCCGGGGTTGACCCGCACCGCTGCGCACCCGGCGTCGATCGCCGCGAAGACGTACTTCGGCTGGAAGTGAATGTCCGCGATGACCGGGATCTGCGACTTGCGCGCGATGTCGGAGAGCGCGTCGGCGTCGTCCTGGCTCGGGCAGGCGACCCGGACGATGTCGCAGCCGGCCGCGGTCAGCTCGGCGATCTGCTGCAGGGTCGCGTTGACGTCGACGGTCGGGGTGGTGCACATCGACTGCACCGAGATGGGCGCGTCGCCGCCAACCTCGACCTTGCCGACCTTGATCTTGCGGGAGGGACGGCGGGGGGCGACGACGGGGGCGGGACCCTGCGGCATACCGAGCGAGACAGCCATACCGTCATTGTCCACCAGGACGGCTCAGCCCGACGCCACCTCGGCTCGGCGCAGGATGGCGACGATGAAGTCGGAGCCGTCCGTCCACGGCACCAAGTCCCACGTGGCGAGCAGCAGCTCGGCCTGCAGTCCGGCGCCGGTGACATGCGCGCGGAACTCGGACACGGCATACCCGCGGTCGGTGCCGAACCCGACAATTGCCCGGCCGCCTGGGCGCAGGTGACGGGCGAAGCCGCGCAGCACGTCCTGGCGGGTGGCCGGCGCGGCGAAGGGCAGCACATTGCCCGCGCAGACGATGGCATCGAACGGCTCCGGTATGCCGTGCGCGGCCAGTTCCAGCCTGGAGAGGTCGCCTACCAGCCAGGTGACATCGGGGTGGTCGGCACGTGCCGCGTCGATGAGGGTCGGGTCGACATCGACCCCGACCACGGTGTGGCCCACCGACGCGAGGTGACCGCCGACGCGACCGAATCCGCAGCCGGCATCGAGGATGCGCGAGCCGCGCGCGACCATGGCATCGACGGTGCGAGCCTCGCCGACGATGTCGCTGCCCTCGGCCAGCAGGGCGCGGAACCGCTCGACGTACCACCGAGAGTGGCCGGGGTCGGCGGCGAGCTTCTCCTCCCAGAGGGACGGGATCCGGTCGCTCATCGGACGGTGATCCCGTCGGCGCGCAGGGCGTCCTTGACCTGAGCCACGGTGAGCTCACCGAAGTGGAAGACGCTGGCGGCGAGCACCGCGTCCGCGCCCGCGTGCACGGCCGGGGCGAAGTGTTCGACCCCGCCGGCTCCTCCGCTGGCGATGACGGGGATCGTCACTGCGGCTCGCACGGCACGAATGAGAGGCAGGTCGAAGCCGTCCTTGGTGCCGTCGGCGTCCATCGAGTTGAGCAGGATCTCGCCCGCACCGAGTTCCTGCGCGCGGGCGCACCACGCGACCGCGTCGAGGTCGACCGGCGTGCGACCGCCGTGCGTCGTCATGACGAAGTCGTCCGTCGGGGCACCGGCATCGTTGCGCCGACGACGCACATCGGCGGAGAGCACGAGCACCTGCGACCCGAAGCGGTCGGCGATCTCCCCGATCAGCTCGGGCCTGGCGATAGCCGCCGTATTGACGCCGACCTTGTCGGCGCCGGCTCGCAGCAGCCGATCGACGTCCGCAACTGCGCGCACCCCGCCACCGACGGTCAGCGGAATGAACACCTGTTCGGCCGTGCGGCGGACCACGTCGAAGGTCGTCTCGCGATCGCCGCTGCTGGCGGTAACGTCGAGGAAAGTGAGTTCGTCGACCCCCTGGGCGTTGTAGGTCTTGGCCAACTCGACCGGATCGCCGGCATCGCGCAGGTTCTGGAAGTTGACCCCCTTGACGACGCGACCGGCGTCCACGTCGAGGCAGGCGATGACCCGGGTAGCGACCGACATAGCGCTCACTGTAGTGAGCCCCCCGGCCCGGCCCCTCGCGATTTCCGCCCCCACCTGGCCGATCGGACGGCACAACGGGGGGGCGGCCCACGGCTAAGCCTCGATCCACGGATGGGCTGGGCTTGGTGAGGTGATCTTGCGCGTCGGAGCGTGAGGATGCCCCTGTGCTGA
>JBGAQV010000149.1:0-4340 GCA_044220505.1 Dermatophilaceae bacterium
TGTTGAGCGCCACGGGCACGCACGAGCACCCGTCGTTCGGTGCCGGTTCGCATGGCACGTCTGGCACTGGTGCCCACCCGCAGTTCGGCGCCGGCGTGAGGGGCACGGCCGGCGCGAAGGGGCGCATGGCAGCCGACGGTCGGGCGCCGTCCGGCACAAGCGCGATGCCTGCCAGCGGCGCCAGCGGACACCGGATCGAGGGTCGGAACGCGGACTGGGCCGACATTGACTGGGCTCACCGTCGTGGCCGGGCGTTGACCGAGTTGATCGAGCACCTGGACACCGAGAAGTTGACCGGGAAGGTCGCCTCCACCGTCATCATCACGATGACCGCCGAGCAAGTGATGGGCGCCGCTCGCGCTGCCGAGCTGCAAGCCACTGTGCATGGGCTGACCGGGACCCTCCTGGAGTTGAGTCCTTCCAGTGGAGCAGCGACCACCGACACCGGGGTGTTGATCTCGGCCAGTGCCGCGCGGCGGATCGCCTGCAATGCCGGGATCTTGCCGGTCGTGTTGGGTGGACCCGGACATGTCCTCGATGTCGGTAGACAGGAACGGTTCTTCACCGAGCACCAACGCACCGCGCTGGCGACCATCTACGAAACCTGCGCCGCGCAAGATTGCGACCGACCGTATGCGTGGTCCGAGCTGCACCACGAGGACCCGTGGTCCAAGGGCGGATTGACCGACCTCGACCGAGCCGTCCCGCTGTGCGGCTACCACCACCGCAAGATCCACGACCCCGCCTACCACCACGAGATCACCCGAGACGGAGACACGCGCGGGCGAGGGCGAGGACTGGGGCATGGGGCGAAGACCGTCCACTTCCAGCTGCGTGCTTGATGGGTGGCACTACCTTTCCGTGCTCGGCATGCGATCCCGCCCCTGTGGATGGAGAGCCGTTGGTGTCGGTGGGCCGGCATACGGTGGAGCGCGTGACCAACCTCCCAGCCGCTGCTCACGATGGAGTCGCTGATCCCGACCGCGCCGCCGGCATCGGGGCAGGGTCCGCGACCCCTGGCGTCTGGCACTGAGGTGGGGACCGTGGAGTCTGGGGCTGAGGTGGGGACCGTGGAGTCTGGGGCTGAGGTGGCGGCCGAAGGGTTCGATGCGCAGGCTCTGACCGCTTTGCGCGCGCTGGTGGGGCGAGCCGACGCGCAGTTCCACGACGGCCAGCTAGAGGCGATCCGGTCGCTGGTCGTTGATCGCGAGCGGGTGCTGGTCGTGCAGCGAACGGGGTGGGGCAAGTCAGCCGTCTACTTCGTCGCCACGGCACTGCTGCGCGCTCAAGGGGCCGGCCCAACGGTGATCCTGTCGCCGCTGCTGTCGCTCATGCGGGACCAGATCGCGGCAGGTGAGCGGGCCGGCATCAGAGCCGTGTCGCTCAACTCCGCCAACCAACTCGACTGGCCGCAGGTCCAGGAAGCTCTTGCCGCCGACGAAGTCGACGTGCTGCTCGTGAGCCCCGAGCGCCTCACCAATCCGAGTTTCCGAGCCGAGCAGCTCCCCGACCTCGTTGCGCGGGCCGGGCTGCTCGTCGTCGACGAAGCACACTGCGTCAGCGACTGGGGGCACGATTTTCGCCCCGACTACCGCCGGATCGCCGACCTTCTGACCGCTCTGCCCCGAGACACCCCCGTCCTCGCCACCACGGCCACCGCCAACGCCCGCGTGGTCGAGGACGTCGCCGCCCAACTCCAGGTCGGGTCGGCGGGAGTCGGGTCGGCCGGAGTCGGCGCGGCCGGGGTCGGGGCGGCCGGAGTCATCGCGGCCGGGGTCGGCGCGGCCGGAGTCGGGGCGGCCGGGGCCGGGGCGGCGGGAGTCATCGCGGGCAAGGCCGGCGCGGGCGAGGTCGGCGCGGGCGACGGCGGGGCGGGCGGAGTCGCGGCGGCAGGCACACGGCATACCGTCCGCACCCTGCGCGGATCGTTGGCGCGAGCGTCGCTGCGCCTCGGCGTCGCGCCGAGCCTCACTGCCGAGCAGCGCCTGGGTTGGCTGCTCGACCAACTGCCGACCCTGCCCGGCAGCGGAATCGTCTATGCGCTCACCGTCGCGGGCGCCGAAGATCTGGCCAGCGCGCTCGCGGGAGCCGGGCACTCGGTCGCGGCCTACACCGGCCGCACCGACCCGGCCGAGCGCGAACGACTCGAAACGGCATTGCGAGACAACGAGGTCAAGGCCCTGGTCGCCACCTCGGCCCTGGGGATGGGCTTCGACAAGCCTGACCTGGGGTTCGTCGTCCACGTCGGAGCCCCGGCCTCTCCCGTTGCCTACTACCAGCAGATCGGCCGCGCCGGGCGGGCCACTGCCAGCGCCGACGTGCTGCTGCTGCCGGGCGCCGAGGACCGCGAGATCTGGGCCTACTTCGCGTCGGCGTCCATGCCGCGACCAGAGCAAGCCGAGGCCGTGCTCCGGGCGCTCGTGCAGTCACCCCGCGCGATGTCGACAGCCGCCATCGAGAGCGTGGTCGACATCCGCCGTACTCGCCTCGACCTGCTGCTCAAAGTGCTCGACGTCGACGGGGCGGTCACCCGGGTGCCCGGCGGCTGGGTGGCGACCGGTATGCCGTGGCGCTACGACGCCGAGCGCTACGAACGGGTGGCTGCGGCCAGAACCCGCGAGCAGCAGCTCATGCTTGAGTACGAGTTGACCACCGAATGCCGGATGGCCTACCTGCAGCGCTGCCTGGACGACCACACCGCCCAGGCATGCGGTCGGTGCGACACGTGCACCGGCAGGTGGTTCGCCGAGGGCATCCGCGGCGACGCCATGGGCCAAGCCCGCATGGCCCTGTCGCGAGTCGGCGTGCCGATCGAACCGCGGCTGCAATGGCCCACCGGCATGGACCGTCTCGGCGTGCCCGTCAAGGGCCGCATCGCCGCCGCCGAGAGCATTCAGCAAGGGCGAGTACTGGCGCGGTTCAGCGATCTCGGGTGGGGCACCCGGGTCCGCGAGGCGTTGCGCGAGGATGCCCCCGTCACCACCCCGCTCGTCCAGGGCAGTATCGACGTGCTGCGCGGTTGGGGCTGGGCCCAGCGGCCCGTCGCAGTCGTCGCCATGCCCTCACGCCGCCACCCCCAGCTGGTGGGGTCTCTGGCTGACGCCCTTGCGCAGGTCGGGCGGCTGCCGTTCCTCGGCACCCTCGGGTATGCCGGTCGGGGACCCTTCGGAGAACCCGGCGGCAACTCGGCCTTCCGCCTCGCCCAGGTCTGGGACCGCATCGTCGTCCCCGCAGAGGTCGCGACTCAAGTCGCCGCCCTCGACGGGCCGGTCCTGCTGGTCGATGACCTGGTGAGCTCGCGCTGGACGCTGACCATCGCAGGGAGAGCTTTGCGACTGGCCGGGGCACCGGCCGTGCTCCCGTTCGCCCTGGCCCTCGAAGGCTGACCGAGACCAGGTCTCCCGGGACGGGACGTATCACCAGACAGTCTTCGCGCTCCTCGTCAGTGACCGCTTCTCTCCCCGCGGTCACCCAGCTCATGAGCGAGGTTCCCCATGACTCACGTTGTCATCAACGCCAAACGAATCGGTTCGCCGGCTGGCCACCACCGTCAGCCCCGGTCTGGCCCGACATCGTCCACCCTCATCGGCGGCGCCAGCACCGAAGCCACCCCCGGCAGCGTCGTCCACGCCACCGCCGCCGAGTTGGAGGGGTTGCGGTTCGTCTTCTGGAGCGCCTCTGACGGCATCGGGGGAGCGGTCACCACGACCTCCTCGATCGACCAGCAGGTCGGCGACAGCCCGCTCACCCTCACCGCGTGGTACTACCCGGTGGGCGGCGACGGTGGCCCCGGTGACTCCGGCTACCTCATCGACGCCTTCTCGGCCACGCTCAACGACTTCGTCGACGACGACTTCGTCACCGTGACGAGCGACCCGAGCTTGACCTCCACAGCCAATGTCGCCGGCTGGGTCCCCACCAAAGCCGCCCAGGTGCTCACGGCATACGGGTCGGTCCACGGCGGGCAGGTCTTCCAGAGCTGGCTCGGAGACGCCTCCGCGACCGGCGCGACAGCCTCCCTCGCGCAGGGCGCGTCCGGCCTGGCCATCGCCGCCTATCGGGCCCAGCAGATCGCGATCCCACGTCCGGGCACCGACAAGCGCCAGGGTTGGCTCATCTTCGGCGGGATCGACGTCGACGGCGGCGGCTTCGTCATCCCGATCGGAGGCGGTCCCGGCGGACCGGTCGGTCCGTGGGGCCCGTTCATCGAGCGCGTCGGGCATCTACTGCAGGTCGGCGCGCACAGCAGCCGCCTGGGCAAGGAGGGCGTGCGCCTGCAGCACCTGGCACTTGAGCAGCTGCACATCGCCATCAAGGAGCAGTCCGGCGTGATCGAGGGG
>JBGAQV010000014.1:0-40279 GCA_044220505.1 Dermatophilaceae bacterium
GCTGCGTGACCTCGTCGTCGACCGGTCGGCCTTCGACCGGATCATCCAGAGCGGCGGGTTCATCTCGGTCAACACCGGCGCGGCTCCCGAGGCGCACTCGGTGCCGGTGCCCAAGCCCAAGGCCGACCGGGCGTTCGAGTCGGCCAAGTGCATCGGCTGTGGGGCCTGCGTCGCCGCCTGCCCCAACGCGTCCGCGATGCTCTTCATGGGCGCCAAGGTCACCCACCTCGGCGAGCTCCCGCAGGGCCAGCCCGAGCGGTGGGCTCGCGTGGTCAAGATGGTCTCCCAGCACGACCACGAGGGCTTCGGCGGCTGCACCAACACCGGTGCGTGCGCCGACGTATGCCCCAAGGAGATCCCGCTGGATGTCATCAACCAGCTCAACAAGGATCTGCGCACATCGATGAGCAAGCGCGCCTGAGCTCCTGATCGGCCACCACTGCGCCGGTATGCCGCACGGCATACCGGCGCAGTGTTGTCTACCACCCCGACCGGTGCGTAGCCGGCCCGGCGAGTAGGCTCGCCGCGTCATGGGCATCTCGACCAACCTCGGGTATGCCGTGGGGATCGTAGGCGTCGTCCTCGCCTGCGCGGTCGGTCCCGCCGTCGCTGCCGACGCCCCCGCGGCCGGATCGGCATACCCGGCCGTCACTACGCGGCCCGCGACGAGCACCCCGAATGCTGCGACGAGGACCACCGGCAGCTCTACCCCAGCCCCCTCCCGACCTGTCGTCGTGAGCAGCCCAGCCCGCACCGGCAGCGATGGATGCGGCCCGGGAATGACCGCGACCTATGTCACCTCACCGGCGCCCAAGCCTGCGCTCAACAGTGCGACGACGAGCGCCAAACGCAGCTCCGAGCCCGGCGTGACCACCCTCCCCGACGGACGCACGATCCGCCGGTCCTGCGTGCTCGCCGCGCCGGCTCCGATGATCGGGCCGGTCATCGCACCCGAGCATGTCGTCGGTGGACCCGCCCTGGCCCGGCCGGGCGTCGTCACCGACCTGCCCGCGAATGTGCCGGCACCGCCGATCATGCCGCACGTGTCCTACGTCGTGGCCGACCTGCAGACCGGCGAGATCATCGCGGCCAAACAGGCCCACGCGCTGCTCTACCCGGCCAGCACCCTCAAGACGCTCACCGCCCTCGTGGCACTCCCTGCGCTGGACCCCAAGCGGGTCATCATCGCCGACCCTGCGGACGTCAACGCCGAGGGCACTCGAGTCGGCATGGTCGCGGGCAACAAGTACACGATCGACGACCTGTTCAACGGACTCATCATGGTGAGCGGCAACGACACGGCATACGCGATCGCGCGGGCCTATGGCGGACGCGACAAGATCATCGCCGACATGAACGCCACCGCGGGCCGGCTGGGCGCCTGGGACACCAACGCCGTCGACCCCTCCGGCCTGGACGCCGACGGCCAGCACACCAGCGCCTACGACCTGGCTCTCATCGGCCGGGCCGTCATGCAGCTTCCGGACTTCCGGCGGCATGCCGTGCTCCTGCAGGCACAGTTCCCGGGTGCGGTCGACGCGACCGGCAAGACGACCGGGCCGTTCGCTATCACCAACCACAACCCGATCATCGACTCCTATCCCGGCACCATCGGGATCAAGAGCGGTTACACCACGCTGGCCCGCAACACCTTCATCGGAGCGGCCACCCGCGATGATCGCACCCTCATCGTCGCGGTCATGGGCAGCGTCGAGCGCCAGGCGCCGTCGGTGGAGGCGCTGCTGAACTGGGGTTTCTCGTATGCCGCGCAAGCCCGCCCGATCGGCCGGCTGGTCGAGCCCGGAACAGCCGCTCAGCCCCCGGAATGGCGCGGTGCCGGGATGACCGCTCTGCCCTCCAGCGTCTTGCCGTCGCCGACCGGCGAGGCAGACGGACTGCCGACGAGCGGGATGAGTGTTGCTCTGGCGGCACCTGTCGACCACGACGGAAACGCGATGCTGGACTGGTGGCAGACCGCTTCCGACCCGGCGCGCTGGACCCTTGCCGGGGGCGCCGGGGGCATCCTCGTGGCCTTCCTCCTGCTCGGCGTGGCGTTGTCCCGGCGGCGCGGGCGGCAGCCCGGGGCGCACCAGCGCTGAGCGCCCTTCCTGGGCTGACCCCTTCCCTCCGGCGGTTTCGGGCCGGTCGGCAAGGTCATCTCGTGCGGCGTCCGCCGGGCAGGAGCAGGCGGAGCGTGCGACCGATCGCCGTGACGCCCATCGCTGCAGCCGCGCCCACCAGCGCGCCGGCCGCGAGATTGACCCGGTCGGTGTCGCGCCGGCCGAGGTAGGGCAGGCCGTCCCGCAGCCGTTGCTGTGGAGTGTCGAGCTCGGCCTGCGCAGCGTCCGGGTCGGCAGCTGCCGCAGTGCCAGCTTCCCTCGGGGCGACGGCGCCCTGCAGGTCGGCCAGCGCCGTGTCGATGTCATTGGCGGCCCAAGCGGCCGACAGCAGGACCAGCCGCGAGACGAGGTTGAGCCAGAAGAGCAGGCCGACCACGACGACGAACGACCCGAACAGCGGGTTGCGCGTCGCCATCGCGATGAGGGTGGCGGCGAGCATCTTGAGGACGGTCATGCCGAGGCCACCAAGCAGGGCGCCGCTACGAATGTCCTTCCAGGGCAACGGAACACCAGACAGAACTCGGAGCAGGACGACCATCACGGCGGTGTCGAGGATGAACGACACGGCCACCCCCGCGACCGTCACCACCCCCTGCCCCAGCCCCAGCAGGTCGCTCACCCACGTCGAAGCCGCAGCGACCACGGATGACGACACGGCCGACACGAGCAGGGAGGCCCCGAGCAGCCCCATGACGAGCAGGTCGCGCAGCTTGGCCAGCACCGGGTTGCCGTCGCTGCCCCGCACCCCGAAGACGGAGCGTATGCCGTCCCGCAACGATCCGATCCATCCCAGACCGCCGAGCACGAGGGACACGAAGGCCACTGCGCCCGCCCAGCTCAGCGTGGCGGTCTCGGGCGCCGCGAGGGGCATCAGCCCATCCGGGTTGTCGGCTGTCTGGACCAAGCCAGGCAATGCCTCGTCGAGTGAGCGCCCCACATCGTCGAGGAGTTCGGGGCTGCCGGCGAGCAGAAAGCCGAAGACGACCGCAGCCAACGCCACGGCTGGGAAGAGCGAGAAGAAGCCGAAATAGGCCACACCTGCGGCCAGGAGATTGCCCTTGGCGTCGCCGAAGCGGGTCCACGCCCGATAGGCACGCGTGCGCGTCAGCGCCGCAAAGAGTGCTCTTCCGCGGGCGACCAGGGTCACGAGGGCGCCCCGCGCCGACGCAGCGGGAACGAGCGCAACGGCGACCAGGCACCGGTGGCGCCCTGCACGAACAACCAGATCTCGGACACGGTGAACCGGGCGTGGAAGTCGGCCAGCTCATCGAAGGCCCGGTCGAGGTCGCTCTCCGCGACGTCGTGGGCCACCGTGACATGCGGGTGATACGGGAAGGTCAAGTCCTGGTGCCACTCGCCCGACCGGATCGAGCGCTCCAGCGCCTCGCACGAGGAGATGCCCAGCGCTACCTGCACGAAGACGACATCGGACACTGGGCGGAAGGTGCCGGTGCCCCGAAGCACCATGTCGAACGCCTCGACCCCGGCCGCGACCTCGGTGAGGTGATCACCCAGGCGCGCGAAGTCGCCCAACGGGACGCCGGTGGGACCGAGCAGCGTGACATGGGCCGGGATGAGCGGGGCCATCGGGTCGTTGAAGCTGGCCCGTTTGCCCTGGAGGAAGCCTCCGTGCGGCTCGGGAACGGGAATCGCGATGCCGACGGTCTGCACGCCATCCAACGGCACTCGAAGCCCCGCTCCGGGACCGAGGGTGAGTGCGTCCCTGTCATGCACAGCGCCGGACATGCGCCCAGCGTAGCGCCGCAGCGGTGGGCGGCGAGCTCGACGATGAAGACGATGAGGTGGTTAGGCTCGGCCTCGTGGCCTCGACCTCACCGCTGCGCGCCTCGGCCGTCAACCCGGCACCCCATCCCGCCGGAGCCGAGAACCAGACCGGCGTCTGGTCCGCTCCCGGCCGGGTCAACCTCATCGGAGAACACACCGACTACAACGGCGGCCTCGCGCTGCCCATCGCCCTGCCACACCGCACCACCGCGGCGGTCCAGCCGCGCACCGACGGGCTGCTGCGGGTCTCCAGCACAGCGCGCCCCGGCGAGACGGTGGTCGTCGCGCTGGATGACATCTCCCCGACCGTGCCGGGCGACTGGGCGGCATACCTCGCCGGGGTCTTCTGGTCCCTGCGTCAGGCGGGGTATGCCGTGCCAGGTGCGGACGTGCAGGTGGCCAGCGCCGTGCCGGTGGGCGCGGGCTTGTCGAGTTCTGCGGCACTGGAGTGCGCGGTGGCCGCAGCGCTGTCCGACATCGCTGGCCTGGGCCTGTTGGACGACGACACCGGACGGGCTCGCCTGGCGCAGGTGTGCCAGGTCGCCGAGAACGACATCGCCGGAGCGCCGACCGGTGGCATGGACCAGGCCGCAGCGATGCTCTGCCGCCCCGGGCACGCCCTGCGGCTGGACTGTCGCAGTGGGGTCACCACCCAGGTGCCCTTCGATCTCGAGGCCCACGGCCTGGCCCTGCTGGTCATCGACACCAAGGCCCCCCACGCGCTGGTGGACGGGCAGTATGCCGCGCGACGGCATACCTGCCAGCAGGCAGCCCGCGCCCTCGGAGTCGACACCCTGCGCGAGGTCTCTCCCACCGACCTGCCCGAAGCGCTCGACCGTCTCAGTCGTCTCGGGGACTCGGTCGCACCGGCTCGGGTGCGGCACGTCGTGACCGAGATCGCGCGCGTCGACGCCTTCGTCGACGCCGTGCAGGCTGACGACTTCACGACTGCGGGTGCGCTCATGACGGCCTCACACCACTCGCTGCGCGAGGACTATCAGGTGAGTTGTCCCGAACTCGACCTGGCCGTGACCACCGCGCTGGATGGTGGAGCGCTAGGTGCCCGGATGACCGGTGGGGGGTTCGGCGGGTGTGCCATCGCACTCGTGCGGCAGGAGCGGGCGGACTCGATCGGCACCTCCGTCGTCGCGGCGTTCCGCCAGCGGGAGTGGACCGACCCGGTGCCGTTCACAGTGACCGCGGCCCGAGGTGCGGGTCGGGGTCGCTGATCCTCACCATGTTTCTGGTTCTGGCAAGGCTTGACCTGGGCTAAGCCGACACCGGCCGCAGACCCGCATCCGGTCTACAGTGAATGAGCCGGGCGCGGGGAGTCGCCCGGGTCGCGAGCCGAGCGTTCGACGGTCAACCGTTTCGGGGATGAGACAGCAGGCGCCTGCTCGCGTCATCAAGGGGTGTTTCGACGCTCCCCGAGTGTCCGGGGGGGGCACTGTGACAGCACGGCGGTCTGCGACGGCTATCCCGAATGAAGCGCCCCCGCACGACGCCGGCCACAACGACGCGAGCCGAACGGCTCCAACCGGCGTTCTCGACATGTTGTCCGGGGGCGGCCGGGCACCGCATCACATCGCCGGGGTGGCGGAGCCCTCGGGTGCAGTCCGGCTGCGAGACCGAGCGATCAGATGGGCGCTGGGCATGCCGTCGCGCGCACAGGAGCCGGCGCACGCACCGGTGTGGGAAGACTGGCCGCCGCCGCCTGCTGACGACACGCCCGAGGTCGGCTCCCGACCCCCCACCACAACCGACGCCGGGCTCGGATATGTCGACCTGGGGCCACTTGTGCAGGCGATCGTGCTCGACCTGCGCTCCCCGGCCTCGGTCGAGGTCCGCAACGACCCGCTGCCGGTGCGCGACGCCACCGATACCCCGCGGCAGGCGCTCGTCACCCTCTTCACCACGGTGGACCGCGCCGACCCGGCTCGCATCGAGGCCTACCTCTCGGTCGCGCACGGCCGGCACTACATCGACGGGCCGGCGGCGCAGGTGCATCTCGTCGTCCGGGCGTCGGGAACCCGGTTGGGCGCCGGAGCGATCGCGCGGTTCACCGCGGCGTTGGTCCGCACCCAGCCCGCCGGCCCCGCACCGCGGCTGCGGGTCCAGGCGGACCGCACGACCATAGATTCGACGGCACTGGTCGTCGATGCCGGGCCCGATGACATCACTGTCGCTGCATCATGGCCAATTGACTTGGGTTAAGCAATGCTCTCCACGCGACGCCCAATCGCTGACTCACTCGATTCGGGGTAAATGGGCTGATGCACGCAAGATTGATTTCCGCTAAGGTAATCGAGGCCTCGTACTACGCAAGGGTGGAATGCACGCTTGAGGCAGCGACATCGGGGGATGACGCGGCCCTGGTGGTCGCAGGGCGCTTGGCTGGACTTCCGGGTGAGGCGCTGTCCTGACCCATGATGCCTGAGGGGGGCACGAGCAGTGACATCGCAGCGAGCCAGGGGGCTCATGGCCGTCGAAACGCCGTCGACCACACCGCATACCTCGACGACCGATAACCCACAGGTGCAGAGTGCCGCGCGGATCAGCGTCCTCGACCTCGTCGAACGCGCCGCAGCCAGCGAGGACCCGGTCCTGCAACGGGCTGCAGCCCGGGTGCGGGCCCGCCTCTCGGGGCTGCACCTGTCCCAGCCGCACCACCTCGCAGCGCGGCACGGCACCCCACCACCCACGGCATACGTCGATCTTGCCCCGGTGGTGCGCGACGCGTGCGACCTGCTGCTGCACCCGACCACACTCGACTGCCGCGATGCGCCACTCATGGTCCGCGGGTGCCCCGATGCGCTCCGGCACGCCATCGTCACGCTGCTCACGACGCTGGAGAGTGGTGCGCCGACCGAGCCGCTCGCAGTGGGGGTCTCGGTCGCGACGGGCACCAACAGCCTCGGAGCTCAGGCGGCTCAGGTGCAGCTGCAAGCGGTCGCGCCGGGAGCGCTCCTGGGCGCGCGCGCCATGGCCCGACTCACCGCTGCGCTGGCGATGACTCTTCCCGGCCGGCCGGTCGCCCTCCTCGAAGTCACTGGCGACCTCCTGGTCGCGTCCGCCCCACGGTTGGAGGCGCGTTGCGATGCGGGTGGTGTGTCGGTGTGGGTGGCCTGGCCGGTCGACCTGGGATGACGGACGAGGCATGGTCACTCACGCTGCACGCGCTGATCGGTGCCGGGTTGTTTGCCGTCATGTACGCCCTGGCGCGCGCGAGATGGCGCCCCCGTCGTGAGCGGCAGGACGACCTCCCGCTGGACTGACGCCCACGTCCTGGTCGCGACCCTTGCGTCCGCGACCTTGGCGATGGGCATGCTGGCCGCGCTCGAGCCTGGCGTCACTCGGCTCGCGGTCGCGGGCGTCGGGCTGCTCGCCATGGCGGTCGCCCTGTTGGCTGACATCAGCGTGGCGGCGGGCATCACGGTTGTCCTCGTCGCGGCATACCTCGAGGTCAAACGCAGATTCGGACTGTGGGATCCCACCCAACTACCGCTGGCCCTCGCCGTCAGCACGACCAGCCTGCTCGTGACGGCGCTGGCCGCTCAACTGGGTTCCCGGCTGCGGCAACGCTCGGACTCACTCCCCTCCCCGGGGCTGGCCACCGCCCCCTATCTCGCTCCCGGATCGACGCTGCTCACCCTGGCGCCGGCCCAACTGCGCCTCGACCGGGAGCGCGAGCGAGCCGAACGGTTCGGGTCGACGGTGTGCCTACTCGCCGTCGACATCGAGGTCACCGACGCCTCCCTCGACGAGCGTGCTCAAGCGTCCGCCCGACGAGTCGTAGCCCGCCTGCTCGACTCGGTCATCGGCGAGGACGATGTGACCTTTGCCTGGGACGAACGCACCGTCGGCGCCGTGCTCATCGACACCGACCTGGAGGCCGCCTGGGAGTGCGTCGGGGACCTACTCGAACGCGCCTCCTACGCGAGTTTCGCGGAGCGTTCGGCCGGCAACCGGCGCTCCCTTGCCGACTGTGCCCGGTTGACCGGCGTGGCCGTCCAGGCCCCTGCTCCGATCGAGCCCCCGGCCGGGGCAGGCACGGCCACCGAGTCGGGTGCCGGGGCCGCGATCCTCGCCGACTTGCACGCCCAGGTGCGACCCGCGTGATCCGCACCGTCATCGGTCTCGCGGTCCTCGCGATCATCGTCGGCGTCCTGGCGCTGCGATGGCGCCGGGCCACCCGGGCCCATCACGCCCGCCTCGACCAGCTCGAGGTGCGCATCCACGTCAACGGCATCCGCGGCAAGTCGACCGTCACCCGGTTGCTCGGCGGCGTCCTGCGCGAGGGCGGCTATCGCACCGTTGCCAAGACCACCGGGAGCGCGGCTCGAGTCATCGGCCCTGACGGGGTCGAAGCGCCCATTCCCCGGCGGGGCGCCCCGACGATCTACGAGCAGGTGGACGTCGTCAAAGAACACGTGAGGCAGCAGATCGACGCCCTCGTCATCGAATGCATGGCCGTGCGGCCGGCATACCAGAAGTACTCCCAGGATTTCCTCGTCAAATCGGACATTACGGTCATTACCAATGTCCGCGAGGATCATCAAGAGGAGATGGGTGAGACGCTCGCCGAGATTGCCGACTCGCTCTCGGCGACCATCCCGCACGGCGGGGTGCTCGTCACCGCCGAGGATCGCCCGGCGTTGCGTGACCGCCTGGCCCACCATGCCGCCACTCGCGGATCGCGTTTCGTCTATGCCGACCCCATCGGGGTCGACGACGAGGAACTGCGCGATTTCGACTATGTGCAATTCAAAGAGAACCTCGCGATCGGGTTCGCGGTGGCCCGCCTGCTGAGCATCCCCCGCGAGGTCGCCCTGCGCGGCATGGTCAAGTCGGTGCCCGATGTCGGTGTCGTGCGGCTGCACACCTACGACCTCGGCGGCGCGCAGGTGCTGTGGGTGCCCCTGTTCGCAGCCAACGACCGCGAGAGCGTCATCCTCACCTTCCAGGCTCTGGCGCCACACTTCCCTCCCGGGGCACCGGTCGTGGGAATCCTCAACAACCGGCTCGACCGCGGCCGGCGTGCCCAGCTGTTCGCAACGATGGTGCCCACGGATCTGCAGAACGTGCTCAACCATGTCGTCACCTTCGGTGCCTATGAAGACACGGTCATCGACACCATGATCAAGGGCGGCTACCCCGAGGAGCGGATCCACCGCATGGGCGACACCGTGCAGCCGGACCTCCCCGAGCTCCTGCGCGCGCTGGCCGAGCTCTTCCCGGACGGGCGGGGAGTGCTCGTCGGCATGGTCAACATCCACACCGCCCAGGCCGAGATGCTCATCGAGCACTTCCAGTCCGAACGCGACACCCACGTCGATGAAGTCGTCATGTCGCAGCAACCCGACCGTGCGCCGACCTCGATCCAGCGCGCGGTGGCCACCGCCAGCTATCTCCCCCGGCACTACCTGGAGAGCGCGAATGGCTGAGTATGCCGTGACCTTCGACGTGGTCCGGGTGACTCTCGTCGTGGGCGTCGTCCTGAGCATGCTCGTCTACGAGCGCACCCACCTGACCACCGGAGGGGCCATCGTCCCCGCCTATCTCGCGCTGTCGCTCGTGCGTCCGCTGGCGGTCGTCGTGACGATCGGCTTCGGCTACCTCACCCATCTCGTCGTCACCAAAGTGGTGGCCCCGCGACGGATCATCTATGGCCGCCGACTGTTCGAGGTGGAAGTCCTCGTCGGAGTGGCCCTCATTCTCATCGGCACAGCTGTGGCAGCCCGCGCCGGCACGCTCGATCCCCATCTCGCGGCACTCTCGGGGATCGGCTTCCTCGTGCCGGGGATCATCGCCCACGACATGGGTCGGCAACGGCCCGGCCGCACGGCGCTGGCCGTCCTCGCGACGACGGTCGTGCTCGCGGCCTTCGTGCGGGCCTACTCCGGCCTGATCGAACTCATTCCCGGCGCCAGCGAGACCGCCGCAGTGCAGGTGGCCTCCGTCCTGGGCTACCCCCGAGAGCTGTTGCTGCTCGGCGTCGCGACGAGCGTCCTGGTCGGCATGCTCGTCTACTCCCGGCTCGGGCTGCGCTCGGGAGGCTTCGTCACCGCTGCCTATCTGGCCTTGGTCGGACCACGCTGGTGGGACCTGCTGTTCACCATCGTCGTCGCTGTGCTGGTCTGGGCGATCGTCGTCAAGGTGCTCATGCCGCGCATGGTGATCTTCGGTCGCCGCAAGCTCTCGAGCATGGTGTTGGTCGGCAGCCTGATCGCGTGGGCGGCGGAGAGCACGCTCATCTGGGTCAGCCATGGCGACTACGTCCCCTGGCGCGGGCTGACGGTCGCGACCCTTATGGTCCCCGCACTTATCGCCAATGACGCCGAGCGGCAGGGCTGGGAGCGCACCATCTGGGGCACGACCCTCACATCCATCGGCGTGTATGCCGTGGGCAGCGCGGTCGGCGCGCTCGCGGCCTGGGGAGGGTGGCTGTGACCTCGCGCTCGCGCACCCGGCTCGGACAGTCTGGGTGGACCATCGTGGCTGCCACCGTCGCGCTCGCGGTGAGCGTGGCGCTCACCACGGCGACCTCGAGCTCCGGCAGCGACACCGGCACCGCTGGCGCCGGCATACAGCAATCCGCGGCCGAGCCCTCTCACGCGGCTTCGGGGTCGCCGGCCGCCTCCGGCGAGTCCACCCGAGTGGTCGTCGTCGACGACCTGGGTGTGGCGATTCCCGGAGCGAGCATCGAAGGTCCCGGCGGGCAGGTGACCACCGACGCTGCGGGTCGAGCCGACCTGACCCTGACCACGCCGGCCCTGGTGCGGGCGGCTGCTCCCGGGCACCTGTCCCGGGTCCAGGCCGTCTCCCCGGCCAGCTCTGCCCGGTTGGTGCTCACCAGAGCGCCGGCGGTCTCGGTGCGCTTCGGCGGAGATGTCATGGCCGGACGCCGGTTCTACTGGCCCACCCCCGGCACCGCGGAGGCCGGCGATCCCACCGACGACGCACCCGCACAAGGGGCCCTCTTACCGCGCGGTGCCGGGCCGGCCGAACACGCCGCCCTCCTCGCGCCCATCGCACCGCTGCTCGCCGATGCCGACCTCACCGTCGTCAACCTGGAGACCGCACTCGTCACCGACCCCGTCTTCGACCCCGACGGCGCTCGGCCGGCCTGGCTGCACCCCACCAAGTCCATCGCCTTCGCCAGCTCGACTACCCTCGCCGAAGGGTTGGCCCGCTCGGGGGTCGATGTCGTGTCGCTGGCCAACAATCACTCCTTCGATGCCCTCGCGCCCGGGCTGACCACGACGCGGGCCGCGCTCGACCGCGCCGGCGTCGCCCACTTCGGCGCGGGCGCCACCGAGACCCAGGCCTGGGCCCCGGCGATACTCACCCGCCAGGGGCGCACCGTGGCCTTCCTGGGATGCACCTCGGTCACCGGTGAGGATCACCCCATCCCCTATGTCGCGGCTGCCGATCGACCGGGTGCCGCCAAGTGCACCGAACCACGCTTGGCCCAGGCCGTCTCCCAAGCCCGCACCCGCGCCGACGAGGTCGTCGTCATGATCCACGGAGGGGTGGAATACGACCGCACCATGACTCCGGCCGTCCTGCGCCTCATGCAGATTGCCGGGCGGGCCGGGGCCGGCGCGGTCATCACCGCCCACCCGCATGTCATCGGCGGGGTGCGCGGACTGGACGGGGTCACCTACGCCGACTCCACCGGGAACTTGCTCTTCGACCAGCAGCTATGGGCCACCCAACTGGGCTACCTGCTGCGCGTCGACCTGGGAGCCGGCCACACGGCATACGCGCAAGCCGACCCGATCGCACTGGAGGGCTACCGGCCGCAACCGCTGACCGGCGCCCCGGCGGCAGCCGTGGCGCGCATCGCCGCTGGGTCTGCCGGGGCCGACGCCAACCTGGTCGGCACCGTCGCGACGGTGCGCGGTGCTGCCGCCGAGCACACGCTCACCCTGCCCCTCGCAGCCGGCCAGATCGCCCGGCTACCCGCCGGTGCGGTGGTGCGGACGGCCGTTGCGCCCGGGGTGAGCGTGGGCACCGATCTGCTCTGGGGCACCGGGGAACTCGAGCCGGTCACGCCGGATCCGGACACCGCCGAGGCGGGCCTGCTCTGGGACCTCGGCCGCTACGCCGACCTCACCCGCGGAGCTGCCTGTCTCGACCCGGGCGCATCGGCCGACTCGCCCGGGCGTGGCATCCGGCTGTTGCGCAGCCCGGTCAGCGAGGACGACGTCTACGCGACCACGAGTCACCGGATCCCGGTCACCCCGGGCAGCCGGCTCACCCTCGTAGCCCAGGTGCGCAGCGCCTCGGCGTCTGGCGTCCTCGAACTGCACTGGTATGCCGGTGCGAAAGGACCCAGCGTCCGGGTCGACCGGGCGGCCGTCCCGGCCGGCGAACACGGACCTCAGGAGTGCACTCAAGTGCGCTTGGACGTCACGGCCGTCGACGGGCTGGCCTACGTGCAGCCCTTCCTGCGGCTACCCCCGACCGACGACACCCATCTGGGCTCGCACCTGCTCCTGGACGATGTGCGCCTCATCTCCTGGGCCTCCGATGGGACCACGGGCCCGGCACTGGACGCCGTGACCTCGGAGCAACCGGCGAGCATCGCGCTCATCGCCTCTGAGTAGCTCCCAAGGGCATAGCGAGGGGCGCCGGTCGACATCGTGTCGGCCGGCGCCCCGTGGCATTCCTGGAACCGTTGGGCTCAGAGCGCGTCGATCACCGCGTTGAGCGTCGCGCTCGGGCGCATCGCGGCACCGGTCTTGGCCTCGTCCGGGTGGTAGTAGCCGCCCATGTCGACCGGGTGACCCTGCACCCCGATGAGCTCGGCGTTGATCGTGTCCTCACCAGCCCGCAGCGCTGCCGCGACCGGTGCGAAGCGAGCGGCCAGCTCGGCATCGGCGGTCTGAGCGGCCAACTGCTCGGCCCAGTAGAGCGCGAGGTAGAAGTGCGAGCCGCGGTTGTCGATCTGGCCGACCTTGCGGGCCGGGGACTTGTTCTCGTCGAGGAAGGTCGCGATCGCCGTGTCGAGTGCGTCGGCGAGCACCTGGGCCTTGGCGTTGCCCGTGGTCTGGGCGACGTGCTCGAGCGAGGCACCGAGCGCGGAGAACTCACCGAGGGAGTCCCAGCGTAGGTAGTTCTCGGCGACGAACTGCTGCACGTGCTTGGGCGCCGACCCACCCGCACCGGTCTCGAACAGCCCACCACCGGCGAGCAGCGGCACGACCGAGAGCATCTTGGCCGAGGTGCCCAGCTCGAGGATCGGGAAGAGGTCGGTGAGGTAGTCACGCAGCACGTTGCCCGTCACCGAGATGGTGTCCTTGCCCTCGCGGATGCGCTCGAGGCACCAGCGAATCGCCTCGACGGGGGCCAGGATGCGGTATTCGATGCCGGTGAGGTCGTGGTCGGCGAGGTAACGCTGCACCTTGGCGATGACGTTGGCGTCGTGGGCCCGGTGCTCGTCGAGGTAGAAGCAGGCCGGCGCACCGGTGATCCGCGCGCGGGTGACGGCGAGCTTGACCCAGTCCTGGATCGGGATGTCGCGCACCCGGCTCATCCGCCAGATGTCGCCGGCCCCGCAGCCGTGGCTCATGAGCACGCCGCCCGGCCCGACAACCCGCACAGTGCCGGCCGCGGGAAGGATGAAGGTCGTCGGGTGCGAGCCGTACTCCTCGGCCTTCTGGGCCATCAGCCCGACATTGGGCACCGAGCCCATCGTCGCTGGGTCGAGCGCGCCGTGGGTGCGGCAGTTGTCGAACACCTCGGCATACATCGGCCCATAGCAGCGGTCGGGGACCATCGCGAGGGTGGCCTGGAGCTTGCCGTCCCAGTTCCACATTTGGCCGGAGTCACGCACGACAACCGGCATCGACGCGTCGATGATCGTGTCGTTGCTGAAGTGCAGGTTGGTGATGCCCTTGTCGCTGTTGACCATCGCGATGGCCGGCCGCACGGCATACAGGTCGGCGATGTCGGCCTCGATGGCCGCGCGGGTGTCCTCGGGCAGGGCGGCGATCCGCGCCGCGAGGTCGCCCATGCCGAGGTTGGGGTTGAAACCGAGCCCGGCCAGCACGTCGGCATACTTCTCGAGCACCGGCGCGTAGAAGACCGAGACGGCGTGCCCGAACATCACCGGGTCGGAGACCTTCATCATCGTCGCCTTGAGGTGCAGCGACAGCAGCAGCCCTGCGGCCTTGGCGGCCTCGATCTGGGCGGCGTAGAAGTCGCGCAGCTTGGCCACGCTCATGAAGGTGCCGTCGACGATCTCGCCGGGCAGGGTGGGCACCTTCGCGGCGAGCACCGTGACCGTGCCATCTGCCGCGACATGCTCGATCCGCAGGTCGCCGCCGTCGGCCATGACGACCGACTGCTCGTTGCCGTAGAAGTCGCCCTCGGTCATCGTCGCGACGTGCGCCTTGGTGGCCGGGTCCCACGCGCCGAGCCGGTGCGGGTGCTTCTTGGCGAAGTTCTTCACCGACAACGGCGCGCGACGGTCGGAGTTTCCTTCGCGGAGAACGGGATTGACAGCCGAGCCGAGGACCTTCGAGTATGCCGCGGCAGTCGCCTTCTCCTCGTCGGTGGCCGGGGCCTCGGGGTAGTCCGGCACGTCGAAGCCCTGGCTGCGCAGCTCGGCGATCGCGGCCTTGAGCTGCGGCACGGAGGCGGAGATGTTGGGCAGCTTGATGATGTTGGCCTCGGGGGTCAGCGTCAGCGCGCCGAGCTCGGCGAGGTTGTCACCGATCCGCTGGTCGGCACCCAGCCGCTCGGGGAAGGCCGCGAGGATGCGACCGGCCAGGGAGATGTCGCTGGTGACGACCTCGACTCCGGTGCCCTTGGTGAACGCCTGCACGATCGGCAAGAACGAGTACGTCGCCAGGGCAGGCGCCTCGTCGATCTTGGTCCACACAATGGTCGAGGTCATCGCATTTCGTCCTTCGGATCGGCTGATGGGCGGGGTCACCACCCAGGCTACCGGCGCACGGCATACCGGTTCCGAGGGTAGCTTGACGTCAAGATACTTCGGTATGCCGTGCCGCGTCGGCTCGGTCACAGCAGACCTCGGTTCGGCTCGCTCCGGGTCGGCCTCGGGAGCCGCAGCCGTAACCCGGGTGGCACCGATCGGCCGCGATAGTCTCGGGCCCGTCACCCGGCATACGGCAGTTGCCGACGACGGAGGGGACCGGGGACGCGACCGATAGGAGAAACACCATGCAGCCCGCTCTGAGCAAGCGTCTGGGGGCCGAGTTGCTCGGCACGTTCTGGCTCGTGTTCGGCGGATGCGGCAGCGCCGTGTTCGCAGCGAAGTTCTTCAGCGAGGGGTCGGTGACCAGCCCCGCGGGCACCGAGATCGGCATCGGCCTGCTCGGTGTCGCGCTCGCCTTCGGCCTCAGCGTGGTGACGATGGTGTATGCCGTGGGGCACGTCTCCGGCGGCCACTTCAACCCTGCGGTCACGCTCGGTCTCTGGGCCGCCAAGCGGTTCGACAAGCTCAACGAGGTCGCGGCCTATATCGCTGCACAGCTCGTCGGTGGGCTGCTGGCCGGCGCGTGCGTGTGGGGGCTGGCCAAGAGCGCCAAGGGCGCCGAAGCGGTCGTCGGCAACCTCGCGGCCAATGGTTACGGCGAGCACTCCCCCGGCGGCTACTCGATGTGGGCGGTCTTCCTCGCCGAGGCGCTGCTGACGGCCTTCTTCCTCTTCGTCATCCTCGGGGTGACCACCCGCCACGCGCCGGTCGGCTTTGCACCACTGGCCATCGGCCTGACGCTCACCCTCATTCACCTCATCTCGATCCCGATCAGCAACACCTCGGTCAACCCGGCCCGCTCGACCGCTGTCGCCTTCTTCAACGGCAACGGCGCACCCGGGCAGTTGTGGCTGTTCTGGGTGGCGCCGATCGTGGGAGCGATCATCGCCGGCTTCAGCTACGAGGCCATCACCGGCATCGACGCCTCCGCCGAAGACATCGACGGCCAGTTGCAGCGGTGACGCCCGCCGGCTGACCCCGCACTGGGCAGTGGTTCTGCCGAGTGGTCTTGCCGATCGGAACAATTCAGCCTAGACCCTTCACTGGGACGAGTGAAGGGTCTAGGCTTGAATCGACCGCTCGAGGAGGCCGCAATGTTCGTCATCACCGCCGACCAGGTCGACAGCCGTCGGTTCCACGACCGGGTGCCCGCTGCGCTGACCCTGCTCGCCCGCAGCCCAGCCGCGACGGGGGGAGCCAGCCGCACCTTCGAGCGCACGGCCGGAGACGAGATCCAGGGCGTCTGCGAGGGGGCCGAGGAGGTCCTCGACATCGTCACCACGCTCATCCGCCACGGGCAGTGGCGGATCGGCATCGGCATCGGACCGGTCGACCTGCCTCTCCCCGAGTCGCCCCGCGAGGGCCGCGGGCCGGCCTTCGTCGCGGCAAGGGATGCCGTCCAGGCCGCCCATCCCGTGCCCGGCCAGTTGGCCGTGCGAAGCCGTTTTGGTCCGGCCACCGCCCGTGGCGTGCGGGAGGTGAGCGGACGGCATACCAGGTATGCCGAGAGCGCCCTGCTGCTCTACGCGCGGCTGTTGCGCTCACGGACTCCGGAGGGGTGGCAGGTCGTCGACCATCTCGCGCGGGGCCTTACCCAGAAGGACACCGCTGCCAAGCTCGGGGTCACCCCGTCGGCGGTGAGCCAACGGGTGCGGCGAGCGGGGTGGCAGGAACAGGTGCGGGGCCGCGAGCTCATCGCCCACCACCTGTCGGTGGCGGACGGTAGAACTCAGGGGTGAACTCAGGGGTGGACTCAGCCGTGAGCACGCAGGGGGTCCGATGACGCAGGAGGTCCAATGTCGCAGGTGGCGTGGCTGCCCGCTGCTGGTGCGATCGTGCTGGCTCTGGCAGCGATCATCGGCGGCAGTCCGGTGACCCTGCTGGTGTTCCGCGCGGTGGATTCCGGACGCCAAGGTGCATCCCCCGGAGTGCAAGCGGCCGGCGGGGTGCTGCGTGGCGGCCGCGCCATCGGGCTGCTGGAACGGGCCGCGGTCGTCGCCACGATGCTGGCCGGCTGGCCCGAGGGCATCGGCGCCGTCATCGCGCTCAAGGGCCTGGGCCGGTTCGCGGAGTTGCGCGGCGACACCCCAGGCACCGCCGAACGCTTCCTCATCGGCAGCTTCACCAGCCTGCTGTGGGCGGGTGTCCTGGCCGGATTGGCCCGGCTGCTCGCCGGGTCGGCGGGCCTGACCTGACCCGGGCGAGTGGCGAACACGACGTTCCCCCAGGCCGCTGCGGGGGTCCCCGTCGCGGGCTTCGCTGATAGCGTCGAGGACAGCCCAATCCACCGACGCCAAAGGGAGATTTCGTGAGCACCACGCCCGTCAAGGTCGCCGTCACCGGCGCTGCCGGCCAGATCGGCTACAGCCTGCTCTTCCGCATCGCCAGCGGGGCCCTGCTGGGCCCGGAGACCCCGGTCGAGCTGCGTCTGCTCGAGATCACGCCGGCCCTCAAGGCTCTCGAGGGCGTCGTCATGGAGCTCGACGACTGCGCCTTCCCGACCCTTGCCGGCGTTGTCATCGGCGACGACCCCGAGCAGGTCTTCGAGGGCGCCAACGCTGCCATGCTCGTGGGCGCCATGCCCCGCAAGGAGGGCATGGACCGCGCCGACCTGCTGGCCGCCAACGGCAAGATCTTCACCGGTCAGGGCGCCGCCCTCAACAAGGTCGCCGCCGACGACATCAAGGTCCTCGTCACCGGCAACCCGGCCAACACCAACGCGCTCATCGCAATGGCCAACGCCCCCGACATCCCGAAGGAGCGCTTCAACGCACTCACTCGGCTCGACCACAACCGGGCCAAGACCCAGTTGGCCCAGAAGCTCGGCGTGCACGTCGACTCGATCACCCAGCTCGCGATCTGGGGCAACCACGACGACTCGATGTACCCCGACCTCTACAACACCAAGGTCGACGGCAAGATCGCGGCCGACCTCGTCGACGCCGCCTGGATCACCGACACGTTCATCCCCACCGTCGCCACCCGCGGCGGAGCCATCATCAAGGCCCGCGGGCTGTCCTCGGCGGCCTCAGCAGCCAACGCGACGATCGACCACATGCGCGACTGGATGCTCGGCACAACCGACTGGGTGTCGATGTCGGTGCCGTCCGATGGCTCCTACGGCGTGACCGAGGGCATCATCTCCTCGTTCCCGTGCGTCTGCACCGCCGGCGGCTACGAGATCGTCCAGGGCATCGACCTGTCCGAGTTCTCCCGTGAGCGCATCATGGCCTCGGTCGCGCGGCTGGAATCCGAGCGCGACCAGGTCAAGGCCCTCGGCCTCATCTGATCTCGACTCCACCCTGACAGTGGGGCCTGGCCGAACTCGGCCGGGCCCCACTGTCTTGAGCAGTCAGGGCGTGGGGTCCAGCCGCACCAAGCTGAACGCGATCCCCACGGCAACGGCCAGGCCCAGCCAGCACCCGACGTCGATCCAGACGCGGCGCACCTCCAGCCCGCCGGGCCGGGGTTCGAGGCCACGCAACAACGCCCCGATCGCCAGACCACCTGAGACGACATAGCCACCGACGCGAACGGCCCCGAAGCCCGCGATCGCGAGGCCGAGCACGACGACGACGAAGACGGCCCACCACGGGCCGAGTCGACGCAACGCGGGGCCTGGCACGTCAATCCCGCGACTCAGCCGGCCGCGGCGGCCAGCTGACGTTCGGCGGCAGCCACGACATTGGTCAACAACTCGGCGCGGGTCATCGGACCCACTCCCCCCGGATTGGGGCTGATCCAGCCGGCCACCTCGGCGACCTCCGGGGCGACGTCTCCGGCGACGCGGCTCGTGCCGGATTCCGCGTCGACGACCCGCGAGACCCCGACATCGAGAACCGCTGCCCCTGGTTTGACCATGTCGGCGGTGATGATCCCGGGCACGCCCGCAGCCGCCACGACGATGTCGGCCTGGCGCACCTCGGCGGCCAGGTCTCGGGTGCCGGTGTGGCACAGCGTGACGGTGGCGTTCTCGCTGCGGCGAGTGAGGATGAGTCCGAGCGGTCGTCCGACGGTGAGGCCACGACCGACGACGACGACCTTTGCCCCCGCGATCTGGACCCCGTGGCGGCGCAACAGCTCCAGGCAGCCCATCGGGGTGCACGGCAGCGGCGCAGGGCGGCCGAGGACCAGCCAGCCGAGGTTGACCGGGTGGAGACCGTCGACATCCTTGGCCGGGTCGACCCGCGACAGCAGCGCGAGTTCGTCGAGCCCGGTCGGCTGCTGGATGAGGAACCCGGTGCAGTCCGGATCGGCGTTGAGCTCGTCGATGACCGCCTCGACCTCGGCCTGAGTCGCGGTCGCGGGCAGGTCGCGGCGGATGCTGCGAATGCCGAGCTCGGCGCAGTCTTTGTGCTTGGCCCCGACATACCACCGGCTGCCCGGGTCCTCGCCCACCAGCACGGTGCCGAGCCCGGGCACCACCCCAGCAGCAGCCAAGGCCTCGACCCGGGCCGCCAACTCCACCTTGATCTGCTTGAGGGTTGCCGCGCCGTCGAGGATCTGAGCCGTCACGCCCCCAATCCTGCCACTGCCCGTCGCCGCAGTGCCGGCAGCACCGCGGCCACGGCGGTGAGACCCAAGCCCGCGAGGACCACGAGGGTGACGGTATGCCGGGTGGCCGGGTTGAGCAGGTCGAGCGTCAAGGCCCCGAGCACCTGGCCACAGAGCAACACCAACATGGTGTGCAACACCCCCAGGTGGCGGACCACGACGGCGGCCACTCCGACGAAGACCACCCCGGCCAGACCTCCGAACCACACCCATCCGGGTGGCGGGTCAAGCCGAACGGGACCCAATCCCCCACTGGCCCAACGGATTCCGACCACCGTCGACAGCAGGATCACCCCATTGGTGAAGTTGAGCCAAGTAGTCGCCCACGGGGTGCCGGTGGCGACGTTGACCCGGCCGTTGATCGCCGATTGCACCGAGTGCAAGCCGCCCACGAGCAGTGCCAGGAGCACGGGCACGACGACCGCCGCGCCAACTGCCGTCGTCATCCCGGCGCCGCCAGGCCCGCTATTGGCGAGCACCCGCCCCCACACCGCGATGCCCACGCCGATCGTCGCCAGCACAGCGGCAACCACCCGCACGGTCGTCACCGCCGCCCGACCCGCCGGGCCCAGTCCCATCCGGTCGACGACGATGGCGTTGCCGGTCTGTCCGCCGACGACGGCAATGGTGAACAAGGCCACCCCGGCCAGTGGCACGGCATACGCCTGGACGAGCACGTAGGTGCCGCCGAGCAGCCCACCGAGGGTCTGCCACACCGGCATCCGGCCCGCTCGCACCGTGGCAGTGAGCGCCCGCAGACCGGCTCGGGTGCGCCGTGAGGCCAGCAGGACGACGGTGAGCACCACCCAGCCGGACCCGAAACTCCACAACGCGGCATACAGCGGCTCGTGCAGGCGGGCGGAGAGCTCTCCGTTCATCCGGGACTGCCCCGCCGAGAGAGCGCCGATGAGCAGGCCCGCCAGCCCGGCCCAGGACCACACGCTCTCGTGCCTGACGCCAGGCTGCGCCAGCCGCGCCGGCTCAGTGCGCGAAATGCCGGGTCCCGGTGAAATACATCGTGACGCCTGCGGCCTGCGCAGCCGCGACGACCTCGGGGTCGCGCATCGAACCCCCAGGCGCGACGACCGCCCGGACCCCCGCGTCGATGAGCACCTGGAGGCCGTCGGCGAACGGGAAGAAGGCATCCGAGGCTGCCACCGCCCCGCGCGCCCGGTCCACTCCCGCGCGCGACACGGCCAGGTGGCAGGAGTCGACCCGGTTGACCTGGCCCATGCCGATGCCGACCGAGGCGCCGTCGCGGGCCAGCAGGATGGCGTTGGACTTGACCGCTCGCACGGCGCGCCAGGCGAACTGCAGGTCGGCCAGGGTGGCCGCGTCGGCTGCCTCGCCCGATGCCAGCCGCCAGTGGGCTGCGTCGTCCCCACCGACGATCGCGCCGGATTCGTCACGCACCACCGCGTCGAGGAGGTCGCGTTGCTGCATGAGCATCCCACCGGCGATCGGCCGGGTCTCGATCCCGGCGCGGGCGGCCCGTTCGGCGGGCAGGCGCAGCAGCCGGATGTTCTTCTTGGCCGTGAGAACCGCCAGCGCCTCGGGGACGTAGTCCGGCGCGACGACCACTTCGGTGAAGATGTCCTTGACGCGCTCGGCCATGGTGACCGTCACCGGCCGGTTGACCGCGATGATCCCGCCGAACGCCGACACCGGGTCGCACTCGTGGGCCCGCAGGTGCGCCTGCGCGATCCCCTCGGACTCGGCGGCGACAGCGATGCCACAGGGGTTGGCGTGTTTGACGACCGCGCAGGTTGGTTGGTCGCCGTGATCGTAGGCCGCCCGCACGGCCGCGTCAGCGTCGATGTAGTTGTTGTAGGACATCTCCTTGCCGTGCACCTGCTCGGCGGTCGCGATGCCGGTGGCGCCATATCCGTTGAGATAGAGGGCTGCACGCTGGTGCGGGTTCTCGCCGTAGCGCAGGCTGGCGCTCTTGTCCCAGGTCGCCCCGACCCACGCCGGGAAACCCTGCCCGTCAGAGGTGTCGGTGAGCACATTGCCCATCCAGGACGCGACGGCGACGTCGTAGGTCGCCGTGTGGACGAACGCCTCAGCCGCCAGCCGCGTGCGCTGCGCCAGCGTGAACCCACCGCTGCGCACCGCCTGCAGCGCCATCCCGTATGCCGTGGGGCTGGTGAGGACCGCGACGCTCGGGTGGTTCTTGGCCGTAGCCCGCACCATCGACGGCCCGCCGATGTCGATCTGCTCGACGCACTCGTCCGGTCCGGCGCCCGAGGCCACTGTCGCGGTGAAGGGGTAGAGGTTGACGACGACGAGCTCGAAAGCGGCGATGCCCAGGTCGGCCAGTTGCGCCAGGTGCTCGGGTTTGCGGGTGTCGGCCAGCAGCCCGGCGTGCACTCGCGGGTGCAGCGTCTTGACCCGCCCCTCCAGACACTCCGGGAAGCCGGTGAGGTCCTCGACGTGGACCACCGGCAGCCCGAGCGACTCGATGAATGCGGCCGAGCCCCCCGTCGAGACGAGTTCGACGCCGGCGTCGTCCAGGCCCCGGACCAGGTCGGCCAGGCCGGTCTTGTCGTAGACCGAGATAAGCGCGCGCCGAACGGGGCGGACGTCTTCGGAGGGGCCGGGCGCACTCACAGCGGCGGACATGCGGGATCTCCTGTCGTGTCACCCAGGGCACCCAGGCGGGCGATGCTCCCGGAATCACTCCCCGGTGGTTGCCCACCTGCGCCAGTCGTCGTCGCTGCCGAGTCTAGTGTCGCCTGGCGAGGTCAACAGTGCCCTCAGACCCCCTTCAGACCCTCAGCCCCGATACGCACCCGCCGGCCGGACACGGCATACCCCTGCCGTGCCATCCGCCCGACGACCTCGACGAGCATCTGCCGCTCGACGACCTTGATGCGTTCGTGGAGGGTGTCCTCGGTGTCGTCACCTCGGATGGCCACCGCATGCTGCTCGATGATCGGGCCGGTATCGACACCCGCATCGACGAGGTGACACGTCGTGCCGGTGACCTTGACCCCGTAGGCGAGCGCGTCTCGCACCGCGTGGGCGCCGGGAAAAGCGGGCAGTAACGCGGGGTGGGTGTTGATGACGGTATGCCGGGCCAGGGCCTGCGGCCCGAGAATCTTCATGAACCCCGCCGACACGACGAACGCCGGCCGATAAGAGTCGAGCAGGTCGGCCAGCGCGACATCCCAGTCGGCGCGTGACGGGAAGTCGGCCACCCGGCATACAAAGGTCGGAATGCCACCTCGTTGAGCGCGATCGAGCCCGGCGATCCCGTCGCGGTCCGCGCCCACCGCCGCGACTCGCACCCCGTATACCGGGTCGCGAGCGGCGTCGAGAAGGGCCTGCAGCAGGGTGCCGGAGCCAGAAACCAGCACGATGACAGGAGCGGGCTCGGCCATGGTGAGGAGCCTAGCGACGCCGGGCCGTTGGTAGAGTGCGGCCGTGCCGCGGCGGTCGCTTCGGCCTGCCCGGCACTCAAGGAGCTCCCATCTCCCCGACCCCGTCCCAGCGCTCCCGGGCCCTCACCGTTCTGCGCCTGGACGACACACCCCGGGAGTCGATCGGACGGCGCGGTGTGATGAGCGTCGTGGGACTGGTGTCGCAGAGTGGCGCCCGCTTCTTGGTCAACCTGGTCGCCGGGCGTCTCGGTGGGCCCGTGGTGCTCGGACACGTGGCCGTTGCGATGTCGGCCGTCCAGCTGCTGGCCCTGGTGGGACCCACATCCTTGGGTTCGGCCGCGAGCAAGTACATGGCTCAGTCGCTCGGCGAAGGCGATCTCGCAGGCACCCGAGCCGTGGCCCGACACATCTGGCGCGCAACACTGGCCTGCGGGCTCGTTCTCGGGTTGAGCGGTGGGCTGATCTGGAGGGTTTGGTTCGACGGGACCTGGGCAGAGTCCTTGACGGTAGGCGTGATGACGGCCAGCCTGTCGACCTACACCGTCGCGCGAGGGGCCTTCTTCGGGCACCGGCACATCGGGCCGTCTGGCACCTGGGATGCGCTCGTCGCAGTCATCGGGGTCGTGGGTTCGGCAGGGCTGCTCGTCATGGGAGTGCGCAGCGTGCTGGCCCTGTTGCCGATGGCGCTGGGATGGACGATCTACTCCTGGGCGGGTTGGCCGCGGGGCGCCGCCGGCGTGCCCACGGGGGCGGTGCGGCGGGAGATCAATCACTTCGTCGTCGTCACGGCCGTCGGGACCCTCACCAGCGCGGGTTTCATCCAGGCATCCCTTGTCGTCGCCCGGGTAGTCGGCGGCACCGAGGGGTCCGGATACTACTCAGCCGCGCTCACCATCTCGGCACCCTTGTCGATCCTCGTCGGTGCCGCCAATTCGGTGCTGTTTCCCTCCATGGCCGAGGCGCTGGGTCGAGGTGCCGAGGACGCCTTCCGGCGCCAGTTGCACCAGTCGACCGAGGCGATCGTCGTCATCATGAGCGGCGCCATCGGGCTGCTCATGGTCCTGAGCTCTCCCGTCCTGGCCCTCGTGTGGGGGGACCGATTCCGGGCAGCCGAGCCCCTACTGCCGATCATGCTCGGTGCCATCCTCGCCTATGTCACAGCCGTGCCGAGCGTCAGTGCGCTCGTGACCCGGGGTGCCGCCCAGGCTCGGATCACCACCGCCTTCGGCATCGCAGGAGCTATGGCCGGAGGGGTGATCTGGCTGCTGACCGCCACCTCGTTCGGTGTCATCGGCGTCGCCTGGGGATACCTCATCTCCACGGTGGTCAGCTCGGGACTCACGGTGCTCGTGGCCTGGCGGCGCGAGGCCCAGCGCTGGTGGGGTCCCATGGTGCGGCTGCTCGTGATCGCGGCGGCGGCTGCAGTGGGCTGGTTGTTGCCCAGGGCCGGCTCCGTGTCGGTGGGCGTGTCGGCGCTCGGCTTCCTCGCGCTCTGGGCGGCACTGTTCGCCGGGCGGCTCCGCAGTGTCGTCACCCACCTGAGCAGCCGAGGCCGCCCGCAATCCCCCGACCCCCTCACGTGACGCGCAGCGCCTGACCCCAAGCTGGTCGTGGACAAGTCCCGTCGGAAACCATCGGCCACGGCCTGGCAGCAGCCGCGGCTTATTCCTCGCTCAGCGCAACAGGGACCGCACAGCAGCAGCCACCGCATCGCTGACCGAAGCCCCGCCGCCGAGCACCCACACCTGTTCTGGCATGAGCCGACTGACCTGTTGTGAGGTACTCACAGGCAATACGTTCCCAGGTGTCAACAGCAGTGGCGCTCGGTCGCGGCCGGCCCGCGCCGCACCAGCCAACCCGTCGGCGAAATTCTCGCCGGACGCGAGGTAGACGGCTGTTGCGGAAGGGTATTGGGCCGCAATGGCGGCAGCGGTGGCATTCCGGTCCGGTCCAGCCAAGCGGACCGCTGACCCCGTCGTGGTCCGCGCCGCTGCGGCCGCCATCACCGCGTCGGAGATCACGCCGGTGCCCCCCAGGACGACGACCTTGCTCGGTGCCAGTCTGGTCAGCGCGGCCGCCGTCGCTTGGGGCAGGACGCCGGCCCGGGTCAGCAGCAGAGGGGCCTTGTCGCGGCCCGCGAGTGCGGCACCGGCCAGGGCATCGGGAAAGCCCTCACCGGATGCGAGGTAGGCGACCCCACCCTTTGAGTAGAAGGACGACATCGCGGCCGCCGTCTCGAACCGATCCGAGCCAGATATCCGCTGCACCTTTCCGCTCGTCGTCAGCAACCGCAACTGTTCGGCGACAGCGTCCGACACAGCCCCGGGGCCTCCGAGGATGACGACCCGGCCGGGCGAGAGTCGCGTCATCGCCTGGCGCGTGGCGCTCGGCAGCGACTTCGGGTCGGTGAGCAGCAGCGGCCCGGCGTTGTATGCCGCGCGCGCTGCCCCTGACAGTGCGTCGGGGAAGTCCGCGCCGCTGGCCACGTAGACCACCGGGACGCCCGAGCTGTATCCATCGGCGATCGCCGCGGCCGTGGCGTAGCGGTCGGCACCGGCCAACCGAACGACGGGCGAGGTGCCACCGATGGTGAAGAAGTTCGACGACAGACCGGTGCTGTACGCAGGCCAGGACCGGGCGGACATGATCGAACCGCCGGTCGTCGTCGCCGACTGGTAAACCCCGTTCGCACTGCTTCCCTCGACGAGCACGGACGTGACCCGTCCTCCCCAGGTCCCGGCACCGTCACGACCGAGGATCTGGATGCGCTCGACCCGCGTGATGCCGAAACGCGCCTCCAACGAGCTCGCCGGCAATTCGGCCGACCAGGCATGTCGCGAGTTGCCCGCAACGGCGTCGTAAGGGTCAGCCTTGGCGACGAGGTACCCATGACCCGGCGACCCGGCTGCCGTCTGGCCCCCGTTTGATGAGGAGTACATCGTCGTGGCCAGCCGGGTCACCCCGTCTGCGAACACGTAGGTCAAGACCTGACCGTCGGTCGCGGCGACCGCAGCGTCGGTGGCTGTCGCCTCATAGGAGGTCAGCGATCCGTCGGCGTTGCGCCGACCCTGACCTCGGTACGCCTGGCATGCGGTGGTATCGCACGTGTCGTAGTACGACGTGCCGTTGGAGCCGCGGGCGGCATACGTCCGAGCTGCCACGCTCTGCGCTTTGAGCGCCTCGCTCTGGAAGGACGTCGGCATCTCCGAGGGCACGACTCCCCGCAGGTAGGACTGCATCGTCAGCGAGTTCACCGTCGCCAGGGAGGTCGTCCCCAGATGAGTCGCCTCGACCGCTCCGCGGTAGACGGCGCGCTCGCCCGATGGCAGGAAGAGATCAACCGACCCCTCGGTGCCGGTGAAGACCACCGGGCAGGGCGTCGCACCCGGGCGGTATGCCGTCCACGAACGCCCGTCGTAGGACTCGACGGAGCAACTCGAGGCAGACGCGCCTGAGGCCGACACCCGCCACTGCAGCGGCGCACTCGGCAACGTCGTGGTCGTCCCACCAGTCGTCAACGACAAACCAGGGCGGGCTCCAACCCGGGTGATCCCGTCGTTGTCCACGGTGATCCCGATGCGGATGGTGCTCTTCGCACCAGGGACGAGCGACGTTCCAGGGTAGTAGAAGGCGAGGATCTGAGCGTGGGTCAACCCCGCCGCTGCCGCACCGTTGGCACCGTATTGCGACATGCCGACGCCATGCCCGAAACCGCCCCCCTGGACCTCGAAGATCCCGCTGCTCGGGCGCAGATAGACCTCCGCTCCCGCCCTCGGTGCCGGCAGCCCGGCACCGGACGCGGTGACGGCACGCTCGCTGGTCGCTGGTCCGGACCCGGCAACTCCCTGAACCACCGGATGAGAGGCAGGGTGCGACGACGAGGCAGCGAGGGCGACTGACCCATCGACGAAAACGATCACGAGGCCGACCAAAACGATCGCAAGACGACGACGCACAACGGCCTCCAGGAGCGGGATTCCCCATGATTCTGTGACGCGAGTGACTGCTGTGGCAAGCAACTACATGGCTGTAATTCAGTCTCCAGCCTTGTTCCGGTCCGTCTCCGTGGGCTTGCTCGGCTCATTGGGTACCGTTGGTCGAGCAACAACTGCGCTGGGCCGATGGCAGCGCCCACTCGACCCGCCCTCGTGAGGAGCATTGTGATTAGGCGTCACGTCAAGTCCGATCACCCCTTCCGGCTGGCCTGGGCGGGAGTCGACTGCGCCGTCTGGGCGATCGCTCTGGTGCTCGGGTCATGGCTGCGCTACGAGTTGCACCTGGAGTACATCGCCTGGCGTGGGCTGGCCATCACCGCGGTGATCGCGGCCGCGCTGCAACTGGTCTTCGGATTCCTGTTCGGTCCGTATGCCGTTGGGCACATGCGCGGCTCGTTCGACGAGATCGTCGATCTGGCCAAGACGGTCCTGGCCGCCTCGCTGGCCACGTGGCTGCCGGTGCTCATCGCCAACCCGATTCTCGTCCCCAAGAGCGTGCCGATCATCGCTGGGGCATTCGCGCTCGTCGGGATGCTCGCGTTGCGCTTACTGGTGCGCAGTTGGAAGAATCGCCGTGGCTACCCCGGGGGCGACGCCGACTACAGCGGTGAACGCTCCCGAGTCGTCGTGTTCGGGGCGGGCGAAGGCGGCCGGGTCCTGGTGCGGGCCATGGTGCGGGATCGAAATCACCACTACCACCCAGTCGCCCTGCTCGACGACGACCCCCTCAAGGCCCGCCTGACCATCGAAGGAGTGCGGGTCCGGGGCACTCGTGGTGACCTCGAAGCCGTGGCGGCCCGCTATGACGCCGACACCCTGGCGATCGCCATGCCGTCCGCCGACGCCTCGCTCATTCAGGACCTCTCCGACCGCGCCGCCATGGCCGGCCTCAACGTCCTGGTCCTGCCGGCGATGAGCGACATGTTCGCAACGCCCACTCTCGGGGACTTGCGAGACCTCAACCTCGCGGACCTGCTGGGCCGCCGTGCGATCCAGCTCGATACGACGGCGATCGCCGAGCGCATCTCGGGCAAGCGCGTGCTCGTCACGGGGGCCGGAGGTTCGATCGGCTCTGAACTGTGCCGTCAGATCCAACGTTTCGGACCAGCGGCGCTGTACCCATTGGACCGCGATGAGTCGGGGCTGCATGCGGTCCAGCTGAGCATGGCCGGCACTGGCCTGTTCGAACACGACGGCTCGCTCCTGGTCGACATCCGTGACAAAGACGCCGTTCAAGAGATCTTCGACCGGGTGCGACCGGACATCGTGTTCCACGCAGCCGCACTCAAACACCTCCCTCTGCTCGAGCAGTTTCCCTTCGAGGCGTACAAATCCAATGTCATCGGCACCCTCAATGTCCTGGAGGCCTCGATCGCTGCGGGCGTGAGCACGGTGGTCAACATCTCCACGGACAAGGCCGCCGACCCGACCTGCATGCTGGGCTACTCCAAGCGGATCGCCGAGCGTTTGACCGCCGGCATGGCCCAGCGCAACCCCGCTGGACGCTTCGTCTCGGTCCGTTTCGGCAATGTATTGGGTTCCCGAGGCTCGGTTGTGCACGCTTTCACCGCCCAGATCGAACGCGGTGGCCCGGTCACCGTCACTCACCCCGATGTCGAGCGCTACTTCATGCTGATCCCCGAGGCCTGCCAACTGGTCCTGGAGGCCGCCGCTGCTGCTCCCGGTCGGGGTGAGGTCATGGTGTTGGACATGGGCAGGCCGCAGAAGATCGTCGACGTCGCTCGCGCCCTCATCCGGATGTCGGGTCGCACCGGTATCGACATCAACTTCACGGGGCTGCGCCCGGGGGAGAAGATGACCGAGGACCTCGTGGCGCGCGGGGAAGATGCCACCTCCACCAACAACCCCCTGGTGACCGGGGCGACCGTGCTCCCCCTGGATCCGAGCCAGTTGCCCGGCCCGGTCGTCGTCCACGATCACGACTCGGCGATGGTGTGGACCCGCACGCACGCTCTGGCCACCTGATGCGCGCCGCTGGATGAACGGATGGCGGCCAAGCCCGCCCGCGGTTCACCCGCAGCCGGTCACCTTGAACAACTTGCGGTCCCCCTCTTGCAGGACCAGTGACGTCGCCCAGAACCCGTCTGGAATCTGCATCCCTGGCGCGTCATCCCTCTCGATGCCGTTGGCTTCGTAGGCGCGGCCGCCGTTGAGCACCCAGTCCACCGAGTCTGCCTTGAGGACGCGGCACAGTTCCTGACTGTTCAGGGTGGTGAACCTGTCTCGCAGCGCAACGCCGTGATCAGTCGAGGCCGTCTGGGAGGCCAGGTAGAAGACCAGTTGGACACCCTCATAGGCGTAGAGAAACCCGGAGCCATCCTTGGCGTTGTTCAGAACGCGATCGTCAGGTGGGACGATGTCTGCCACCCGGCGATAGAACTCACGGTCACCTGCGTCGACCAAACTCGCTACGGGGTCGTTGGCCGCATCCGCATAGAAGGCCCGCAGGTGGGTCAGCCCGACCCCAGCTCCCCACCCGAGGGCAAGAACGACGACTGCCGACGCCAATCGCCGACGACGCGCCTGCGCCAGAGCCCCCCAGGTGCGCCGCTGAACCGTACGCCACCAACTGTCGAACCCCAAGACCGCGAGCAGGACCAAAATGCCGGCCGCGACCGGTGCAGTTCGATGACGGTCGTTGTACCAGAACCTGGCCAGCCCATTGAACGGCTTGTTGCCGACCAAGGTTGCGGTGAGCACGTCGAGGAGGACCGCGATGGCACCCAGGACCACCAGCCAGAGCATGCGCGGTCTGCGCCAGGCTGCGATGACGCCCCCGAGGATCAAGAACGCCCCGATGAGCTGGGGGAAGGATCCTCCCGCGCCATTGACGAGATACCCCACGACCTCGGCCACGACCGTGCGCTCCACCGGCCACGCGCGCGCCGCGAATTGACTGGAGTCTCGTCCGACGAACAAGGCCACTGCAAGCAGCAAGCCCCCGGACAGGATGATCTTCAGCGCGTGCGTAGCGGCCGCCAGGCGGCGACCGTCGCGCCATCTGGCGAGCACGGCATACCCCTGCACCCCCTGCCACGTGAGGAAGAGGATCAACCCCACCAACACGAAGACCCGCGGATGACACACGGCGATCACCACGAGTGCCCCGATTAGGAGGACGAACGCCCCCGCTCGACCGCGAGGTTGGCGAGTGAATCCCAAGGCACCGGCCAGACCGGCAAAGGCGAGTGGGGCGAAAGCCGCAGCCACTGAGGTCGCCCACAGCACCCCCCAGCCGAGCGGCGACCATGGCATACCCCACAGACCCCACGCCGCGACCATCGATCCAAGCAGAACGGATGTCGAGCGGCCGAACGTGTACCACGCCGCGAGGATGACGCAACTCGGCCACAACGCGCCGGCGATGAGCGCTGCTGTGACGTTCGAGGCAGCCACCGCAGTGCCGCCCGTGTCCATCGCCAAGACGGCGAGGGCGTGGAAACCACTTGGGTAGTAGTTGCCGAGCGGGGTCGGGTAGGCGAAATCCGAGATTCTGGTGGGCGCCACGATGCCCGTCAACGTGGCATGCCGCACCGCGTTCGTGTCGAAGATGGCGTCCCAGGTTTGCGACGCGGTGTCCCACCTGCCTCCGCCAGCCATCCACACGACGACGCAGGCCAGGGCATAGGACCCAGCAAGGGAGAGCACGGGGTAGGCCGAGGGCACCCGTGCTCCCCCTCTACCGGTCGGCTCCGGGCTTGAGCGGGTAGATCGCCTGGTGCGGCGACGGACAAGTCGCGCGGCCAGCGCGAGAAGTGCCCCGAGCAGGGCGACCGACCACCAGGAGAAGGGCACCGCCACGACGATCTGCAGGAGGCCGAACAGGGTCACCAGCACGACTGCACACGGTACGGCCGCCGCGACGGCCACCTCGTTGGTGGCCCCTGCGGCCCGCACGAGGAGCCACCCCAGGGTCGACGCACCGATAGCGAGGATGAGCGGGCCGCCAACACTCCACACCACCACAGTGTCTCCTTGTCGACTCCCGGCGGTAGCCCCGATGGAAGCTCCGGCGCACGGCCACATCGACGGTGACGATACCGAGATTGTCCGTCGCGACCGCACCGACGCTCCACCCGCTCCGAGTGAGGCAGCCAACGCCCGCTGTCCTGTCGGGTAGGGTGCAATGTGGGGCAGGCACGTGTCCCGCCGTTCGCAACACCGCCGGGTCGATGCCAGGAGTCACTCGTGAAAGTCCTCAGCGTGGTAGGGGCACGCCCGCAATTCGTCAAACTCGCCCCCGTTGCTGCTGAGCTTGCCCTGCGCGGCATCGACCACGTGATCGTCCACACCGGGCAGCACTATGACCCGTCACTGTCGGAGGTCTTCTTCGACGAACTCGGGATTGCGGCGCCCGACCGTTACCTCGCGATCGGCTCCGGCAGCCACGGTGCGCAGACGGCGGCCATGTTGGCCGCGCTGGAGACGGCGTTCATCGAGGAGATGCCCGACTGGGTGTTGACCTACGGGGACACCAACTCGACCGTGGCCGGCGCCCTCGCCGCGGTCAAGCTTCACCTCCACATGGCGCATCTCGAGGCTGGCCTGCGATCCTTCAACCGTCGTATGCCCGAAGAGCACAACCGGGTGTTGACCGACCACGCGGCGGACCTGTGCCTGGCTCCGACGGAAGTTGCCATGCGGCAACTGGCCCACGAAGGGCTGGTCGACCGGAGTGTCCTTGTCGGAGATGTGATGACCGATGTCCTCCTACGCACTCGGGATGCGGTGATCGGGCGCAGGCCTGTTCTTCCCGCCGAGGTCGGATCCCGATATCGGGTCGCAACCATTCATCGCGCCGAGAACACCGACGACCCACGCCGCTTGGCGGAGATCGTCGCCGCGCTGCAGGGTCTGGATGTGCCGACGATCCTGTTCGCCCACCCCAGGCTCCGTGCTCGGGCACAACAACACGACCTGGAGTTGTCCGGGGGTTCGGTCGTGGTCGCCGACCCAGTGGGATACCCCGATCTGGTCAATATCGTCACAGGCAGTATCGGAGTCATTACCGACTCCGGCGGCCTGCAGAAGGAGGCCTTCCTGCTGCGGGTCCCGTGCACCACGATCCGGACCGAGACCGAGTGGATCGAAACGGTGGAACTGGGATGGAACCACCTGGTGCCCGAACCCGGCAGTGGCCGGCTCGCGGCAGCCCTGGCACGTTCTGCGCCTCCCCCTACCGATGCGGCCCCCTACGGCATCGGCGACGCCGCTCGCCGAGTGGCACAGGCCCTGGTCGATCGGCACCCCGATGTCGCGACCTCGACGACAGACCACCCCCACTGAACCGCACTGGATCACGCCCAACGCGCGAGACCAAATCGACGAGAGTTCGCCGTGATCCGGGACAATGAACTCGTGGATGTCACCCAGTGCCAGCCCGTGGAAGCGAAGGATCAATGAAGGAAACGTCAGGCTCGAGCGGCGCTTGTGTCGTCGCGGTCACTGGCGCCTACGGGTTCATCGGCCGCCACGTGTGCGATGCGCTGCAGCGGGGTCCCTATCGCGTCGTCAAGGTGAACCGGTCATCGGAGGGCGTGCCGGACATCTGTTCAGACCTATCCAATGCGGCGGAGCTGGCCCGCGACTTGCGGGCTGACGGTGTCAAGGTCCTCGTGCACAGCGCGTGGGCGGGCCACCCCCGAAGTGCCGGCACCGACTACCCGGGTCAGATTCGCGATTCGCTGGTTCCCACGATCAACACGCTCCTCGCGGCCGGTCTCGCCGGAGTTGACCACGTGGTCCTCCTCGGTACCGGCGGAGGGATCCCTCCCGCCCGTGGTGCGACCGCTCCGCCGGCCTACGGCTGGGCGAAGCGCACGGCTGAGGGTATCGCGCTGGCGAATGCCTCGGCTTTCCAGTTCCGCCTGGCGATCATCCGGCCCTCGGCCGTCTACGGGCCCGGCCAGGACCCGAGCCGCGGACTCGGGGCAGTCACGGTTTTCGCCGACGCCATTCTGCGAAACCAGCCGATCCGGATCCTCGGATCAGATTCGGTCACCCGCGACTTCCTGCACGTCGGCGATCTGTCCGAGGCCGTGCGCTGCGCGGTGGACGCGCAGTTGGACGGCACCTACGAACTCGGTGGCCCAGAAGGCGTGAGTCTGCGAGACGTCATCACCGCTATCGAGCACGCCACGGGTCGCACTGCCAACGTCGAATTGCTTCCGGCCACTGGCGTCGACCCGCAGACAGTGCTCTTGGACAATGCACCGTTCACCCGCAAGACCGGATGGACGCCGTCCAAGCGCGTCGAGGATTCTCTCGATGAGCTGTTGCACTCGCTGGCGACCCACCACGCCGGGCAGGCCCCATGAGTCGGCTGTTGGTCATCACCTCTCGCGTCCCCTATTCCACGACCGAAGAAGCCTTCGTCCAGGACGAACTGGAGGCGATGCGCCGTCGAGGTGTCGACCTCATCGTGGTCCCGACTCGGTTACGCACCGCTGTGCCGAACGACGCCGCGGTGCGCAGTGGCCTCGCGGACGTCACCGTGGCCCAGCCCTTGGTTTCCCGCACGGTTCTGGCCCAGGCCACCCGGACCTTTCTGCGGCACCCGATCAGAGCAGTTCGCGTTGCGGCCGCCGCGCTCGCCGCCTCCGGATCGTTGCGCAACGCGGCCGCCAACCTCGCGGTCGTCCCGAAAGCCCTCTGGATCGCCGAGTTGGTGCGGACCCGCGATGTCTCCCACGTGCATGCCTACTGGCTTGCCCATACGTCGACGGCAGCGATGATCGCGTCCCAGCTGACCGGGAGGCCGTGGAGCGGCACCGGTTACCGCTGGGACATCGATGCAGCGAATGCCCTCGGCCCCAAGATCGCAACTGCGGCTTTCCTCCGCGTCGCCGACGAGCTGGGCCAGCGGATCATGCGCGAACGCATCGAGGCAGCGCCACGCCCGTGCCAGCTCGAACTCGTCCGCACCGGTGTTGACCTGCCGGACCGCTCGGCATTCCCGACGATGCCGGTCAACTCCTCGATCGTCTGTTGCGCCGGGGCGTTCGTCCCCAAGAAGGGCCAGGGCTTCCTCATCGAGGCGGTACGTCAGCTCCGGGACGAGGGTCGCCCGGTTCACCTGCACCTGTTCGGAGATGGCGAACTGCGTGGCGCCCTGGAGTCGGACATCGCTCGGCTGGAGCTGACCGACCACGTCACCCTGCACGGGATTGTTCCCTTGGAGTCGCTGCGTGCGTTCTTGCGCTCCGAGCGGCCCATCTTCGTCCTGCCGAGCATCAAGGCGGACGACGGCCAGGAAGAGGGGATACCCGTCGTGCTCATCGAGGCCATGTCCAACGGTTGCCCGGTCGTCTCCACAACCACCGGGTCCATCCCCACTCTCGTCCTGCCGGGGTGCGGGGTCCTCGTCGAGCACCGCGACCCCGGCCAACTGCGTGAGGCAGTCGCGCGGCTCCAGGATGACCCGGCTGCGACTCACAATATGACAGTGGCCGCCCGAGAGCGGGTCGCCGGCGAGTTCGACCTCCGGTCGACGGCGAAAGCGATCGCCGAACTCACGAAGTGCGCGGACCCGCGGTGACCTTCGCCGATGTCCTCGTCGTCGGCATTCTGCTGACCTTGACCGCCTTCGGCCTGTGGACCCTGCTGGCGGTGGCGAGGACGCGTGATCCGGGAATCCTGGTGATCCTCGTGCTGACGGCATACTGGTCCGTGGTCGGGGCCATCCCGTTGTTGTTGGCCAAGCGCGAGGCCGGTGGCTTGGTGTCCAGCTACATCGAGGACCGGCTCTTCATCGTGTATCCCGACGGGGACTACTCGGTCACCCTCATGAGCTACGCGATCTTCATGCTCGGCGCGGTTCTCACCTACTGGGCACTCACCGGTCGCGACGTCGACCGGAGGAAGACACTGGCGAGCTGGGACCACCTGGCCCGGCATTTCTCCCATGTCACCATGCTCGCGATCGTCGGTGCCGGGACAGCCGCCAAGATCGCGATCGTCGGCTACCTGGTCCGCTCCAGTGGTGGCGAGAGTCTCTATATGGCGACCCGCATCGTTCGCGGCGAAACCGCAGGAGTGCTGCGGATCTACCAGTACCTCAACATCATCTCCGGGTATTCCTTGGCGTGTGGCTTGGCCGTGTGGTTGAGCTTCCGGGTTTCCCGTGAGGTGTACTCGGCGAGGGCGCGCATCCTGGTGTGGGCGGCATACCTGGGTCTCGCCGCTGAGGGGCTGGGCGAGAACACCCTGCTCGGTAACCGTGCCGCGCCGCTGCTCATCATGACCGCCTTGGCCGTCGGGTGGGTCTCGTGGCGATTCCTGCCGGCCTCCAAGAGCGAGCGACGTCCGCTCGCGGCCCGATTCGGGTTGTTGTCGCTGGCCGGGGTCATCACCATCGGCACCATCGGCATTTCTCGCGGTGGCAGCATCTCCAGCCCCGGGGCGGTCGTCGCGAGCGTCATCAGCAACCTCTCGTCCATCGGCAACGTCTTCACCCAGATGCTGGCCAGCAACGAGAAGTTGGCCGCGCACATGGCGTTGTACGGAGTGATCCGACAGCCCAGTCTCCCGCGTGACCCCCTGGCACCGAACAGCTACGCCGTCTACACCGATCTCGTCCAGGCACCCGAAGACCAGGTCTTCACGCTGCATTACATCGCCGGTTGGTGGCTGCGAGTCGGTCCCTGGGGAGTGGTGCTTGCCGCCCTGTCGTTCGGTCTGGTGCTCGTCGGCCTCCATCTGCTCAGCCGCTCAGCCGGGGGCTGGGTGCGCTCGGCCTTCGCGCTGCCGGCCGCGATCCTGCCGGCAGCCGGGGTGCCAGTCACCGTGCTCCGGTCCGGGCCGGAGTCGCTGCGCAGTGTCGCGATCGAACTCGTCCTCATCCCGGGCGCGGTCTGCCTGGTGAGCCTGTGGCCCATGCGGTATCGGCTCTCCACGACGAACCTCCCCGTCCTGTCCCCCTCAGCACCTGCATCCCCGTCTGGCCGTAGAGGAGCACCTTCCATGAACACGAACGCATCGAACGACCTCCGACGTGTGGCGTCTGCGATCCTGCGACGCTGGTGGGTCGTGGTGGCCGCCATGGTGATCGGGTCGCTTCTGGCGCTTTCCATGGGCCAAAAGGGCAATGCGGCCACCGCAGAGACCCGGGTGCCGGTCCCGACGCTTGCGGCAATGAACGTCCTGGGACGGGTCGTGGACGTCAAACTCCCCCTGGACTCGCTCGTCGCCTCACTGACCTCTGACGAGACCACGCGTCGCCTCGGGGATGCCGTTGCCGGGTCGGCCGTCGTGACGACCACCGCGACCGACAACTCCTCCGTCACTTTGCGGGTGACTGCCGGTTCGGCAACCCAGGCCGAGACAGCGGCCAGGGCGTATGCCGGCGAGCTCGTCAGGGTGCACTCCGATTATGTGAAGGCTCAGGCTGCGCTGGGCCTCAAGACGCTCGATGCCGCTATCTCCACCATCATGGCGGGATTGGGTCCCAACGGGAGCGCGTCCCAAGACGCCGCAACCGTCTCGGTGTTGGGTCGGCTCGCCGACCTGCAGTCGGACCGGGCCATCTTGGAACAGGCTGCGACACGGCAACCGGCCGAGCCCACGGTGAAGGTCGTCTCGTCGTCCAACTCGGTCACCTCGACCATCATCATGTTCGCCTTGGCCTTCGGCGCTATCGCAGCGGCCTTGCTCGGGATCCTCGCGTTGCGAAACCGCACCTTGCGCTACCCCGAGGACGTTGACACGGTGCTCGGCTCGGGCAGCCTGGCCGCTACCTATGACAGCACCTCCATGGGATGGCCCGTCGCTGCGCTGATCTCACGCCTGGGCGCCCAAGGCACCGTCAACCTGATGCCTGCCGGGCCGGCTTACACCGACGCCGAGATGGAACGTCTGCGCGCTGCCGCGGGAGCCGGCACGACGCTGCGCTTCCTGCCGCCTACGAGCAGCCCGGCCAACGGCGCCCCGGCCGTCGAAGGGCCCGTGCTGCTCACCGCACGACTCGGGGCTGACTCGGCGGGCGGCCTGGTCGCCGCTGCTCGGGCGGTGACCGCAGCTGGGGCCTCCCTCGCAGGGGTCCTCGCGGTGTCCCCGGCCAAGCATGGCGCCGCGGCCAGGGTGAAGGTCTAGTGGTTGCCGCGGGACCCGGTGCCGTCATGGCCAGGTCGGGATGGCCGGTCGTTCTCGTCATCAACCAGTTCGCGATGCCGCGGACCCAATGGGGCCTGACCCGCAACGCCGAACTCTTCAGCCGGGTCCAGGGCTGGGATCCGGTCATCGTCTCGGCAAGTCGGGACCACTACTCGCAAGCAGTCTTCACCACGACGGACCCGCTGTTCCGACTGGTGGACGTCCCGGCATACCAGGGCAATGGACCCAAGCGGATGTGGGGATGGGTCGTGTTCGGGGCCCGAGCGGCGCGCATCGGGCTGATGACCAAGCGCCTGGGCTTGGTCTTCGCCTCCTCGCCGCACCTGTTGGCACCGGTCGCAGGCTACCTCGTCTCACTCGTGCGCCGGGTGCCCCTCGTCGTGGAGATCCGCGACCTGTGGCCCGAGTCGATCGTGGCGTCGGGCAACCTGCGCCGCGGAAGCACCATCCACCGGGTGCTGCAGTGGCTCGAGCGGTTCCTCTACCACCGGGCCGCTCAGTTGGTCGTCGTGACTCAGGGATGGGAGGAGCATTTCGCCGCGCTCGGCGTGCCGGCCGACAAGGTCCACGTCGTGCCCAATGGCACCGAGGTCGCCGACCTCCCGAGCGCGACCGAACGCGAAGCCCTGCGCAAGCAACTCGGCATCACGGGGATCACGGCCGTGTATGCCGGCGCGCACGGCCCTGCGAATGGGCTGGGTCAGGTGCTCGACGCGGCCGCAAAGCTGCCCGAGGTCAATTTCGTGCTCATCGGTGCTGGGGCCGAGCGGGAAGCGCTCCTTGATCGGTCTCGCCGCGAGGGGCTCACGAACGTCGAGTTCCGTTCTCCCGTGCCGAGGTCCGAGCTTGTCCAGCTCCTGGCCGCCTGCGATATCGGCATCCATGTGCTTGCCCCGTGGGACCTGCTCTCCCAGGGGCTCTCCCCGAACAAGGTGTTCGACTACTTCGCCGCCGGCCTACCACTGGTGAGCAACTGCGCTGACGGGCTGAGGGCCGTGGTCACCGACGGCGAAGCCGGACGGCTGGGGTCGTTCTCCGAGCTCGGACAGTGCCTCGCCGACGTCGCGCACGCCAGCGATGAACAACGTCGCGCCTGGGGCGCGGCCGGTCGCGAGATCGTCACCACCCGCTACTCGCGCTCGTCGGCTGCCGCGCAGCTCACCGATATCCTCGATGCTGCGGCCCGGCCGAGGCGCCGCCTGAGTCGACCCTGGACCCGACGCCGGTAACCGAGAGCCGAGATCCGCTTAGGCTCAGGCCGAGAGTCGGACGACCTGGCCGGAGGCCGCAGCCTCGAGCACGGCTTCGGCAACCTCGACGATCCGCACCCCCTGCTCGAGGGTGACGATGTCAGATTCCTTGCCCTGGACCGCGTTACGGAATGCCTCGTGCTCGGTGCGCAGAGGTTCCGGCTTGGCGATGGCGTAACGCACCACATCACCCTCCGAGACCCCGCGGAAGTTCGCCACCTCGTCCCAGGCCCGTGCGGTCGTCCCGTTGGCGTAGTAGGTGAGGTCGGCAGTCAACGTGTCACACACGAACGCGCCGTGCTCTCCAGTGATGACGGTGACCCGTTCCTTCATCGGCGAGAGCCAGTTGACCAGGTGCGACGTCACCGTGCCACCTTCCAGGCGCCCGGTGATAGCAATGAGGTCTTCGTGGGCACGACCGCTTCGGTATGCCGCCTGGGCAGCAACCAGCTCGAACGGGCGCTGCGCGACCCACGATGTGAGGTCGATGTCGTGGGTGGCGAGGTCCTTGACCACCCCCACGTCAGCGATCCGCCCCGGGAACGGGCCCTGGCGCCGAGTGACGATCTGCAGGATCGTCCCCAGATGACCGTCGGCGATCATGGCCCGGGCCCGCTGCAGCGAGGGGTTGTAGCGCTCGATGTGGCCGACAGCTCCGACGAGCCCGCGGCTGCCAAACGCCTCGGCAAGGCGCCGAGCGCCGGCGACATCCGAGGCCAGTGGCTTCTCGAGCATGGTGTGCACGCCCGCCTCGGCCAGCACGAGGCCGATCTCTTCGTGCAGCCCCGTGGGGGCCGCGACGACGCAGTAGTCCACGCCCTTCGCGACGAGCTCCTCCACGGTGCGCAGCACCTCACGTCCGCCAGCGGCGCCGTGGACGTCACCGCCCGGGTCGGCGACCGCGACGAGTTCGACACCTTCGAGGGACCCTAGCACCCGGGCGTGGTGTCGGCCCATCATGCCCAGCCCGACCAGGCCGGCCCGCAAGATGGCCATCAAGCACCAGCCTTGGCCAGCGCGTTGACCGCCGTGACGATCCGCTCCAGGTCGGCCTGGGTCAGCGACGGGTGCACCGGCAGCGACAAGCACTCCTTCGCCGCCTGCTCGGTCTGGGGCAGGTCGAAGTCATGCCCGAACGGGGCCAACCGGTGGTTGGGCACGGGGTAGAACATCCCCGACCCCACGGCATACTCCTCGCGCAGCGCCTTTGCGAGGCCGTCGCGGTCCTGGGGCACCCGGATCGTGTACTGGTGGTAGACGTGCACGGCGCCGGCACGCACCGGCGGGGGCGTGACGCCCTGCAGGTTGGCCGACAGGAAGGCCGCGTTGGCCTGCCGGGTGGCCGTCCAAGCGTCGACCTTGAGCAGCTGGGCGCGACCGATCGCCGCGTGGATATCGGTCATCCGGGTGTTGAAGCCGACAACCTCGTTTTCGTATTGGCGCTCCATGCCCTGGTTGCGGTAGAGCCGCATCATCCGCTCGGTGTGAGCGTCAGCCACCGAGACCATGCCGCCCTCGCCAGAGGTCATGTTCTTCGTGGGGTAGAGCGAGAACATCGCGAACTGGCCGAACGCTCCGACGGGAGTGCCGTCGAGGGACGCGCCGTGGGCCTGGGCGGCGTCCTCGAAGAGCTTGAGGCCGCGCCGGTCGGCGAGCTCGCGCAGCGGCCCCATCGAGGCCGGGTGGCCGTAGAGGTGGACCGGCATGATGCCGACGGTGCGCTCGGTGATCGCCGCCTCGACCGATGCCGGGTCGAGACAGAAGGTGTCCGGCTCGATGTCGGCGAAGACCGGCGTGGAACCGGTGAGAGCCACGGAGTTGGCCGTCGCAGCGAAGGTGAACGAGGGCACGATGACCTCGTCACCGGCTGTGACGCCGCTGGACAGCAGACCCAGGTGGAGTCCGGAGGTGCCGGAGTTGACCGCCACGCAGGCCCGGCCGAGCCCGAAGTGCTCACCGCCAAGAAGCCCGAGGGCGAGGAAGCCGCTGCCGGCGCCAAGCCCGCGGCCGGTGCGAAGCCCGCCGCCGGCGCCAAGGACGCCAAGGCCGCGGC
>JBGAQV010000150.1:0-3971 GCA_044220505.1 Dermatophilaceae bacterium
GGCGCGCAGCAGGTCGTCGATGGGCGGGTTGGTGATCCCGATGGGGTTGGCCACGGTTCCGGACACGTCGAGGTCTCGCTTCGATCGGGGGCAGGCTTCTAGAGCGCCGATGGGCGCCAATCCATCAATGATACGAGTTCCTCACTGGCCCGACGAACATCGTCGTTGACGATGACCCGGTCGAACTCGTCGGCAGCCGCCAACTCGCGGCGCGCGGTCTCGAGCCGGACCTCGCGCTCGGCCGCATCCTCGGTGCCCCGGCCGACCAGACGGCGGACGAGTTCGTCCCAGCTCGGCGGGGAAAGGAAGACGAACATGGCCTCGGGCATGGTCTCGCGGACCTGGCGAGCACCCTGCAGGTCGATCTCCAGCAACGCGGGCTGGCCGAGGGCGAGGGCGCGCTCGACCGGGCCGCGCGGGGTGCCATATTTCGCGCGGCCGTGCACGACGGCATACTCGAGAAACTCCCCCGCCGCGATGAGCCGGTCGAACTCCTGGGGCGCCACGAAGTGGTAGTGCACGCCGTCGACCTCACCGGGGCGCGGGGGCCGGGTGGTCATCGACACCGAGAGGTAGACCTGCGGGAAGTGCGTGCGGATGTATGCCGAGACCGTCCCCTTGTCGACCGCGGTCGGCCCGGCCAGCACCACGAGACGCGGCTCGTGGAGGGTCTGCGGCGCCTGGGCGGCGCTCACGACCCGTCGAATCGGGCGACGAGGGCGGAGGTCTGGTTGATGCCCAGCCCGCGGACCCGCCTGGACTCCGAGATCCCGACCTCGGCCATGATCTGGCTGGCCCGCACTCTGCCGATGCCAGGCATCGCCTCCAGGAGTGCGGAGACCTTCATCTTGCCGATGACTGGGTTGTCCTTGCCCTCGGCGATGACCTGACCCAGCGAGCCGCGCGACATCTTGAGCCGGTTCTTCACGGCGGCCCGCTCACGCCGGGCCTGGGCGGCCTTCTCCAGCGCAGCCGCACGCTCTTGCGGGGTCAGCTCGGGAAGAGCCACGTCACACTCCTGCGGGTCGGTCGATCATCGAAGACGAACCTACCCAGGCCCCACCAGGCACGCAACGACAGCCGCAGGGGTGTTGCTGCCGGGTGGAGGTCATCGGGCCGAATGGGAGCATGAGCCATGACTCTTGGCGTGGGGCCGCGGCCAGGGCCGGACGGCCTGCCGCGGATCGGTGTGCTCGGTCCGGGCCGGGTGGGCCAGTCGGTGACTCGAGCCCTCGCAGCAGCCGGCGTCGACCTCAGCGGGATCGCGGGCCGAGACCCGGATCGTGTAGCAGCGGCCGCCGCTCGCCTGGGAATCGATGCGATCACCCCCGTGGAGCTGCTGGGTCGCAGCGATCTCGTCCTCGTCACGGTGCCCGACCAGCAGATCGCCGCGGTGGCGCACCGACTTGCCGACCTCCTGCCGACAGCGCGCCGTCGGGCCAACTTGGCCATCGTGCACTGCTCGGGAGCCACCGACCTCAGCAGCCTGGCGGCGATGGGCGCGGCCGGCGTTCCAGTGGGTTCCTGGCACCCGCTTCTGGCGATTCCCCGACCCGACACCGAGCTACGCTACGGGGCGACGTGGGCCATCACCACCGACGACGACGGCCTGCGCACCGTGCTCGCCATGCTTTCCCGCGCCGTGGGCGGCGTACCCCGACTGCTTCCCGAGGACGCCAAGGGGCGCTACCACGCCGCCGCGGTTCTGGGGTCCAACAGCGTCGTCGGCCTGCTGGGGCAGGCGGCCGAACTGCTCACCGGCTGCGGCCTGGCACCGCAGGAGGCGCTGCAGGCACTCGTCCCGCTGGCACGCAGCGCGATCGACGCGCTCGAGGACTCCGGTCTGCCCGAGGGACTCACCGGGCCCCTCGTGCGAGGCGACGTGGGCACCATCCGCGCCCATCTGGCCGCGCTGTCGACCGATCCCGAGACCATGGCCGTCTACCAGGTCCTGGGACGGGCCACCCTCAGACTCGTTGCACGACAACTCGCGCCGGCGCGCCACGATGAGATGCTGGAGTTGCTGGGTGGGTCGACCGACGGCTCGCCTCGTGACGTGACCTACCAGGATAGGTGACCGGATGCGCGCGAGCATCGCCTCGATCCACCGAATGCGAGCGGAAGGCGTGCGGATCCCGATGATCACCGCCTACGACTACACCAGCGCCCGCATCGCCGACCGAGTCGGTATCCCACTCATCCTCGTCGGAGATTCGCTGGGAATGGTGGTGCAAGGCCGTGATTCGACGCTCCCCGTGACGGTGGACGACGTGCTGTACCACACTCGCGCCGTGGTGCGGGGCTGCTCCAAACCGTTGATCGTCGCCGACCTGCCCTTCCTCAGCTACGCCACTACCGAGGACGCCTTGCGCAATGCCGGGCGGCTCATGGCCGAGGGCGGCGCCCAATCGGTCAAGCTCGAAGGCGGCGCGACGCTGGCGCCGACGATCCGGCGACTGGTCGATGCGGGCATCCCCGTTATGGGGCATCTGGGCTTCACGCCCCAGTCGGTGCATCAGATCGGGCTGCGGGTGCAGGGGCGGGATGCCGCCGCAGCACGTCGGCTCGTCCTCGACGCCCTGGCCATCCAAGAGGCGGGCGTGTGGGCCATCGTCCTGGAGCTCGTCCCCGGGGCCTTGGCCCAGGCCATCACGGCCCGGCTGCGCGTCCCCACGATCGGCATCGGCGCAGGTGCGGAGTGCGACGGTGAGGTCCAGGTCTGGCACGACGTGCTGGGCCTCTACGACGAACTCGTCCCACGGCACACCCGTCGCTTTGCACACCTCGCAGACGCCGCGGTGGCGGCATTGGACGAGTTCGCCGCACAGGTGCGCGATCGCAGCTTCCCCACCGCCGCGCAGACCGCGTCGATGGCGCCCGAGGTGCTGCAGGAGGCGCTGGCGGATGTCCCGGGCGTCGTCCGGAGCGCTCCGGCGGGTCAGGCGACCCCACCAGCCGGAGGTATGCCGTGAAGGTCGTGACCACGCGGCGCGAACTGCGCGCTGCCCGAGCCGGATTCCCGCGGCTGGGGTTGGTGCCCACGATGGGCTATCTCCACGAGGGGCACCTGTCCTTGGTCCGGCTGGCCAAGCAGGAGTGCGGCGCTGCTGCGGTGTCCATCTTCGTCAACCCGACGCAGTTCGGGCCCGAGGAAGACCTGTCGGCCTACCCCCGCGATCTCGACCGCGACCTGCGCTTCCTGCGTGCTGCCGGTGCCGATCTGGTGTGGACTCCTGGTGTCGAGGACGTCTACCCCCCGGGATTCGCGACCACCGTGACGGTCGGCGGCATCACCGACGTGCTCGAGGGGGCTCGGCGGCCAGGTCACTTCACCGGCGTCGCGACGGTGGTGGCCGTGCTTTTCGGGGCGGTCTCCCCCACGAAGGCTTACTTCGGTCAGAAGGATGCCCAGCAGGTGCGGGTCATCCAACGGATGGCCCACGACCTGGCGCTGCCGCTCGAGGTCGTCGTCGGTCCGACGGTCCGAGAGAGCGACGGGCTGGCGATGAGCAGTCGCAACACTTACCTGTCGGGCGCCGAACGGGCCTCTGCCAGTGTGTTGTACCGGGCATTGAACACCGCGCGCCAGGCCGCGGAGGGCGGCGAGCTCGATGCGCACGCGTTGCGGCGGCTCATGGCGCAGATCATCGTTGATGAGCCCAGGGCCGAGATCGACTACGTCAGCGTGGCCGACCCCGACTCGCTCGCGGAGTTGGCTGCGATCGACCTGGAGCACGGGGCGCTGTTGTCCCTGGCCGTGCGGTTCGGGCGCACCCGGCTCATCGACAATGTGGTGGTGCCGGCGACCCGCCGAGGCAGCTCACCGCCCGAAACTGCGTAGCTCGTCGGCCACGGCGTCGGCCCGCCGTTCCAGCGAGGCGACATCCGGTCCAGCCTGCAGCACCTCGCGACTCGAGGAGGCCAGCACCCACGGCAGCGCAGCGCCGAAGACCCTCCGCAACGAGGCGACC
>JBGAQV010000151.1:0-3892 GCA_044220505.1 Dermatophilaceae bacterium
GTTGCGGTTGCCCTTGACCGTGTTGATCTCGCCGTTGTGGGCGATGAGGCGGTACGGGTGGGCCAGCGGCCAGGACGGGAAGGTGTTGGTCGAGAACCGCGAGTGAACCAGGGCGAGCTCACTGACGAAGCGCGGGTCGGACAGGTCCGGGAAGAAGGGCTCGAGCTGGGCGGTCGTCAGCATCCCCTTGTAGACGACGGTGCGACAGGACAACGAGGCGAAATAGACGCCGGTCTCGTGCTCGGCGCGCTTGCGCAGCCGGAAGGCGAGCCGGTCCAGGCCGGCGCCGACCTGCCGACCGATCGCCGAACGGACGGCCAGCTGGGCGAAGTGCGGCATGCACGACCGGGCCACCTCGCCGACGAGGTCGGCGGCGACCGGGACATCCCGCCAGCCACAGACCGTGAGCGACTCCTCGGCGGCGATCCGCTCAATGGCGGCCACGGCCTCGGCGCGCTCGTCCGGGTCGATGGGCAGGAAGGCCATACCGACGGCGTAGGCACCGGCGACCGGGAGGCGGACCCCGGTGAAGACGGAGCGGAAGAAGTTGTCGGGGACCTGGGTGAGGATGCCGGCACCGTCACCGACGGTGGGATCCGCGCCCGTGGCACCGCGGTGGTCGAGGTTGCGCAGTGCGGTGAGGCCCTGGGCGACGATGTCGTGGCCGGGAGTGCCGCGCAAGGTGGCGACCATCGCGACTCCGCAGGCGTCACGCTCGTTCTCGGCACGGTAGAGGCCGATATCGGCCGGGCGTGTCGAGAACAGCGGAAGCGGGCTCGAGGCCACGTGCGATCACCGTCCTCTGGTCGTCTTCTCTGGGCTGCAGCGAGAGCTGGGCGACGGCGGCCAGCGGCACTCGCAGGATATCCGAGCATGCAGGGGCCGGTCTGCCGCCATCCCGCTATTCCGTATTTTGAGACACCTTGTCCGGCTCTTGGGACGGCGTGCGGCGGGCCCGAAGGAAGAGCCACGCCCCGAGCAGGAAGACCAGGATCGAGGTCCACACATTGACCCGCAGGCCGAGGATGTGGTTCGCGTCGTCGGTGCGCATGAGCTCGATGACTCCGCGACCCAGCGGGTAGCCCATGACGTAGAGGGCGAAGACCTGGCCCGGCGCCAGCCGGGTCCGCCGGTCAAGGAGCACCAGGGCCAGCGCCAGGAGCAGGCACCACAGCGACTCGTAGAGGAAGGTGGGGTGGAAGACCCCGAGGACGTGCGGGTTGCCCGAGGCGTCGAGCACCGCGTGGCCGGCGCCTTGGTCCCACTGGTAGACCTTCAGGCCCCAGGGCAGGTCGGTGACATCGCCATGGATCTCGTTGTTGAAGTAGTTCCCCCAGCGGCCCATGGCCTGGGCGATGAGAACACCCGGCGCCGCGGCATCGAGGAAGGCCGTGAACGGGACCCCGTGGCGCCGACAGCCGATGAGGGCACCGACCGACCCCAAGGCGATCGCCCCCCAGATGCCTAGGCCACCCTCCCAGATCGCGAAGGCGCCCATGGGGTTGCCGCCCGGCCCGAAGTACAGCTGGGGCGAGGTGATGACGTGGTAGAGCCGCCCGCCGACGATGCCGAACGGGACGGCCCAGCCGGAGATGTCCAGCGCGAGCGAGGAGGAGACGCCACGGTCGGCGAGCCGACGCCCCGCCACCCAGACCGCCACGACGATCCCGGCGAGGATGCACATCGCGTAGGCCCGGATCGGGATCGGCCCGAGGTTCCACACCCCCACGGTCGGGGACGGGATCTCGGCGGGGAGGAATGGCAGCCCCGGCACGGGCGCCAGCGCCGTCGCCCAGCCGGCCGTCACTTGTGCGCCGCCGCGATGAGCTCTGCGAGGTTGTCCGCCGTGAGGGCCCCCAGGTCCATCACCTTTCCGTCGACCATGACCGTTGGCGTGCCCCGAACCCCCGCAGCCTCGGCCGACGCCTCGGACGCGGCGACCTGGGCGGCATACGTGCGGCCGGTCAGACAGGACGAGAAGGTGGCCAGGGCGTCCCCGCTGATGCCCGCGGTGGTCGCGAACTGGGTCAGTGCGGCGTCGGTGAAGCCGTCGCCCTCCTGAGCCGGCTGTCCGGCCATGAGGGCCTGGACGTACTCGCCCATCTTCCCCGCGTCGGCCGCGCAGAACATTGCGTTCGCGCCACGGGCCGAGGAGTCGTTCTTGAGGTTGCGGTCGAGGAAGGACATCACGTGGTACGACACCGAGATGGTCCCCTTGGCGGCCAGATCGCTGATCTCCTTGCCGAAGATCGACTCGAACTTCGCGCAGATCGGGCACTGCGGGTCGACGAAGAGGGTGACCGCCGCGGCGCGGGCGGGCGCGTCGTGGACGAGGACGGCGCTGCCGAGCGAGGTGGCCCCCTTGGGTGTGGGTCCTTGCCCGGCAGGCCCGGTGGTGCCGGCCGCGGTCGGGGTCGCCGTGCCGGCGTCCGGTGCCGAGACCGTCGTGGACGGCTTCGCGCCGGCCCCGCCGCCGTTGTCGGACGGACGGGCCGAGACCCAGACCGCGCCCAGGGCGCACACCAGGGCAACGGCGAGGCCAAGGACGAGTGGCATCGGGCTCTTGCGCTGCGGGGATTCGGTCATCGGGAGCTCCTCACACCCTCGGCGAGCTCGCTGACGAGCACGCGGATCCTGTCCAGTCCTTCGGCCCGGTCCACGGCATCGACCAGGCATCGCACCAGCGCCGACCCGACGATGACGCCATCGGCATACTCCCCGACCTGCCGTGCCTGGGCGCCGGTGGAGACTCCCAGCCCGACGCACACCGGTAGGTCGGTGACTTCACGGGTATGCCGGACCAGGCCCTCGGCGGCCTGGCCCACGCTGGTGCGGGCTCCGGTGACCCCCATGGTCGACGCCGCGTAGACGAAGCCCCGGCACGCGGCGGTCACCGAGGCGAGGCGCTCGGTGGTCGAGCTGGGCGCGACGAGGAAGACCCGGTCGAGCCCGTGCCGGTCCGAGGCGGCCAGCCACTCCCCTGCCTCGTCGGGGATGAGGTCGGGGGTGATCAGGCCCGAGCCGCCGACCGCGGCGAGATCTGCGGCGAAGCGCTCGACGCCGCGGCGCAGCACGAGGTTCCAGTAGGTCATGACGACCGACGGCGCACCGACCTCGGCCAAGGCCGCGGTCGCGGTGAAGGCGTCGGTCACCTTCGTCCCCCCGGCCAGCGCCACCTCCGCGGCGTGCTGGATGACCGGGCCGTCCATGAGCGGGTCCGAGTAGGGGACGCCGACCTCGACGATGTCGACCCCGGCCTCGACCATGGCCCGCATCGCGTCGACCGAGCCGGCGAGGTCGGGGTAGCCGACCGGGAGATAGCCGATGAGAGCCGCACGGCCCTGGGCCCGGCACGCCGCGAGGGTCTGCGCGACGGCGGTCACGACCGGGTCCCCTCGGGGAGCAGGCCGAACCACGCGGCGGCGGTGTGGACGTCCTTGTCGCCGCGCCCGGAGAGGCTGACGAGGATCACCGCATCCGGGCCCAGCTCGCGGCCGACCGTCATCGCGCCGGCCAAGGCGTGCGCCGACTCGAGCGCGGGGATGATCCCCTCGGTGCGGCACAGCAGCGAGAAGGCCTCCATCGCCGCATCGTCGTCGACGGGGCGGTACTCGGCGCGCCCGGTCTCGAGCAGGTACGCGTGCTCGGGCCCGACGCTGGGGTAGTCCAGGCCGGCCGACACCGAGTGCGACTCGACGGTCTGCCCGTCGTCGTCCTGCATGACATAGGTGAACGCGCCGTGGAGAACCCCGGGCGCCCCCGCGCTGAACCGGGCGGCGTGGTGACCGCTGGCGACCCCGAGCCCGCCGGCCTCGCAGACAGCCAGCGCCAGCGCGCTGTCCTGCACGCCGGCCATCGGCGCCTGGATGATGGGTAGGTCGAGACCGGGAAT
>JBGAQV010000152.1:0-3141 GCA_044220505.1 Dermatophilaceae bacterium
ACGGGTCAGATCAGGACACCTCGCTCCACGTCGAACTAGCAGCTTGAGCGGCAGAGGGCGAGCCGGCTGGGGCGGGGCGGGAGGGGCCCGGCATACCTGTGGGAGAATCGCGCCCGTGGCACGCGGCGACGGGAAACTGACCCACGACCTCCTGCCGGGGGAGAAGGCACCGCAGGACGCCTGTGGGGTGTTCGGTGTGTGGGCGCCGGGCGAGGAAGTCGCCAAGCTCACCTACTTCGGGCTCTATGCCCTCCAGCACCGCGGCCAGGAGTCGGCCGGCATCGCGACCGGTGACGGCCAGAAGGTGCTCGTCTACAAGGACATGGGGCTGGTCAGCCAGGTCTTCGACGAGGGCGCGCTGGCCTCGCTCACCGGGCACGTGGCGATCGGGCACTGCCGCTATTCCACGACGGGTGGGTCGACCTGGCAGAACGCCCAGCCCACCCTCGGCGGCACCGACACGACGACGGTGGCCCTGGCCCACAACGGCAACCTCATCAACTCCGCCGAGTTGCGCGAGCTCGTCGCCGAGCGGCATGGCGACCCCGACCGGCACCCCGGCGAACTCGGCCGCGGCAACACCACCGACACGGCCCTGGTCACCGCGCTGCTGTCCGATCCCGACCGATCGCTGGAAGCCACCGCGCTCGACGTGCTGCCCCGGCTGCGGGGCGCCTTCTGTTTCGTCTTCATGGACGAACACAGCCTGTATGCCGCCCGCGACCGGCACGGGATTCGTCCGCTCGCACTGGGCCGGCTCGACCGCGGCTGGGTCATCGCCTCGGAGACCGCCGCGCTGCAGACCGTCGGCGCCGCGGTCATCCGCGAAATCGAACCCGGTGAGTTGCTCGTCATCGACGAGGACGGGCTGCGCTCGCACCATTTCGCCGAGCCCGAGCCGAAAGGCTGCATCTTCGAATACGTCTACCTGGCTCGGCCGGACGCGGTCATCCGCGGGCGCGTGGTCCACGAGGCGCGGGTCGCGATGGGCGCCCGGCTGGCCATCGAGCACCCGGTCGAGGCCGACCTCGTCATCGGGGTGCCCGACTCGGGGGTGCCGGCAGCGGTCGGTTATGCCCAGCAGTCCGGGATCCCGTTCGGGCAGGGCTTCGTCAAGAACGCCTATGTCGGGCGGACCTTCATCCAGCCCTCACAAACGTTGCGGCAGTTGGGTATTCGGCTCAAGCTCAATCCCCTCGCCCACACCATCAAGGGCAAACGCCTTGTCGTCGTGGACGATTCGATCGTGCGGGGCAACACCCAGCGGGCCCAGGTGCGCATGTTGCGTGAGGCAGGGGCCGCGGAGGTGCACGTGCGGATCTCCTCGCCACCGGTGCACTGGCCGTGCTTCTACGGCATCGACTTCGCGACCCGGGCCGAGCTCATCGCCACCGGACTGGGGGTCGAGGAAATCCGCGCCTCGATCGGGGCCGACTCGCTGGGCTATATCTCCCTCGACGGGATGATCGACGCGACCGAGCAAGGTGCCAAGCGGTTGTGCACAGCCTGCTTCACCGGCTCCTACCCAGTGCCCTTGCCCGAGGACGGCCGGATCGGCAAGCACCTGTTCGAAACCCTTCCGGTCGATCTGTCCCCGTCCAAGCGCCACGTCGACCCCGAACCGACCGGCTTCGTCCGCGACGTCGAGGGCGTGGCGCTCGGGGTCTCCGGCGGCGCCGAGAACGCCCTGCGCCTGCCCTGACGGGCACGGCATACAGTGGCCTGCGTGACTGGCGATCAGGTGCAAGGCCCCATCACGTATGCCGCGGCAGGAGTCGACGTCGAGGCCGGCGACAAGGCCGTCGAGCTGATGAAGGAGTCGGTGCGCCGGGCGCAGCGGCCCGAGGTGCTCGGTGGGCTGGGCGGTTTCGCCGGGCTTTTCGACGCGAGCGTGCTGGCCCGGATGGCCCGCCCCGTGCTGGCGACCTCGACCGACGGCGTGGGCACCAAGGTCGCCATCGCCCAGGCCCTGGACCGGCACGACACGATCGGCTTCGACCTGGTCGGCATGGTCGTCGACGACATCGTCGTCTGCGGAGCCGAGCCGCTCTTCATGACCGACTACATCGCCACCGGCAAGGTCGTCCCGGAGCGCATCGCCGCGATCGTCGGGGGCATCGCCGCGGCGTGCGAGCAAGCAGGTGTCGCCCTCATCGGCGGTGAGACCGCCGAGCACCCTGGGCTGCTGGAGCCGGAGGAATACGACGTGGCGGGCGCAGCCACTGGCGTCGTCGACTACGCCGACATCATCGGCCCGCATCGGGTGCAGCCTGGCGACGCGGTCATCGCGCTGACCTCCTCGGGGTTGCACTCCAACGGCTTCTCCCTGGTGCGCCGAGTCATCGCCGCCGCCGGGTGGTCGCTCGACCGGCACGTGGCCGACTTCGGGCACACCCTCGGCGAGGAGCTCCTCACGCCGACGCGGGTCTACGCCGCAGACCTGCTCGCGCTGATCCGCACCCCCGGCATCGACATCCACGCGCTCAGCCACGTCACTGGCGGCGGGCTCGCGGCCAACCTCGCGCGGGTGCTCCCACAGGGCGTCTTCGCGCGCGTCGACCGCGCGTCGTGGTCCCCGCCCGCGGTGTTCCGCACCATCGGCGAGCTCGGCCGAGTTCCGGCCCTCGACCTGGAACGCACCCTCAACATGGGGGTGGGTTTCGTTGCCGTGCTGCCGGCGGCGCAGTCCGGTGCGGCGATTGCGGTATGCCGGTCGCGCGGCATCGCGGCGTGGCTGCTCGGCGAGGTGACCGGCGCCGAGAACGCACCGGTCGACCCGGCATACGAGGTCGTGCATGGTGCCAAGGGGGTCGACGGCGGCACCGTCCAGATCGTCGGGGAATTCGCCCGCTGAGCCGGCGCACCGGCATACGGGCGCGGCACAGCGCCGATGGGGCTGCGGAACAGCCCTGTGGCTTCTGCGAGAGACGCAGTGAGGTCGGTAGGAGGCTGGTCAGCTCATCGCTGCCCCGAGGCCCACTTCCCGTAGTCGTCGTACACCGAGTCGGTGTCGGAGTCGTCCTCCGTCGCCCACTCGTCCTCCTCGTCATCGTCGGCATCGTCAGCCTCGACGGCTGCGAACCCCGATCGGAAGGTCGCACTGTGCAGTTCGCGCTCAAGCGCGCTCAGGTCGGTGTTGGG
>JBGAQV010000153.1:0-2812 GCA_044220505.1 Dermatophilaceae bacterium
TCACCCACGCTCCCAGCCGACCCTCAGCCCGCGGACGGCACCACCCCGACAGCCCAAGGCCCATCGGTGGATCGAGGTTAAGGTGATGGAGCGAGTGGGACCGTGGGGGTCAAGCGACACTCCCCGTCACGACTCCACATTCGCGGTCGACCAAGATTCACGAGGAGTGACCCAACCCCACCCTCGAGTCGCGCGTCACACCCGGTGACGACGGCAAGTCGGGCCGACCAGAGACGAAGCGAGGGATTGACGTGGACACTATCGAGACTCGACCCAAGACCAGGCGACTCATCGGCGCGCTGATCACCCTCCCCCTGCTGCTCTCGGCATGCACGGCCACCGGCACCACGCCCAGCGCCCCCAGCGCTGTGGCCACTTCCACCGCGGCTCGACCAGCCACCTCCACTCCGACACCGACGGTCACCGAGACCGTCGATCCGTCGGTGTCCGCCCCGACGCCCGTCGCGCCCTCGCTCCTGGCCGAAGGTGCCAGCGGCGACAAGGTGCGCGATCTCCAGGCCCGGCTGAAGCAGCTATCTCTCTACGAGGCGACCGTCGACGGCACCTACGGTCCCCAGACGACCACGGGGGTCCGCGGCTTCCAGGTGAAGAGCTCGCTGTCCGCGACCGGGGCCCTCGACCAGGCCACCTACGACGCCCTCGTCGCCGCCACGAAACAACCGAGCGCGGAGGACCTCGCGGGGCACTTGATTCCCGGTCCGGCGCTGCTCAAGCCCGGCGCCAAGGGGGCCCAGGTCCGCGACCTGCAGGCCCGGCTCAAGCAGATCGGTTGGTGGTCGGGCGACGTCACCGACACCTATGGGTCCCAGACCGAGACCGCCGTCACAGGCTTCCAGGCCAAGCGGGGCATCCCCGAGACCGGCGAAGTCGACCAGCGCACCCTCGACCGACTCCGCGCGATGACCCGCAAACCAACCTCCGACGAACTCAACAACGTCAAGCCGAAGCCGGCTGCAGGTCTCACCAGCGACGGCCTGGACCCGAGGTGCCTCACCGGGCGCGTCATGTGCGTGTCGAAGGCCACCAACAAGCTCGTGTGGGTCGTCGACGGTGTCCCCCTGGCTCGGGTCGACGTCCGCTTCGGCAGCCAAGAGCTCCCGACCCGCGAGGGCTCCTTCCGGGTCTTCCAGAAGAGCCGCGACCACGTGTCGACGCTGTATCACACCTCGATGCCCTACGCGATGTTCTTCAGCGGCGGCCAGGCGGTCCACTACTCCCCCGACTTCGCGGCACGTGGCTACAACGGCGCATCCCACGGGTGCGTCAATGTCCGCGACCTCAAGACCATCACCTGGCTGTTCGACCAGGTGAGCATCGGCGACGCGGTGATCGTGTACCGCTGACACCCTTCCCAAGAGACTGGTATGCCGTGGGCTGGGTTCCGATCGGAACCCAGCCCACGGCATACCAGTCTCTTGGGAAGGGTGTCAGCGGTACACGATCACCGCGTCGCCGATGCTCACCTGGTCGAACAGCCAGGTGATGGTCTTGAGGTCGCGGACATTGACGCACCCGTGGGATGCGCCGTTGTAGCCACGTGCCGCGAAGTCGGGGGAGTAGTGGACCGCCTGGCCGCCGCTGAAGAACATCGCGTAGGGCATCGAGGTGTGATACAGCGTCGACACGTGGTCGCGGCTCTTCTGGAAGACCCGGAAGGAGCCCTCGCGGGTCGGGAGCTCTTGGCTGCCGAAGCGGACGTCGACCCGAGCCAGGGGGACACCGTCGACGACCCACACGAGCTTGTTGGTGGCCTTCGACACGCACATGACGCGCCCGGTGAGGCACCTCGGGTCCAGGCCGTCGCTGGTGAGACCTGCAGCCGGCTTCGGCTTGACGTTGTTGAGTTCGTCGGAGGTTGGTTTGCGGGTCATCGCGCGGAGTCGGTCGAGGGTGCGCTGGTCGACTTCGCCGGTCTCGGGGATGCCCCGCTTGGCCTGGAAGCCTGTGACGGCGGTCTCGGTCTGGGACCCATAGGTGTCGGTGACGTCGCCCGACCACCAACCGATCTGCTTGAGCCGGGCCTGCAGGTCGCGGACCTGGGCCCCCTTGGCGCCGGGCTTGAGCAGCGCCGGACCGGGAATCAAGTGCCCCGCGAGGTCCTCCGCGCTCGGTTGTTTCGTGGCGGCGACGAGGGCGTCGTAGGTGGCCTGGTCGAGGGCCCCGGTCGCGGACAGCGAGCTCTTCACCTGGAAGCCGCGGACCCCCGTGGTCGTCTGGGGACCGTAGGTGCCGTCGACGGTCGCCTCGTAGAGAGATAGCTGCTTCAGCCGGGCCTGGAGATCGCGCACCTTGTCGCCGCTGGCACCTTCGGCCAGGAGCGAGGGCGCGACGGGCGTCGGGGCGGACACCGACGGATCGACGGTCTCGGTGACCGTCGGTGTCGGAGTGGAGGTGGCTGGTCGAGCCGCGGTGGAAGTGGCCACAGCGCTGGGGGCGCTGGGCGTGGTGCCGGTGGCCGTGCATGCCGAGAGCAGCAGGGGGAGGGTGATCAGCGCGCCGATGAGTCGCCTGGTCTTGGGTCGAGTCTCGATAGTGTCCACGTCAATCCCTCGCTTCGTCTCTGGTCGGCCCGACTTGCCGTCGTCACCGGGTGTGACGCGCGACTCGAGGGTGGGGTTGGGTCACTCCTCGTGAATCTTGGTCGACCGCGAATGTGGAGTCGTGACGGGGAGTGTCGCTTGACCCCCACGGTCCCACTCGCTCCATCACCTTAACCTCGATCCACCGATGGGCCTTGGGCTGTCGGGGTGGTGCCGTCCGCGGGCTGAGGGTCGGCTGGGAGCGTGGGTGA